>CAIKLQ010000035.1 GCA_903828255.1 uncultured Verrucomicrobiota bacterium
CCTTCGTCCGCGCGAAAGGCCGGCCTCGCGACGCGCGGACGAGGGCGTCCGCGCTCCGATGGGACGTTCATGGGGAGGGGTTTCGGGAGAACGCGACGACGACCCGCAGTTTCCCCCTCACCCCGACCCTCTCCCCCTCCGCGGGGGAGAGGGAGAGCGCTCGGAAGGTTCTCCGCGCTACGGACCTCCCAACCAATTTCGATCCGCTTGCAGTTGCGCTGGCGCTCGGCGCGCATCGGTTGTCTCGGCGGCAAAGCGGGTTGGGCCTGAAATCACTAGTGCGCCGACCGGCACAAGTTTCGATCACCGACACGCACATAGATGTATTCTTTCGCCCCGGCGAAGCGGACGCTCGCATCCGGCGGGCGGCGCTGGACGTTGATCCGGGCTGGGTGCCGTGGCTCGGACGGGTCGTGTCGTTTCACTACACGCGGAAGGATTGAGGATGCGCTCATCGCCGCTCAAACAACTAGCGCTGGCCCTGGTGGCGGCGCGCGTCGGCCGGGATGCGGCGGGCGGCTCGGAGACTGATTTTCTCGCCGCGGCCCTCGAATCCGTCGGCGGCGCGGCGGAGAAATTGCCCGAACTTGTCCAGCGCGCACTGGAGCATCCGCGACCGGAGGATGAAGCCTTGCTGCGGCTGGCGCGGGCCTGGGATTTTTCCGCGCCGGAAATTCTCACGGTCGCGCTGGCCGCTGCGGTGGAGGAAGACGTGATGGTAGGCCGTGCCCTGGCGTTTGCGCAAATGCCGCTGGCGGGATCGCGTCCGACGCTCGGCTTGCTGGCGTCGGCTTTCGGCGGCTTGGCGGAGAATCAGCGGCTGACTCCGGGGCAGTTCGCAAGCGGCCCGGCCTTCGGCAGCGGTGTTCTGATGCTGGGCAACGATCAAGCGCCGTATTCGGAACGCACCGTCGCTCTCCCCATGCCGCTGAATCTCGCGCTCGCGGGACGCGAATCTTCGTGGCCAAGCGGAGTGATCGGCGGGCCGATGCTGCCGGTGTCACTGCCAGAATCCATGCGGCAAATTTGCCGTCGCCATGCCGAGGGACTCCGCAACGATGGCAGCCCGGTGCTCGTGATTCGTTCGCCGTCGCTGGACGAGGCGCGCACGGCGGCGGCGGAAGTCGTGCGGACATTGAAATTGCGCCCATTTTTCGCCGAGGCGAACACGCCGCTCACCGGCCTGGCGGCGTGGTTGTTGTTGCAGGGGCTGGTGCCGGTTTTCCTGCTTGATCCGGCGCCGAGCGAAGTGAAACAGTCGCCAACGATTCCGTTTTATCGCGGGCCGGTGTTGGTCGCGGCGGGCTTGGACGGCACCATCGAATCTCCCGGCGCGGACGTAATCAACTGGCCACTGCCGGTGCCAACCGCCGATGAACGCACGGCGCTCTGGCGGGAATCCCTGGGCGACACGGACGCGGCGGCGGAACTGGGGCGCAGCCACCGGTTGAGCGCGGCTCGCATCGGGCAGCTTGCGCGACTGGCGCAACACCAGGCTCGGTTCAGCGCGCAGCCGCGGCCCGGCCCGGAAATGATTCGCGCGGTGTCGCGTTCCGGCGAAGGCTCCGGCCTCGAATCGCTCGCACAACTGCTGCCCGATCCGGTGCCGGACAACGCCCTTGTTCTCAGCGCCGAATTGCGGGCCGAATTGGAAATGTTGCTGGCGCGTTGCCGGCAGCGGGATGGATTGGCCACGGGTCTTGGCATCGCCGCCGCCACTCGCTATTCGCCGGGGGTGCGGGCGCTGTTCACCGGGCCGTCGGGCACGGGCAAAACCCTCGCCGCCGGCTGGCTGGCGACGCGGCTCGGCTTGCCGCTGTACCGCGTGGACCTGGCGTCGGTGACGAGCAAATACATTGGCGAGACGGAAAAGAATCTCGCGCGACTGCTGGCGCGAGCGGAGCGGACGGAGGCGCTCTTGCTGTTTGATGAAGCCGACTCGCTCTTCGGCAAGCGGACCGATGTGCGCGAGTCGAACGATCGCTTCGCCAATGCCCAGACCAACTACCTGCTGCAACGCATGGAAACGTTCGATGGCATTGCCGTACTCACCAGCAACAGCCGCGCGCGTTTTGATGCTGCGTTCTCCCGCCGGCTGGATGTGGTCATCGAGTTTCCGCCGCCTGGGCCGATGGATCGCCGCGCGCTGTGGGAGGCGCATCTCGGGCCGGGCCACTTGCTGAGCGTGCAAGAACTGAATCTGCTGGCCGGCCAATGCGATTTCGCCGGCGGCCAAATTCGCAACGTGGTGCTCGCCGCCGCCGTCGCGGCTCGCGAAGACAGCGGCCGGCTGGATTTTCCGAAAATTCTCCGGGCGCTGGCGGCCGAATGTCGCAAGGCCGGCCGGACGCCGCCGCCGGGATTGGCCGTGCCAAAACCAGTTCCCCAATCGTGAGCAGATGAGCAATCGCTCCTTCAGCCCGATGCTGACACGCCGCGCCGCCCCCAGCGCACGACGCGCGGTGGCGCCCGCTCAAACTAATCGCGGGGCGGCGGCGGGAATGCCGCGCTTCATCACCGCCACGGCTCGGGCGGGTGGGCAAACCGTCGCGACCACTTCCACGCGAACGACCGCTTCCTCTGGACCGACTGCGCCCGTCAGCCGGCGGGGCGACCGCTGGGAAGCGGAGGCCAATCGCGCGGCGGAAACGGTTGCGCGCCGGCCAGCGCAATCTCCAGCCCCGGTCCGCGCGCCAGGGCGGCCTCGGGTCGTCGTTCGTTCGGTTTCCGTGGAAGGAAGCTCCGGCGGTCAGCCCATCGCGCCCGGCTTGCGGCAACGACTGGAGCCCGCGCTCGGCGCCGATCTGAGCGCCGTGCGAATTCACACCGGCCCGGACGCCGCCCAGGCCGCCGCGAGAGTCGGCGCACGCGCCTTTGTTCAGCACAACCACATCTTCCTCGCCGCCGGACAAAGTCCGAATGATCTCACGGTGATCGCGCATGAAGCTGCGCACACCGTTCAACAAAGCGCCGAGCAAAACGCCGAGTACGCCCACGGCCCGCCAGCGACAAGCCCGGCAACCCTAAGCCCGGCAACGCCGGGCATGATTCAACCCTATTTTGGTGAAAGCCTCGTGGACGCGGTCGGCGATGCCGCCGGGGCCGTCTATGATGCCGGGGCCGATGCAGTCGCGTGGGCGGGCGACAAACTGGCGGATGCCTTTTGGTGGGCGGTCAAAAAGTTCTTGCCGGGCTGGCTGGCGGACGCGCTCGGGAAAATCCGCGAACTGGGCATCGTGGGATTTCTCAAAGACCTTATCACCGCGCCATTCAGATTTATTTTCAGCGGACTGCGGGAGGCGGGTGAATTTGTCGGCAATTTCATCGGGCAATTCGGGAAGCTCGGAGCGCGGGTCGCCAAAATCCTTGGCGCCCTCGCCAAGGGCAATTGCAAACCGTTGCTCGAAGGCGTGCGCGAGTTGAAAGCCACGGTGGCCGAAATCTCCGGAGCGGTGTGGGACCGACTCGTGGAATTCTTCCGCCCGGTCGGCGATTTCTTCACGGGCGTCTGGAACAATTTGCTCAAACCCATCGGCGGCTTCTTGAAAGAGGTCGCGGGGGACGTTTGGGATTTTATCACCGGGCTCGGCAGCAAGCTGTGGCAACTGACCGCGCCGGTGCGCGACGCTGTCTCCGGCGCGTGGGATTTCATCACCGACCTGCTCGGCATCGGTGGCGGAGGGGGTTCGAGCGAAGGCGGCGGGGGCTTGCTGGACTGGATTACTGCGAAGGCCAGCGAGGCGTGGGATGGCATCAAGAGTTTCTTCAAACCGGTGACCGAACCCCTGAGCCGGGTGTTCACGGCGATCGGAAATTTTCTGCCCATCCGCTTGATCGGGGATTTCATCCGCTCGATCACGAATTGGGCCGAACATGCTGGCGAGATGGCGGACAACATGGACAACGGCAGCGTGGCCGAGAACCAAAAGCCGCTGCGCGCCCAGATTCTGCCCGGCATCCTGAACGCGATTGCGGCCGTCCGCCGCGGCGTCTCGTCGGCGGGCGATGCGATTGCAGGGACCGTGACTTCGATCACTGGCGGCGTGGCCGAGTTGATCTCCGGGATCGCGAACACGCCGCCCTTCGACCTCGCCAGCGGGGCCTTGAACTGGCTGGGCCGCGCCGCCAACCAATTGGGCGGTTGGATCGCGGGCGGGGTGCATGGCGTTTTCGGCGGAGTGGACGGATGCCTCGCCACGCTGGCGCGGTGGGTGAATCCAATCCTGCGCGCTCTGGAAAAGATCTTCGACGTCATGAGCGACCTGGTCGGTCGCATGGGCGAATTGATCAAAGGCGTGTGGCACTTGATTCCAGCGTGCATCCGCGAGCCGTTGCAGGACTTCCTGATCCACCAAATTCTCGGACGCATCCCGGTCTTCAAGGAGATTCTTGAGGTTCCCAACATCGTCGCCCGGGCGCTCGGGCTGGCGCGGAAGATTTTGATCCAGGTCTTTGTCCACGGTGATTTGCTGGGAGCGGCGTGGACGTTCTTCAGCAGCGTGCTGGAATTTTTTGGCCTGCCGCCGGACCTTGTCGTCAGCCTCGTCCGCAATGCCGCCAAGGCGTTCAAGGACATCATCAGGAACCCGATCGGCTTCATCATCAACACAATCAAGGCGGCGACGAAAGGCCTGGGTCAGTTCATTGACCACATCTGGACGCACCTGCTGAAAGGCCTCGCCGACTGGCTGTTTGGCCAGTTGAAGGACGTCAACATCACGGTGCCGCGGGAATTCAGCATCGCCGGCGTGTTCGATGTAGTTTCGCAAATTCTCGGCCTCACCAAGGAACATGTGCTCGGGCTGATCGCCAAGAAGAAAGGCGACGCCGTGGCCCAAAAGGTCCGCCGCGCGCTGGATGCCGGCGCGTTTGTGCTCCGCTGGCTGAAGGTCCTGATCGAGAAAGGGCCAGTGGGTTTCTGGGAAGAAATCCGGAATCACCTCAACGATCTTTGGGACACGGTGATCGAAAAGGTCAAGGGCTACGTGATGGAAAAGATTATTCAGAAGGCGACTCAGTGGTTGCTGGGCTTCCTTGACATTTCCGGGATCACGCCGGCGATCAACACCATCATCGCGGTCTATAACGCCATCGAGTCGTTCATGCAGTACCTGAAGCAGATCCTCGAGATCGTGAACTCGGTGTTCCTCGGCGTGAGCGACATCGCCAAGGGGGCCATTGCGCGGGCGGCGGATTTTGTCGAAGGCGCGGCGGTGCGGGTGTTGCCGATCGCCATCGGATTTCTGGCCAACCAACTTGGCCTGGGCAAACTCGGCGAGAAGATCAAAGAAGTCGTCACCGCCATCCGAACGAAGGTGGACGGCGCGATTGAAAAACTCATTGATGCCGCCGGCACTGCGTGGGAATCCCTCAAGGAAACCGGCCGGCAAATTGCCGGTTCGATTTTCGATTGGTGGCACGCCCGGGAGTCCGCTCCCGCCGAAGACGGCGAGGAACATTCCGTCTATCTCGAAGGCGAGCCGGAGAACCCGCGACTCATGGTTGCCAGCGCGCCGATGGACGCCGATCTGGCAATTCAACTGATCGAAGAATCCAGCCTCGGCGATGCGGAGAAAAAGAAGGCGCTCGGCAGCGCCAAAGAGCGCCGGCAAACCATCACCGTTGCTGTCAAGGAATTGACGAAGCTAAACCGTCAACTGGGCACGGGAGCCACCCCGGGCAACCGCGCCGCCGACAGCGAGGCGATCAGCGCGCAGAACAAACTGATGCGCGCCGCCATGCGGGAACTGGTCGAGATTCTGGCGAAGGCTGCCTTCGTTGGCGGCAGCTACGACGATCTGGAGCAAACCGTCGTGCCCGATCTCGGCAGCGCCAAGGCCTCCAAAGCCAAGGCGGATCCGCTGACCCCCAAACGCCGCATGGGTTCGCCGCCGAGCGTTGACCCGCCGGGTTGGGCCATGATCGTCAAGAAACGGCTGACGGATAATGCGCCAAACTATGTTCGGCTTCATTTGATCAACGAGAATTTTGAAGGCTCGGGCGCGGCGATCGGGAATTTGGTGCCCGGCTCGAAACAAAACAACGGCGATCACCTGCGTTCCGTGGAAAACCCGCTCAAGGATCTGGTCGGCCCCCATCCGAACGACCGGAAATACAAAGCGCAGGTCTGGTACGAGGCGAGCGTGAATTACTATTCCGCCAGCCAGGGTAAGGGTTGGGCGGCGGATGTCAAAGTCGCCGGCGTGAAAGCCAGCGACTTTGCCGAGTCCATTGACTTCCGCTGGGGCCTGTACAACTGGAAAGGCAAGAAGGACAAGTGGAAGCGCAATGCCGCCGCGGTCGGCAGCTTCCGGCTCGGCCCGGTTCCGCTGCCCGATTTTTGAGACCCGACTGTTACCCCCTCTTTTGACATCGTGTGCGCCAACCGAAGCTTGGTGCCGCTAGCCGGATGAAAGTCCCTGCCGGGTAACGAATAGTCAACCACCCGTACCAAGTGTTGGCGTTTTGAAAGAAACAGCAATGTGGTTCGAGCACCGCGTGAAGAGGCAAAGCCAGGGCGATGTGGTCATGACGCCCTTTACCTTGATGATCTTGAGCGCGACCGGCGACGCACCGGTCCCTGCTGCTCGACCACCTCCTCGAAGACCGTCCAGCCGGCGACGTGACGACAGTCGCGAAAGAAACTGCGCAGCGCGCAGCGGGCCAGATTCATGGCCGAGCTGCCGAACTAAAAGGTAATCCTCGCATTGCTCTGGGTCGTGAGCGAGATGGAAAAACGCTCCCAGATTTTCGCCCGCGTCGGCGTGCGCAACATTGGATCGTTCAACTCGCGTCCGAAAGACAAGCCCTTGCCCGAGCGGGAAATGGAACTGCCGCTCACGGCGCGGAAAGAGAAAGTCGAGCCGGGTGCGGATGGGTTCGCCGTGGAAGTGGACGAGGAAATCGTCGTGCCGCGCGAAGAGGACATCATCATACCCGAGAAGCTCAGTTACATTGTGGTCATCATCGACGAGTTGGCGGACCTCATGTTGGTCGCGCCGGCAGACGTGGAAATGGCAATCGCGCGGATCACGCAGTTGGCGCGGTCGGCGGGCGTTCATCTTGTCCTCAATACGCGACTGTCTGGCCGAATCAAGCTTTCTGATAGCGTTAGGGCCGAAATCCCTGCTCGCATTGCATTTCGCTGTGGTTCGTGAGCCGAATCACGCGAAATCCTCGGCGCATTGGGCGCCGACAAATTGCTCGGCAAAGTGCGATCTCGTGACTTCGCTCGGGACGTTTGATCCCAACTCGTCAAGCTGACGCCGGCAGCAGAGCGGTTTTGTTGCGCTCCAAACATTTTAGCTTTCGATAGCGGTTGGATTGCCGACAGGGAGCAGGATCGAAAGACGCAAATAGGCTCACCCGACGGACTGCTTCGCCTGTTGCGCGCGGTGCAGGCCCTGGCGTACCCCGCTGGCGGTGGAATCGAAAAGGCCTTATTTCGCGGTGGAGATCAATTTGAGTAAACCCGGAAAACGTTTATTCAACTCAGCTTGCCGCACGCAAGTCATGCACTTGGTGCCATCCATCTCCGTGAAAATGATGCCGGCGGCACGGAGCACCTCAAAGTGATGCGATCGAGTGGCCTTCGCAATATCCAGCCGGACCTCGTTGCAGGCCAAGGCGCGCCCTTTGCTTAGCAGCAGCTGGCGGACGATCGCCAGGCGCCAGGGATCGGACATCGCCTGCATTACGATGTGCAACTCCAGATCCTTCATTGCTGGATGAGAATAGGTCTTCACAAGGGCACCATGCCACCAAACGAATAGTTCGACAACGATCGAATTACTTTTTGACATCCGCACCCTGCGACCTTAAGTTCGCAATCTGTCGAACGATAGCCAATCGTGAACCGAGTCATGCAACATTTTTGAAACCAACATGCCAACGCTATTTGATCCCGTCCGTATCGGTGCTTGGAACCTTTCCAACCGTATCATCTTCGCTCCGCTGACCCGCGCCCGGGCCGGCACGCAACGCATACCCAATGCCCTCATGGCCGAATATTATGCCCAACGCGCCGCGGTTGGCTTGATCATCTCCGAAGCGACTGCGGTCACCCCGATGGGCGTGGGTTACGCCGACACCCCGGGCATTTGGTCCGTCGCGCAGGTGGAGGGCTGGAAGCTGGTCACGGATGCCGTTCACAAAGCCGGCGGACGAATTGTTCTCCAGCTCTGGCACGTCGGCCGAATTTCCGATCCAATATTTTTGAACGGCGCATTGCCAGTCGCGCCGAGCGCCATCGCCGCAGCGGGTCACGTGAGCCTGGTCCGTCCGCTCAAATCCTTTGTCACCCCACGCGCGTTAGCGCTCGAAGAAATTCCTGGAATAATTGAGGCCTATCGCGTCGGAGCGGCAAATGCCAAGGTCGCCGGCTTTGATGGCGTGGAAATTCATGGGGCCAATGGCTACCTGCTCGATCAATTTCTCCAGGACAAGACCAATCACCGCACGGATGCCTACGGCGGCTCGATAGAGAATCGCGCCCGGCTCATGCTCGAAGTCGCCGATGCTGTGATGTCCGTCTGGGGTGCCGACCGGGTCGGCATGCATCTGGCTCCGCGTGGCGATGCTCACGACATGGGCGATTCCAATCCGCTGGCCACGTTTGGATATGTGGCGCGGGAACTGGGCAAGCGACACCTTGCCTTTATATGCGCCCGGGAATCGCTGGGCGACAACCGTATTGGACCGCAAATGAAGGCGGCGTTCGGCGGCAGCTACATTGCGAACGAGGGATTTACCCAGGCAACGGCTAATGAAGTGCTGGCAAGGGGCGAAGCTGACGCAGTGGCGTTTGGCGTGCCTTTGCTCGCGAATCCAGACCTGCTTGAACGGTTCCGGCAAAACGCCCCGCTCAACCCGCCGGATCAATCCACCTTCTATGCGCCCGGGCGCAAGGGCTACACCGATTATCCGGTCTTGCAGCGAACCATGTGATGCAGCGGGATTTGAAATGCGTGCTCTCGGTGCTGGATCTTCCCATTTATTGTGAACAAAACACTCACTGTACTTGGCGATAACAACCACAAGTTCGTTATTTCCGGAACGTTAGGCACGACGAAGACGTTCTAGCGCCCGAACACGGAGTTTCAGTACCGGCACCACCGCACTCGACTATTTCGGCGAGCTGCGGCGACTGAGCTTTGGGGGGCGTCGATGCGGCGCACTTCGCATTACGCTAGCCGGACGCTATCGCTCTCGTTCAGGTTCTCAATACGATGCTCCTGCGCCTCGGTAAGTTGGTAGTCGCTGCGGGACTCAAGTTCTTCCAGGTGACGGACAGCACCTTGCAGCATCCAAAAGAGGATGCCCGGTCCCTCGGTGTCGATCAGCTTGTCGGCAAAGTCCCGGATGGGTTTTACCGGCTTCGGTCGGCTGTATTCAACGACCAACAACCTGCGCCGCCATGCGTCCGTGTCACCGTCCAGGCGGGCTGGCGACGATGTTCCGCATCGTCAAAGCGCACGGCGGATTTCTACGCGTCGAGAGCGAAGTGGGGCAGGGGAGTTCGTTCGAGGTTTTCCTGCCGCGGGCGACCGAGGCCGTGCCGGTGGCAGCCGTCCGGACCGGCGCGGTGCTGCCTCGAGGCAACAACGAAACCATCCTCGTTGCCGATGACGAACAGGCGATCCGGGAACTCGTGACGGCGGAATTGACGCTGGCCGGCTATCGCGGGTTGACGGCGGCGAATGGCGTGGAAGCGGTCGCGCTGTTCCGCCAGCACGCGGGCGTGATCCGGCTGCTCATCTCCGATGGCGCGATGCCGGAGATGGACGGGTCGCAGGTGGTTGCGGAAGTGCGGCGCTTGCAGCCGGGCCTGCCGGTGATTCTCACCTGTGCCGAACCGTTGGATGATCTCGCGGCGGCGGAAAATCTCATCGTCTTGAGCAAGCCGTTTGCGTTGGAGGAAATGCTCCTGGCCGTTCACCGGAGTTTGGGGAAGCGATCGTAGCGCGAGTGCGGCGCAGCGGCAGGCGCGGCCTAGCCGAAACTCAAAAACTCAAAAAATCCGAAACCTTCAGGATGGGAATTGCGCCAACTCGCTTTCGGAGTTTTTGAGTTTCGGCTAAGAACTTTTTCTGCGGGCGCAGCGCCGACTTGGATGCTGGCGAATTAAGAAGCCGAGCAAGCGTCAGATTAAGAATCCATCCTGGAGCCGCATTTCCTATCAGCTTGGCTGGAATTGGTTTGACAGCGGCGACCCCGCAGTGTCAGAGTGTGACGGTCATTAATCGCCAGCAGCGCGATGAACCAGGACGAGCAACGACCGCACAGTCCGCTCGACGAGGCGACAAGTCGTATTCCCCTCGCCCGGAATCGCTTTACCCACTTCTCCAGCCGAGCCGGCGCGGGGGCTGACTTCTTCCGCCGGCACCGAAGTTCGCCCAATCCGGCACGCGGGACGAGTTCGCTTTCCGGGAGCCACCGCCTGTCGGAGCGCGGAGGCCCTCGTCCGCACGTTCCTGCGCCGTGGCTTCGCGCGGACGAGGGCGTCCGCGCTCCGGCCGATGGCGGCGGCACCGCACGCTCAGACCGGGCGAAACTCCCCGTCGTTCAGTCATGAATCCTGAACCCGCCACCCGTTCGCGAGCGACCGTCCAAACGCTGGTGTCGTTGACGGCGCTGCTGGCGTTGAGCGTCGGCGGGTTGGTGCTCATCGGCTGGACGCGGGATATCGCCGCGCTGAAAAGTGTGCTGCCGGGCTGGGTGTCCATGAAGCCCAACACGGCGGTCGCCTTCATCCTGACGGGAATCGCACTGCTGGCCCGCCGCGAGCGGCCGGAGGGGGGAGGGCAGGGGGTCGCTGTTATCGTTTCCCGCTTCTGCGGATTGCTGGCGGGCTTGATCGGGCTGCTCTCGTTGAGCGAATACGTCTGTGGGTGGAATCTGGGCTTCGACCAATGGCTGTTCCCCGAGCCGGCGGGCGCGGTTGGCACGTCGCATCCGGGGCGCATGGCCCCAGACACGGCGCTATGTTTCGTGCTGTTCGCGGTGGGATGGGAATTCGCCCGCCGTCCGCGCCAGACCACCGGGACGGCGCTCGCTTCCCTGCTTTCCGGCGCCGCGATGACCATCGTGGCGCTGGTGGAAATCCTGTCCTACTTCACGCCGGCCCTCCGCACCTATGGCTGGGGCGGCCTGACGATGATGGCGTTGCCCACGGCGACGCTGCTTGTGGCGCTGGGCGCGGCGCTGCTCCTGACCGCGTGGCCGGAATACCGCCCGCAGTCAGCCTTGCCTGCCACTGCTCTGGCCGCCCGTGAGGCGCGCGCCAGTTGGATGTTTCTGCTGGTCTTCCTCCTTCTGACGGTGGGCATCGTCGCCACCGGTAGGTTCTACTACCGCCAAACGGAGCGGCAATTCCGCGCCGAAGCCGAGAAGCAGTTCTCCGCCATTGCGGAACTGAAAGCCGGCGAACTGGCGCAGTATCGCACGGAACGGTTGGGCCATGCCGCCATCTTCTTCAATAATCCCTCGTTTGCGGCTCTCGTGCGGCGCTGCTTCGCGAAACCAGCGGACGCGGACCTTCAATGCCAGCTTCAGGACTGGTTGGGAACATTCCCGACGCTCACCGACTATGACCGGATTGGCTTGCTGGATGCGCAAGGCGTCACCCGCCTGACCGTGCCGGACCGGCTGACGCCCCCCTCCTCGGCCATTGCGCGGGGCGGGCTCGAAGTCCTGCGCTCAGGCCAAGTGATGTTTCAGGATTTCTACCGGAGCGAACACGACCAGCGCGTCTATCTGGCGATGCTGGTTCCCATCCGCGACGAAACGGACGCCCGCCGTCCGCTGGGGGTGCTCGTGCTGGGCATTGACCCGGAGAAGTATCTTTACCCTTTCATCCAACGCTGGCCGACGCCCAGCCGGACCGCCGAGACGCTGCTCTTCCGCCGGGAGGGCAACGCGGTCGTGTATCTCAATGACCTCCGATTCCAAACGAACGCCGCCCTCGCCCTGCGGCTCTCGCTGACGCAAACCAATGTTCCCGCAGTCCGGGCGGCCTTGGGGCAGACGGGGATCATTCCCGGCCCGGACTATCGCGGCGTGCCGGTGATTGCTGCCGCGCTCGCGGTGCCGGATTCGCCCTGGTTTCTCGTGGCCAAAATGGACGTGGCAGAAGTGTTCGCGCCGCTGCGTGCGCAACTAGGGCAATTGGTCGCCCTGATCGGCGCCCTGCTCTTCGGCGCGGGGGTCACTGTGAGTCTGGTCTGGCGGCAGCAGCGCGTCCGGTTTTACCAGGAACGGGCGGCGACCGCCGCGGCGTTGCGGGAAACCAACGAATACCTGGACAACCTGTTCCGCTATGCCAACGCCCCGATCGTCGTCTGGGACCCGCAGCTCAAGATCACCCGCTTCAACCGCGCCTTTGAAGCCTTGACCGGGCGCACTGCCGTCGCCGTCCTCGGCCAGCGGCTGGACCTGCTGTTTCCGCCGGCGCTGGTGGAAAGCTCGATGGCGCTCATTCAACAGGCCCCCGGCGGCACCCGCTGGGAGGCGGTGGAAATTTCCATTGGCCATCGGGACGGTTCCGTTCGCACTGTGCTCTGGAACTCGGCCCCGGTTTTCGCCCCGGATGGGAAAACCCCCGTGGCGACCATCGCGCAAGGCCAGGACATCACCGAGCGCAAGCAGGCGGAGGAGGCTTTGGGCCGCATCAGCCGTCAGAACGAACTCCTGTTGCAGTCGGCCGGCGAGGGCCTTTACGGACTGGACCTCGCGGGCCAGACCACGTTTGCCAACCCGGCGGCGGAGAAAATGTTGGGCTATTCGGCGGCGGAATTGATCGGCCAGCCCCAGCACAACCTCACCCACCACACCCGGCCGGGCGGCACGCCCTATCCGCGGGAAGACTGTCCGATCTATGCCACGTTCCACGATGGCCACGTGCATCACGTGGACACCGAAGTGTTCTGGCGGAAAGACGGGACGAGTTTCCCGGTGGACTACACCAGCACTCCGATGCGGGACGAGCACGGCGCGGTGCAAGGCGCCGTGGTGGTGTTCCGCGACATCACCGAGCGCAAGCAGGCGGAGGTGGCGCTGCGGGAAAGTCAGACGCAGCTTGGCGAGTTGTTCAACGCGATGGAAGAAGGGTTTTGCATTGTCGAGGTGCTGTTTGACCCGGACGACCGCCCGGTGGATTACCGCTTCCTGGTCTGTAACGGGGCTTTTGAAAACCAAACCGGTTTACGGGGGGCGCAGGGCAAACGCATGTTGGAACTGGCCCCGGATCATGAAGCGCATTGGTTTGAAATCTACGGGCGAATCGCGCTGACCGGGGAAGCGCGGCGGTTTGAGAATGAAGCTCTGGCGCTGCACCGGTATTTTGACGTTTCCGCCTACCGCTTCGGTCCCCCGGAGAAGCGTCAGGTCGCGATCCTCTTCAATGACATCTCCGCGCAAAAGCGCATCGAGGCGGCGCTGCGGGAGAGCGAGGAGGAATTGCGCTCCCTGGCCGAGGCCATGCCGCAGATCGTCTGGGTTTGCCGGCCCGATGGCCGGACCATCTATTTCAACCGGCAATGGGTGCATTACACCGGGCTGACGCTGGAGGAAAGTTACGGCCACGGCTGGAACCAGCCGTTCCACCCCGACGACCAGCGGCGCGCGTGGGACGCCTGGCAAAACGCGACGCAACACGACGCCCCCTACTCGCTGGAATGCCGGTTGCGCCGCGCCGATGGCGCCTACCGCTGGTGGTTGATTCGCGCCGTGCCGTCGCGTGATGGAAGCGGGAAGATTCTCAAGTGGTTCGGCACCTGCACGGACATTGAAGACATGAAACAGACGGAGGCGGCGCTGCGGGAGAGCGAAGAGCGTTTTCGCCTGGCCGCCGAAACCGCCAACGACGTGGTCTATGACTGGGACCTGAAACAAAGCGTGCAATGGTTCGGGAAGATTGACGAGTTGCTCGGGTATGCCCGGGGCGAGTTTCCGCGAACGCTGGACGCTTGGGCGGCGGCGGTGCATCCCGAGGACTTGGAACGAACCATGGCCGCGATCCAGGCCCATCTCGAAGGCCGCAGCCCCTACTCGGCCGAATATCGGGTCCGGCGCAAAGATGGAGTCCATCGTTGGTGGGTGGCGCGCGGGGCGGCGGCCAGAACGCCGGAGGGAAACCCGGTCCGCTTGATCGGCTCGATCACGGATATTACCGAGCGTAAGCAGGTGGAAGTGGAGTTGGACCGGATGCGAAACCTTCTGGAGGAGGGCCAGCGGATCGCACATCTCGGCAGTTGGGAATACCTTGCCGAGCGGCAGGAAACGCTTTGGTCGGAAGAACAACTGCGCATCTACGGCCTGAACCCGGCGGAGCCGTCGCCGGATTACCAGGTCATGCTTCGCCACCTCATCCATCCTGATGACGCTGCGCGGTTGGACGAGACTTTCCGCCAGTGCCTGCAAGACCGCGCGGTTTTTGAACTGGAGCATCGCCTCGTGCGTCCCGATGGCAGCGTGCGGGTGGTACAAGAACTGGCCCGTCCGTATTTTGACGATCACGGAAGGCTGGCGAAGTATGTCGGCGCCACGCTGGACATTACCGAGCGCAAGGAGACGGAGGCGATGTTGCAACTCAGCGAAGCCCGCTACCGGTTTGCTTTGGAAGTTACCAGCCAGATCGGCTGGTCCACGCCACCCGATGGAATCGTCGAAGATATGCCGATGTGGCGGCAATACACCGGGCAAAGTCTGGAGGAAGTCGTGGGTTGGAAGTGGTTGGACGCGGTGCATCCTGACGACCGCGCCTCCGCCTATAACGCCTGGAGCAACGCCGCCGCGCAAAAAATCAGCTATCTTACCGAATACCGCATCCGCCGGGCCGATGGGGTGTATCGGAACTTTATGGTGCGAGGCATTCCCCTTTTGAATGCGGATGGCTCGTGCAAGGAATGGGTGGGCACCTGCATTGACATCACCGAGCGTAAAGCGGTGGAGGAAAAAATCAGAAGCACCCTGGCCGACTTGGAACGTTCGAACCAGGAACTGGAGCAGTTTGCCTACATCGCCTCGCACGATTTGCAGGAGCCGTTGCGCATGGTTGCGAGTTACACCCAACTGCTGGCGCAGCGGTTCGAGGGTCAGCTTGACGACAAGGGCAAAAAATACATCCGCTATGTCGTGGACGGCGCGTTTCGCATGCAGGCCCTCATCAACGACCTGCTGGCTTTTTCGCGCGTCGGCACGCGGGGCGGACCGCTGGAAATCACCAGTGCGCTGGCGGCGTTGGAGGTGGCGCAAAGCAATCTCACCGTCGCGATGAAGGAGAAACAGGCCCGCCTTTCCCACGACGAACTGCCGATGGTTGTCGCCGACCCCAGCCAGCTCGGTCTCCTGTTCCAGAACCTGATCGGCAACGCCATCAAGTTCCATCGCGAGGCGCCGCCGCAGGTCCATGTGACCGCGCGCGACCAAGGCTGCGAGTGGGTTTTCGCGGTCAAAGACAACGGCATCGGCATCGAGCCGCAGCACGCGGAGCGGGTGTTCGTGATTTTCCAGCGCTTGCACACGCACGAGGAGTACCCCGGCACCGGCATCGGCCTGGCGGTGTGCAAGCAGATCGTGGCACGCCACGGCGGCCGCATCTGGTTTGAATCCGAGCCTGGTCAGGGCACGACCTTTTTCTTTACGATCCCTAAACAAGCAACCACCACAGGCAACAAGCCTGCACTACCCAGTCCCCAGTTATGAAACCAATTGAAATCCTGCTCGTGGAAGACAACCCCGGCGACGTGGACCTGGCCCGGGAAGCCCTGGCCGCGGGCAAAGTCTGCAATTTTCTGCACGTCGTGGGCGATGGCGAAGCCGCCCTAGCCTTCCTCCGGCGGCAGGGCAAATTCGCCGGCGCGCTGCGGCCCGACCTAGTGTTATTGGACCTCAACCTGCCGAAGCTCAACGGCCGCGACGTCCTTGCCGCCATCAAAGAGGACCCGGACCTGCGGCGCATTCCGGTCGTGATTCTGACCACCTCCAAGGCGGAGGAGGACATCTTGCGAAGTTACAATCTTCATGCGAACTGTTACATCACCAAGCCGATGGATCTGAACCAGTTCTTCAAAGTGGTGCAAGGCATCGCGGATTTCTGGTTCACCATCGTCAAACTGCCGCCGAATGGAGCCAAGTCATGAACGATCAACTGCACCTGCTCGTCGTCGAAGACAACCCGGCCGATGCCGACTTTATTCACGAATTGCTGCCCACGGACGGGCCGGTGAATTTCCACATTGAGTCGGTGGCGCGGCTTTCTTTGGCGTTCGCCCGGCTGGAACGTAAAGGCATTGATCTCGTGCTGCTGGACCTTGGCCTGCCCGACAGCCAGGGCCTGCAAACGTTTCACCAGTTACGCCAGGCGGTGCCCAGGGTGCCGATCATCGTCCTGAGCGGCGGGGACGATCAGGAAATGGCGGTGGCCGCGGTGCGGGAAGGCGCGCAGGACTACCTCGTCAAGGGGCGCGTCAGCGGGAACTTGCTGTTCCGCGCGATCCGGTATGCGCTGGAGCGCAAGCGGACGGAAGTGGTCTTGGAGGCGCGCGTGCGGCTCAGCGAATTTGCGCGGACACATACGCTGGACGAATTGCTCACGCAGACGCTGGACGAAGCCGAGTTGTTGACCAGCAGCGCGATTGGTTTTTGCCACTTTGTGGAGCCGGACCAGATCACACTCTCGTTGCAAACCTGGTCCACCAACACGATCCAGAAAATGTGTAACGCCGAGGGCAAGGGCCGGCATTATCCGGCGGACCAGGCGGGCGTGTGGGCGGACGCGCTTCGGCAACGCCGCCCGGTGATTCACAATGATTACCCCAGCCTGACGCACCGCAAGGGCTTGCCTCCCGGCCACTCGCCAGTGGAGCGGATTTTGGTCGTGCCCATTCTGCGGCAAGAGCAGGTCGTGGCGCTGCTGGGCGTCGGGAACAAACCGGGTGAATATGGGGCGGGGGACGTCGCGAGCATTTCCGCCCTCGCCAGCCTGGCCTGGGATATCGTTCTGACCAAGCGCACGGAAGCGGCGCTGCGGGCGGGCGAAGAACGGCGGCGGAGCATCCTGCGGACGGCCATGGATGGCTTTTGGCGCGTGGATTTGCAGGCCCGCCTGTTGGAAGTCAACGACACCTACTGCCAGATGAGCGGTTACGACATGGCGGAACTGCTGACCCTGCGGATTTCCGACCTGGAAGCGGCCGAGACGGTGACCGACACGGTTGGGCGACTCCAAAAAATCATGGCGCGGGGCGCGGATCGCTTTGAGAGCCGCCACCGGCGCAAGGACGGGACGGAATACCCGGTGGAAGTCAGTGTGCAATACCGACCCGAGGAGGGAGGGTATTGCGTCGGATTTATCCGGGACATCACCGAGCGAAAGCGGGTGGAGAGCGAGCGCGAGCGGCTCATTGGCGAACTGAAGGAAGCGCTGGCCCACGTCAAGACCCTCACCGGCTTGGTCCCCATCTGCGCCAACTGCAAAAAGATCCGCGACGACAAAAACTACTGGCACGCGGTGGAGATCTACATCGAGAAACATTCCAACGCTACCTTCACCCACGGCATGTGCCCGGCATGCATCAAGATATTTTTCCCCGGAATGGATGAGGAGTAAGTTCTTAAACGCGGAGCGTGGGCCTCTATCCCGGGGCGCGGCTGGGAGGGTGGAGCCGAATTCTTGCGCCGGGTCGAGCCGCACCCGGTGCGACTTTCGGATCAAAACCTGCGCCGAGCCGCCGCTTTGTCCAGACTTGGAGCCAGCCGTCTGTTCGTTACTCTTACAGACATTCACGCATTCCGGAGAGGATCAAGGTGGCCAAAAGCATTAAGGCGCATGGGAACGGAATTGGGGCCTACTTGGAGACCCGCCTAACCAACGCAGGAGCAGCGGCGATGACCGGCAGCCTTCAGACCGCCAAACGCAAGGCGAAGGGCTTTCGTTCCTTTCGATACTTCAAGACGATCATCTATCTCATCGGGTCGAAATTGAAGTTTGATCTCCCCATTCCGGTCCCAACTCACCCACCCCAGACGACCTAGCGGCCCTGTATGCCTTTCGACCGTGGGGCGGACTTTACTTCGTATTCAGCCGCGGCGACGGTTCGACCAGTCTGTTGGGCTTGGCCCAGATCACACGGGCGACGAACGTCGCTCCCTCCGCCCCGCGCGCCCGCGAGTCTTTCATAAACATGCCTTCCGAGACGGTAATCCACGACTCCGATTCGTTGATAGCCGCGGCTCCGAAGTTGCCGAGCTCCGCGCCGCGTTCCGGCACCACGACCTTTTCCGTTCGGCGGATCACTTGCAACGTCGCTGGGTCCACTTGCGCCATGAACAGCGGGGCGCGGTGGCGCACGATGTGGTCGTTGTTCGCCCCGCGCCGCGTGTAGATCAGGAAAAGTCCATCACTGTGCGCGAGCCAATGCTGCTGGGTGTTATAGCTTTCCAGTTCGGCGCCATCGTCGAAAAGCCAGGGCTTTGGCTCGGCGAACTGCAAACCGTCGCTGCTCACGCTTACGTAACCCCGCTCGTCGTTCCGGAGCGTGAGGAAGTAACGCCCGCGAAACGCGATCAACGATGGTTCGTAAAGCCCGCGAGCGAGGTTCAGTTTTAAGACCGAGCCGTGTCGCACATAGGTCAGCCTCGTGCCGTCAAAGCGGCACTCGGCGATGGTCGTGCTAAAGGGATCGCGGGAGTTGCGTCCGATGTAGAGCGGCACCAACAGTTGGCCGTTGGGCTGCACGAGCCATTGCGAACAGGCGTTGCGGGCGAAATTGAACCCTTCATCCGGCGGCAGTTCGAGCACCTGCCAGGGCGACCACCGATCGGTTTTCGGATCGAAAACCGCATAGACCGTCTGGTGCGCGCGGGTCACATCGTCGAGTTGTTCGCCTTTCGGGCTGTAACGGACCTGGCAGCCGATCGCGAGGAGTTTCCCGGTCGGCGCGTGCCAGCCGGGAGTGACATCGGCGACGCTGATGGTGACGCCATTGGATTGCTGCTGCCAATCCAGCTCTGGCGGCAGCAAAGGCCCGACCCACGGCGCATCTGGTTGCGCCCGCCGCATCACGTGGAGACCGGAGTAGTAGTCGGAGATTTTTAGGTGTTTCTGAATCGTCATTACGATCGCCGGCCCGGCCTGGCCAAGAACGGGAATGGCGGCCGCGCGCGGATGAAACCACAGGAACTGGCCATCGTCGTGTTTCATCACTGTCTCCAGCCTTACGGTGAAATCTGGAGCCGAGCTTTCCATGATCCGCACAACAACTCCCGTCCCGCCGTCACCTTGCGCACCGCTGCCAGCCAACGCGAGCGAGCCGAAGATGACGGCGAGGGAAAATCGGCAGCTAACCCAGTGGATTCCATGAAAGAGGTCATGGCAACGGGTGCGTGCCTGCCGCCAATTCGTTGCCACCAAACTAAGAAGTTTGGTGCGGGCCAAGCATGTGAGGCACAGGTGGGCAAAGGACCTTCTGTTGGCAAATTGAATTGAAATTTTCATTTCGGGAGGCTGCGCAGTAGGCGGAAAAATTTATGTCGTCCGGTTATTCGCTGGGAGGTTGCGGCTTGGCTTTTCGTCCGTCAACCGTGAAGAACTCCGGCGAAGAACTTCCTCTCAAGCATCTCCGGCGCACAACCAAGGCCTTTATGGTGGCCGATGTGATTGACGACACGGAGGAATACGTTACGCTTCGGCGCATGATTAGCTCAATTCAGACGGGGTGCGCCTTCCTCAACTCAGTTGTGGTTCTTGGGACGCTGCTGACCATGGACCGTCCATCGGGGTTCGCGCAAGAGGCACCAGGAGTCAAAGCGCAAGTCGAGGCGCGTGGAATTTGGATTCACCCGGAATCCCAATTCAGCGCCGATCCTGAAAAAGCCCGGCTGGAGGTGCGCGAATTTGTCCGACGCTTCGCCCAGGCCAATTTCAACCTCATTTTGCCGTGGATCCGCAGCGCCTATGTTGCCGCGCTCACCGACGAAAACCACCGAAAGTCCGTCCCCATTGCCGGGTGGGATGCGCTGGGCGAACTCGTGAAAGTCGCGCACGAAAGCAACGTCCAAGTGCAGGTCTGGTATTCCTTTACCGATTATCACTCACCGGACAGTCCGGACTTCAACCCGAAACTCGGCGGTAATCCCGCGTGGGCGGCGCGCCGGATTGACGAACTGGTGCCTGACAAAACCACCGGCAAGGTCGTCCCGCGTCGGATGAATGATGTCTGTCCGCTACACCCGGAAGCGCGCAAGTGGCAGTTGCGCCAGATCGAAACATTGCTTGAACGGCATCCCGCCCTCGATGGCATCCACATCGAAGAGCCGGGCTACGGCACCAGAGGCAACTGCGTGTGCGATCTGTGTTTGGAGCTGTTCAAGAACATGTACGGCTTTCCCGAAACCAACGCGGTGGATGGTGTGGAAGCCGAGGACTTGAAGTGCCTTGGCACCACGGATTTCATGCGCCAGCTAGGCGAATTGCTGAACAGACTAAATCCCAAACTCGTGCTCTCGGCCAACGGTGGCTACTCCTGGCGGGGCGACCGGCGACAGGGCCGGGACTGGGGCCGTTGGGCACACTTGGGTTGGTTGGATTACTACGCGGCGCAAGTTTATACCGGCAACTTGAATGATTTTTCATCGCGTGTGCAGACCGTCTGCCGGGATCTCAAACCTGACTGCGCCGTCCTGGTCGGCATCGGCGTTGATTGGAGCGGCGGCGGCACAAATACTCTGGAGACCGTGCTCAAAGAAATCGAAACGTCCCGCAAACTGGGGGCGGATGGGGTTGCGCTGTTTCATGGCCGCGCCATAACGGATGCGCATCTCGCCGCCCTGAAAGCAGGCCCCTTTCGCGAGCCGGCACGACTGCCGGAACGGCACCGGGCTTTGTTGCAGAGGCGCAATTGAACCAGCTCCCCGGCGAGAAACTCGGTCCGACATCGGAACTGGGCATCTCCAGGAGTTCACTTCGGTTCGCTCGTATCAAATCCTCCAGGGGTTTGGCTGCCTTGCGCGACGGGCTAATCCGGCCGGGTGATTGCGTAATCCTGGTTTCGCAAGTGGTTGGGTGCTGGTTTCAGAGTCTTTGAGGCCACGTGACCATCCACAAAAGCGAGGTTGGCTTCGTATTTGACGGGATCATGCATCTGCACGTAAGCCAAGTGCTGCAGGTTGTAAGTAAAATACTCCGCGTAAGAGACTGTGAAGTCGCCGGCCATCACGAGTTGGGAAACTTCCCGGAGTGCTTCAGGCCGGCGGTTCCAAAGCACTTCGGTCGTCTGATACTCGAAGGCCGTGCTGGCTCCCTTCAAATCCAGTACGGCGACTTGATAGGCGTAGCTGCTGCCATAGATCTTGTAGAAATTTCCCTTGATCGTGTTCGGAAGTCCGGAGCCGGCCCGGTAACCTTTATCCAAGGGACACTCGGCCACGAACTCGCCCATGTACCGCGTCAACAACCGTTCCGTGTGGCCGTTGGTTCCGCTGTAAGTTTCCTTCCCACCCCAGACGTAATAGCGGCAATTCTGATACAAACTGTCCTCCGGCACGGGTTTGTTGTTCTTGTCGTATTGAGGCAGGCGACCGTTGTTGTCCGGGAGGTAAACCATAATGCCCAGCGCGATTTGATGCAGGTTGGAGGTGCATTTGATCCTCTGGGCTTTCTGTTTCGCGCGGCTCAACGCTGGCAACAACATCGCCGCCAAAATCGCAATGATGGCGATCACCACGAGCAACTCGATCAGCGTGAATGCCCGCCTGGAGGCTCGTGGGGAATGTGACTTCAACTTGGCAGCAAAAGAGTTTTCAGTCATTCGCACGCCCCGTATGTAATCTGGCCGGGTAATGGCGTCAATCATTGAAACGGACCCCGCCGCAACCATCACTTCGGCCCAGCTTCAAAGCGCCCGACCGGGAAACCCTCCGCGTAGGAAATCACGTACGCCCCGTCACTCGTGACGTAGCGCACTTCTTCGCGGCGCTCGAAGTCGGTGGCGGTCTTGCGCTCCAGCGCCTCGGGGCCATCGCAACGCAGCCACTTGCCGGCCACGTGTTGCGGGATGAGCGTGCGATTGCCCAGAGCGTGATCGGTGGTGGTGAACACCTTGCCATCCACCATTTCCTTCGTCACCCAGACGGGCACGATGTCCAGTCCGGCGCGCCGCAGGTTCGCAACCATTTCCTCGCCGTCGCTCCGGCAGGTTGTGTCATCCACACCGTGGACCGAGACGATTTTCGTGGTGGTGCCGAGCCGTTTCATCTCGGCGAGGTGCGCCGGGTGGCCGACGAAGCGGATTTCCTGCGCCCCCGGTGAAAGGTAGTTTGGGCTGGCCGTGTCGCGACTCCAGCGCGCGTTGAGGCCGTTGGCGGCGGGCAGGTTGTAGGCTAGCGCGTCGCTGAGTTTCTTCATGCCACACATATCCACGACACAGGCGAAGGTGCGCGGCGCGAGCTTGTTCGCCATCAGTGTCACATTGCCGCCGCCCGAGCCACCGGTGGCAAAGAGTCGTCCCCGGCCAAACGGTTGTTTCGAGGCATCAAGTTCGTGGAAGACCAGCCACACTGTGCGCAAAGCATCCAGCCCTTGCAGCCAGCCAAAGTCGTATGGCTCCGGCCCTTTGATGGAATCTTCCGGCCCGCTCTGAAGATAATTCACGCAGAGCGCGACGACGTTGAACTCCTTCGCCAGCGCCTGTGGGTTCGCGGTTCCGTCGCAGTCGTTGCCGCCCCAGTTGTGCAGCGTCAAAAAAATGCCCGTGCGCGATCCGATACTGGCGCGCGTCCCGTCCGGGTAATGAATGAGCACCCGCACCTGGCGCGGCCCAGGACGCAACGGCCACTCTTGCGCGGGGATCATCACCGCACCGTCGCGTTCGGGGAGTTTGGGCCAGACTGGTTCGGCCGCGTTAAGAAGGGTTACGGAAATCACCCACCCACTGACGACCGAGGGAATATGGAAAAACTGCATAGCGACAGGATGGGCACAGTGCGCCGCCTTGGCAACTCAATGAGCCGTTGACCTTAGCCTGGTATCTCAAAGAAGAGATGTCGCTGCTCTAGGAACAGACTTCCTATCGAGCCATGTAGCGGTTCTTGCGCCAGTGGTGCGCGCGCGCTGACCGCCGGCATTAAGCAACTGGCGCAGATGGCCAAGTCGGTGTAAAACGCTGTCTGTAATTTGTCTTTGTCCCCGCGCCGCCGCCCCCAAAAAGGGCGGCGGCACGACGCGCGATAAACTGGTCGAGGGCGGGCCATTCGGGTTTCCTGTTGCGGTGTCAGCAAACACTACAACACCCAAAACCAAAATGACCTACCCAACGCAGTCTGAACTCTTGAACACCGTCCTGCAACTCTTCACCCGCGAAGCCGGGCACAACAAGTTTGACGCATCTCCTCCCGGACTTTAGATTCACGCCACATGTTGGCTGCTCAGATCAAAGCGTCGCGGATTAATCCCGTGCCGCACGCGGAAGACGCCCGTTCCTGGAAACAAACTGTGGAGCCGGTCGAGCCATTTCTTGAGGCCGTGGGGCAGCGGCTCGCCCAACAAGTCAACGAATTCGATCCCGCCCTCGCGCCCTACGCTGAATACGCCTTGACCGGCAACGGCAAGCATCTCCGGCCCACGCTCGTCGCGCTGGTTGCCAATTAATCCGCGAAGCGGCCAGAAAGCAAATGCTTATCAAGTCCTCCGGAAAATCATGCCATCCCGAACATCATTCTTGAGGCGTGCTGCCGCGTTCCTGGCCCTGGCTGCGCTGGCCCTGACGGCCCGGGCCCAAACCATCACGTTTGAAGCCGAGTATTGCATGCGCGTGGGAACCACCGTTGCTTCTTCCGCCCCCGGCTATTCCGGCACCGGTTATGTCACCGGCTTTGACGCCACCGGTGACCTGGTGCGCTCCAATTTCACCGCCACCGCCGGGTTGTACAATCTGCTGATCCGGTTCCGCACGCCGAACGGTAACAAGGGTTTCAATGCGACGCTCAATGGCACCGGTTTGTCCGGTATGTTCCCGGCGACGAACAACTTCTCCACGTTCAATGCCGGGTTGGTGCAGTTGGTTACCGGCGTCAATACCTTCGAGTTAGGCGGCGGCTGGAACTGGTATGAAATCGATCGATTCGACTTTGTTCCCGTTGCTGTGCCGGGGCCTCCGCTGCCGGTTTCCGGCACGTTGGTGGACACGCAGGCGACCTTTGCCGCGCGCGTGCTCATGCAGCGCGTCGTGGATGACTACGGCAAGCACACCCTGTCCGGACAGCACGATACTTCGGACATTACCTTCATCTACAACACCTCGGGCCGGAAACCGGCGTTCATGGAAGGTGATTTCATCGAGTATTCGCCATCGCGGGTCGAGCACGGCAGCAATCCCGGCAATTACACCGAGAATTGCATCGCCTTGGAAAGCAGCGGCTACATCCTGTCGTTTTGCTGGCATTGGAACGCCCCGACCAACTTGATCGACACCGCCGGCCACGAGTGGTGGAGCGGATTCTACACACATGCAACCACGTTCGACGTGCAAGCGGCGCTCGCCAATACCAATTCGGCCGAATACTCGCTGCTCCTGCGCGACATAGACGCCATCGCCGTGCAGTTGAAGAAGCTTGCTTCCAACAACATCCCGGTGCTGTGGCGTCCGCTACATGAACCGGATGGCGGCTGGTTCTGGTGGGGGGCGAAGGGAGCGGTACCCTTCAAGCAGCTTTGGCGGCTGATGTTTAACCGGCTGACAGTTTACCACGGCCTGCACAACCTGATCTGGACACTCGCCATCTCCGAGCCGAGCCGGTATCCGGAATGGTATCCGGGCAATGATGTGGTCGATGTCGTGGGGATCGATGCGTACCCCTCTGACAAAGGCGATCCGCTCTCGGGGCAGTGGGAGGCGCTCAAGGCGCTGTGGGACGGCGTCAAACCGATAGCCTTGACCGAGTTCGGCGGGGTGCCGGACATCGAGAAGATGCAAAACAACTATGGCGTGTGGTGGGCGTGGTTCTGCCCTTGGGTCGGCATGGTCAGTTCCATGCCAACGAGCACTATCGTCCGTATCTACCAGTCGCCGGTCGTCATCACTTTGGATGAGTTCAATGCCGTGCCCCCATTCATCACCAGCATCAATTCTCTGGGCGGCGGTGCGTTTCAACTGATGGGCACCGGCCCGCGCGGCGCAACCAACCCCATCCTGTGCGCGACCAACCTGAACCAGCCAATGAACAGTTGGTCGCAGATCAGCACCGGCAAGTTCGCGGGCGGCGTGTTCACCTACACGGACACTCAATTCACGAACGATTCGCAGCGCTTCTACCGCGTCTTCAAACCGTAGGCCGGCTCCGCCCCGCTCCTTCCCAGCGGATGACCAGAAACACTTGGGTTCGGCCACGCCCAGCCGCACAGGTTGCGTTGAAGGCGCGATTTTAGAAATGCCACGTCAACGCGGCGCGCACCCGCCAGTCGGGCACGATTTGCAGGCCGGTGTTGGCGATGCTCACCGGAAAATCCGCGCCGACTTGCGCGCTCAACTTGCTCGACCAGGTGAAGTTGACCTGCGGGCCGAGATAGACAATTGTCGCCGCCGAGTCATTGTCCGGCTCGCTCGCGAACGTGTCCTTGCCTTTGCTTTCGCCGGAAACGACCGCCTGTGCCGTGAGCGTGTAGCGGTTGTTCAGCGCCAGATAGACGCCCGGCCCGCCGGCCCAAGTCCAGTCGTTGGCGTATTCATGTTGGAAGTCGCCTTCAGAACGGATTGCGTACTGCATGTTGCCGTTGAGGAAGACGCGCTTCCAGCGGGTGGAAAAACCCGTGCCGACAACGCCATCAAAAGAGCCTGAGCCCAGCGCCAGATCATGGCCCGCAATTCCGCTGGCTGGCAAGGGCGGCTCGTTTTCGACCTCGGGTTCGCCCAGCCGGCTGGAATCGCCGGTGGGGAATTTCACGCCGCCCAGCACGGTCCAGTTGAACGTGAACTCTTCGGTGCTCTGTTGGCAGGCGATCCAATTCGCGGTCAGCGACACATCGCCGAGGCCGGACAGATGTCCCTGCTCGATCACGTCGCCGCGCGGGCGCTGATACGAGCGATCAATCAGCGGCGCGTTGAATTGCACGCCAAAGCGTTGACTGAAGTTGTAGCCGGCGAACAATTGCGCCACGGAACTATCGAGGTACTGATTCACGGTGTTGGGCACGCTTACACCGTCCTCGCGCAAGGTGCCGTAGTGCGTGAACTGTTCGGCCACGCCGACGTACACGCCTCTGCCGCTACCTTCTGCCGCCTGCGCGGTATAAATGGAACACAAATCACAAGCCATCAACGACGGCGCGCTCGCGGCCGTCAAAACTGCAAAGGTAAAAATTTTCATAAGTCATCCTGGGTTTGAGCAACGCCGCATGACGCGCCGGGTTCAACATTGCGGAAAAGGCCGGCACGGTTCAAGCGCCGATTGAGTGCAGACACTAACCGAGGATGGAGCGGGGCGGGGGCACCGGCGGAGTCCGCAGGGCGGAGTCCGACGGCGAGCGGGGTTCGATCTGCAAATAAAACTGGGTCGGTGGAGCGAAAACGAACGAGTGGGCGAAGATCGTGAACTCCAATTGCTTGGCCAGCGTGGGAAATTCAGCCAACTTTTCCGAGCGTTTGCCGGCGGCGACCACTTTGCACAGCTTGCAGGGGTGCTGGTCGTCAAAAGTTCTGGCCACGGCCACTTCGAGCGAGTCCGTGCGGAGGTGGGTAGGAAGCATGTTCGTCCACGCCACGGTCTGGAGCAACGCCCATGCCCGCCGGTCGCGAAGAGCAGCGCGACGATCAACAGGGCATGACATGCACGGGTAACCAACTCAGGTGCAGCGGCGAGGAACGGCAGCATTCAGACCGCCAAACGCAAGGCGAAGGGCTTTCGTTCCTTTCTATCCTTCAAGACGATCATCTATCTCATCGGGTCGAAATTGAAGTTTGATCTCCCCATTCCGGTCCCAACCCACCCACCCCAGACGACATAGCGGCCCACAATTGGCTTTCAGGTCGGAGACATAACCCTGAAGCGGCACAATATAACGATCTACGAGACGAACCGGATCAAGGCGGGGATCAATAGCGGGGTGTTCTCGGGTGATGGAGCGGGCTTAACGAATCTCAATGCGAATGAGGTTCGCGATTCTAAAGGCTATCCACGGGGAATTTCTCCCAGCCTTCGAGGGCTATCTGCTGGTGCAGGTCGCCGGGCACGACGAGCAACACGGGGGCGAGCGGCCGCAGCCGGCCGGTCCCGGGCGGGTGCGGCATGGGGGCAGACCGGGGACTGGAGACTCGGGCCGGTCTTTTCCCAGCCGACTTTGAGCAGCGCCCAAGCGAAGCTGTAAATGGATTTGCCCAGCCCGGTATCGAGCGCGGGAATGAGGCCGTCATGCAAGTCCCCGCGCGCGAGGTCCTGCGTTGGAAGGTTTTGAATTTAATCATGGGTGGTGGATTTGCAGGGTGGATTGGGCTTTCCGAACGGCGGCCACATGGGCCGCCTCGCCTTGGGCGGACTTATAGAAGGCATACCAGCAACCTGGAAGCGGCTTCTTTGTCAAGTCCGTGGTCGCACTCGTTGTAGCCAAACCCTGAGTAAACAAACGACCATTCAGGACCGACCCCTTACTGTCTCCCTCTGCCGCCCGAACAGAACGATTGCGCTATCAGCCTGTTGCAATAATCGATTTTCCGCAATTTTCATGCAAAAAGCCCAGCGAATGCATGAGGGTGTTTTTGAAAACAGGACTTTTTCAACAGGCTGCTATGGGGAAATCAAGCGGAAGAATTTACGCGGCCCAGTGATGGGCTGAATAATCGGGGAGCTCCCGGGCAAGTTTGTCCACCCCGTTGGAGATCCGACACCGCTCAAATCACTGGCGACCTGCAAGCGATACGCAGTGTTGGTCCAAAGCAACGTGATGTTTGTTGCAGTGTGAAGGAACTGCAAAGTGATGGGAGGCAACACCGTTACTTGGATTAACTGGCTGGTTTCCTCGCCAATGAAGTTCCGGGCCACCAGAGAATAACGACCCGCATTCGCCAAGGTGGCGGAATTGATGATGAGCACATTGTTCGTAACACCTGAGATCGTGCCGCCGTTGGTGAGAGCAACGCCGTTCAAGTACCACTGGTAGGCGAGTGGGAGGGCAGTGCTGAATGAGACTGCCAGGGCAATCTCCGAGCCGACTCTGAAGACCCCGTCGGTGAGCTGGCCGGTCACCTTGGCGGCGACGGCATCTGTACACTTGCCGGCCGGTCCTTGATTGTAGATGAACAGCATTTCCTCCGGCTTCAGCGCCCGGTCGTATAGTTCCAACTCATCGACCCCGCCGATATAGAGATGCGCTGGGTCGCCGGAACGGTTGCCGCCAATCCTCAGCTCCGCCGTGTTATCAACGCTGCCGAGTACCGGGACGGCATCCGCCTGAACCACCCCATTCACAAAGAGTTTGACTCTCTGAACCTCGGAACCCGAACGGTTGACCGTGACGCCCACATGATTCCATTGTCCGTCCGCGACATTGACGCCCACCCCGCCGTAATTGATAATCCCGAAAGCAAGGCCGCCCATCGCGAAGCTCAAGCGACCGCCAACGAGACGCAAATAGTAGCCGGTGAATTGAACTCCAGCGGAGCGCTTGTCCACGAGCGCCATTTCAGCGTCACCAATGGAAGTCTTGATCCAGGCTTCCATGGAGAAATCACCGGTGCCGAAGTTCAATTGCGGACTGATTGAGGCGCTGTCATCCGCCACGCTCAGGTAAGCCGAGCCGGTGAAGAATCTGGCCTTCCCCACCTTGCCCAGTTCGGTGATACTGCCGTCGCCCACCAGCGTGCCTTGGTTGGCGCTCATGAGTTCCGCCGCCGTCGTAAGTAACACATCCTCAAACGGCCACCACGCGACGATGTCATGGATGGTGTTCGTGCATGGCTCGCCATAAGCCAGGCCGGGGCCGCACAAGTCCGTGACGCGATCGCCGACATCGTAAAGCCCGTCCCGGTTCAGATCCGCGACCACTTTGAAGTCGCCCGCGAGGTGCGGTTGGCCAAGGTTGATCAGCGACAAATTCCCTGACGAGTCCGTGGTCGCCGTATGAGGTCCAGTCTGCGACCAGTCGGCCAGTTTCTTGCCGAGCGTTGCGACATTGCCGTCGATCACCAAGTAAAGATCGAAAGTGGTGGAGTTAGGAAAATCGCGCCCCGTCACATAGATATTGTCGCCGGCAGTAAACACCTGCTTGGGGGTCGCCGCGGACGCGTCGGTCGTAAAGAAGGTCAGATCTGGCACGCAAAACTCAAAGGTATAAGAGCCGCCACAGACACCGTCATAGTTCCCATCAAGCAGATTGCCCGAGAGATCCATGATCGTCGGCAGCAGCGTGAGGCTGTACTTTCCGGGGTTCCAATCGGGGTCCGGGTAGATGTAGAGGGTGTCTAGGCGATCCCAAAGCTGGTTGACCGTGAACGGCACCGGGGGAGTAATTTGCACATCCGCGGCGACGATGGGTTGCACTCTTTCGGAGAAATGGACCGTCACCGGAGCCGTTAGGATGTGCTGGCTCTTGATGGCAGCATCGTCAACCCACCTAACTCTTGGACATATTGAATCCGCGGTGCGGGCGAGTTGCATCCGGGTCTCGCACACATTATTGGGTATGGTGCTGCATTCCGTTCCGAATTCGTCGGAGGAAACTACCCACGCCGAGTAGGTTCCCTTCGGGTCCCCAACGCCTGCGAGCGGCACGAACAGTTCCAGCACGGTTTGAGCCCTCTTCACTTTGAACGGCATGAACGAGGTAGGTTGCCAGGCCGGATCCTGACAGGAATCGTACTGTTCAACCGCATAGATGTCTTCGACGATGGAATGGCTCGACTCGTTGGTGGATAGGACGATGCAGACTCTGTAATCAGCTCCGCATGCGGGATAGTCTGTTGCGCCGGTGGTGGAGTCGTTGTCCGCGTCAATGTAGAAGCAGAACGAGCTGGAATCAAAACCCGCTCCCCCGATGGTGAGCTTGAACCGCAGATCGCTTTGGTCCTGGCCGAATTCAAAATACTGAATATCGCACGCGCTTCCGCCATCGCCACCGCCATGGCATTGTGGGCCACTTGCGTCCATCAAACCAGCGGAGATGCCAGAACCTACCAGTACCAGCGTCCATTGCGTGTCCACTCTGCCCTCTTTACCTTTGATGGTATTTCTCAGGGGGTATGGGGTAGGACCGCTCTCCGTAGAATATCGATCCTGGCGGCAGGCGATGTTATCTCCGAGTGGCGTTGGGAGCGTCGGTGAGAAGAAATACTCGTGTGGGCCCAGCCGGAAAAATGGCTCATCGAAGTAAGCGTAATTGATGTTGTCCAGGGTTCCGATTCTCTTTGTGCCGGAACTCCTGCGATTGTAGAAGTCCATATAAACGACCACCGGGTTGCAAAAATCATCGCCACCCAACACGTAATCCTGGAAGAGGGTCGTCTGCTCAGAGTGCCAGCTACAATCCGCATTGTTCGCCATAGAGCTGCTGCTGCAATCCAGAGCGTCGGAGAAATCGTCGTTACAAGTATTCTTGGCCCTTTCTTGGGTGTAAGTCCCGGTTAGCGGCCAGAACCCTGACGTGGTGGTATTTTTAGGGTCCTCAAAGGTGTAGGTTTTATACTCGAAGTAATGGTGACCAGGGCCGCTGTTCAAAAACTTTCCCACTTTCTTCCAACTGAACCGCCGGGTTGTTAAATCGCGCTTCCAGAGCCAACGTGGGGTGCCGATACTGCCAACATCCGTCCGGGACATACCAATGTTGGTGCGTTCAAAGCCCCAGGCCCAAGTGTCATTGACGGCGGCAGAGGAATTACCCCCGAAAACCAGGAACTGGTGGTGGTTGGGAATGAAGTCTTGGAACGTCGCCGCGTGCTCGGCGCGCGCTGAGGGATTGATGGCACGGAACACCTGCGTCCACTCGGTTCCTTCCCGTTCCCAATATTCGTCACTCAGGCCGGGTGTTTCACCACCGAACAGCAAGATTCTGCCACACTCACTGGCATACGCCATCGCATGATTGCGGCGCGGGCTCGGAGAAATGGTGGTTTGGATAGGCGGGGTCTCATTCCATTTGGCGCCGTTCCATTCCCATGTATCATTGAGCAGATTACCATTCTCTCCCTCTCCCCCGAAAAGAACAACCACCTTTCGGTCGGAGTCATAAGCCATCGCATGGTTCTGCCGCGCCGGTGGACTGAGGTCCGCCGGTAAAAGTAAAAGCTGTGTCCATGTTGTCCCGTTCCACCACCAGGTGTCATTCTTCACCCTGCCGTCATTACCTCCGAACACGATGATGCCATCGTTGATGCCATCGTATGTCATGGCGTGATTCCGCCGGGCGCTTGGGCTGTTGCCGGGGAGATTTCCAGCGACTCCTGGCGTCTTGTTCTTCCACTTTAACCCGTTCCAGCCCCATGTGTCACTTTTGTTGCCATCGGCGTCGACACCGCCGAACAAGATCGTCAAGCCTGGCCGAGCATCCTTCGCAGGGTAGTAGGCCAGCCCATGGTCACGGCGTGCCGTGGGGTTTTTGACAGGATGAACACTGTCAGCCTCATTTGCTGTACGTTGAGCCCAATGGTGCCCGCTCCATTCCCAAGTTTCGTACGAATAGCTCCCACTCCTGTCTTCTCCACCGAACATTACAATGTACTGGTGGCCGGCGGCATTGTGGGAGGCCATCGCGTGCCCGAAAACGGCTGGGGGCGTGCTGCCGGGATATTTCTGCTCAGGGAACCAGACTTTGTTGTCGCAGCAGGCCCCGGTGAGCGTCTGTCCACCGGCGGCGAACACGAAGCCAAATGTCAGGAAGCTGAACAGGATGCCTGAACACGCCGATTTCAGGAAGCAACTGCCGCGCTCGCTTGGTGCCGAGCCCGTGTTGGGAGAAGGAAGCGCAGGGAGATGGAGACTTGGAGCTTGGAATTTCATTGAAGCCTTCGATTGTTGACCGCGTGAAATGTTCGACGTGCAGTTCAGCGAACGCCGAGGGAAACCGCTCGCCGCAGCCAAAGGCGAACAGACGAGGAGGGCGTAAGGTGACTTGGCGGTAGGAGGAGGTGGCCGACCCACCGAAGGTAAAGCCTCGGGTGGTTGGGGCTGTTGGGTGGAACGGTTGTCGGGCTCGGCCGTGCCTCGCGCAGCAAGACGACGGTCGCCGACCCAGAAATTCAAGGACTCTCGACTGGAAACGCTGGCGCGCCATGGGGACGCGCTGGCAAGAGGTAGCCTCGAACTAGTTACTTTCATCGGATCACATGCTTTCCACTGATAGGTATCGGCCCGCTCGCCGATGAGTTGAGCGCTAACTTGGTTTGTTTTCTGGCGGAGTCCGGGGACACCAGCACGACGGCGGGGTCGTCGCAATGGCCAGCCAGCGGGCGGTTTCAGCCGAGACCGGAAGATTCATGATTCAGAAGTGGTGGGGTGGGTTTTTCAGGAGGCGCTCGCCCGTTTGCGGAAGAGAACCAGCGCGGTCAGGATGCCAAACGCGAACATCGTCAGGAAGAAGGTCCAACGGCTGAGCGCCAACTGCTGAGCGAACCGCTGATCCCGTGCCCGCCGGTGCAACCGCCCGCCATGCGCGCACCAAACATGATGATGACGCCACCGAGAAATGCCGCCACCAAGCGCTTCGCCGTCGAGCCACAGAATTGCTGAGACCATGTGGTAGGAACTTTCTCCAGCCGAAACGTGCGACTGATCACCACGCTCAACAGGCTGCCCAGAAACGTGCCGATCAGAAACAACATGCCGCCGTCCCACTTGAACGGGGTCTTGGCCCAGTATGCGTTCTGTGCCACGCCCTCGCCGCCCATCATCGGAAGCACACACACGCCGGAAACCGACGACAGCGCCGTGGAGATGTCGAGGGGTTGATTCACGAGGCCGAACGCGAACCAACTCAGCACCCCAATGCCGATGCCGACGAGGTAAGGATTCCAGCGGGCTTTGGCCTCGGCAATGTCGCCATCGCCAGAAGTCCCGGGTATGCAGTTTGGTTCTTTCATCATCGTTGGGAGTTTACCGAGCCGCGGCCGGTTGAAAAGTTGCAGCCGTCAATGTGAACCACCTCGCAACTGCCCATCCTCCATCTCGTAAGTGCGGTCGAAGACATCGAGCGAACGTTGGTCGTGCGTCACCACCAGCACCGCCGCGCCGCGCTCGTGGGCCACCTTGCGGAACAATTCCATCACCTGCCGGCCGCGATGGCTGTCGAGCGCGGCGGTGGGTTCGTCGGCGAGAATCAGGCTGGGTTCATTGGCGGGAGCGCGGGCCACCGCGACGCGCTGTTGCTGGCCGCCGAAAAGGGCGTCGGGAAGATTCTGCGCCCGGTCGGCAACGCCCAGAAAATCGAGCAACTCCATCGCGCGTTTGTGCGCGGCGCGGGGCGTTGCGTCATTGATTTCCAGCGCCACCTGCACGTTTTCGACGGCGCTGAGAAACGGAATCAGGTTGGCCTTCTGGAAAAGTGCTTCTTCGGGCATGTTCTGGCAGTTTTGCATTGCGCAGGATAGAGGTCTAATCCACCCAGATGGAAGAAGATGGCGGCCTTAAACCGCTCCTTGTTGCGATAGCCATCGGCCTTTTTGATCAATCCTTGGATGGCGTTATTCAATCCTTCCATCGGGCCGTTGGGGTGCCGGTGCG
>CAIKLQ010000036.1 GCA_903828255.1 uncultured Verrucomicrobiota bacterium
CTTCGTGCCGAGGATCGCGTCCTTGGCGGCTTTCGCCACGCGGAACTTCACCACGCGCTTGGCTTTGATCTTGATTGCTTCGCCGGTCGCGGGGTTGCGGCCCATGCGCGCCTTGCGGTTGACCAAGACCAACTTGCCGAGGCCGGGCAGGGTGAAAGTGTTCTTGGCGTTCTTGTAGGCCAGTTGCGCGATGAATTCGAGAATATCCACCGCCGCTTTCTTGGTCAGGTCGCTCTTGGCTGCGAGTTCGGCTGCGATTTGGGATTTGGTCAGTGCTTTTGCCATATTTCTATTCCTTTGGTTTCAGTTGTTAAGCGTCTTTCTTACCGGCGCATTAAACCGGAGCGGTCACGGTTGGCCAAGCTAAAACCTCGTCCCTATTGAGGAAACCCTCGCTCTGCTGGCATCCACCACCGGCGTCCTTCGTCCAGCGCACCATTCCGTTTGGCTCGCTGAGTCAATAAACTTCGTCATTCCAAAATGCGGGTAAGATTACGGGCCTGCCACGCTCCACCGGTGCTCCGGTTCCGGCATCATCTGGAACGCCAGCGCGACCGGGGAAAAGATGAGCCACACCACCCCAAAATGAAGCCACATTGCCGCCGCGCTGACCGGGCCGCGAATCTGCCGGGAGCCGAGCTGGGCCGGATACCGCGCCTTGACGAACTTCCTGACTTTGCGGCGCAGCGAAAGCAACTCGGATACGGAGCCGAAAGGCAGGAGGGCGGTCTGGTCGTGCAGGCGACGGGCCTCGTCACTGGAGCGCCAATGGGACAGCAGCAGGGAAATGACGCCCAGCGGCATGGTGACGACAAGAAGGTGGTAGCCGAAACCCGTTTTCGCGACGGCAAGTCCGAACAGAACTAGACAGACCGCAGCCACCGCCTGCCGCGCTGTCCCTTTCCGTCCCCCCGTTTCCTGAATGATCTCGGCGTCGGATTTGAGGATCAGCAGGAGCCGCTGGAAGTAATCCCATTCCTCTTTGGAGGCAACGACCTTGTGGTCTTCAACATCATCATAATGACACCAGAACAAACCCACGACCTGCTTCACGGTTTCATCCTTCGTTCTCGCCGCGATTTCGGACAGCGCCTCGTCCAACTTGAAGGCCGTCAGTTCTTCGTTGAGATAGCGAGTGATGACCGCGACCAAGTTGTCTCTATCGTACCGGCTAAACATAAGTTGCCCCTTGCTCCTGCACCGGAATGGCGTCACGGCTCCACACGTCTCCGCGCCCGGCCATCAGCGTCGGGATTTGCCAGTCTTCTCTGCCACAAAGCCGGATTCATCCCCCGCATCGAAGGCTATGCTGCCGCTAAGTTTCTTGCCGCTTAACTCCGCCCAACCGCTACCGGATACCTCGTCCCCCTCATCAAAACCTTCAAAGGTGAAGTCAACCCGGTTTCCCGTGGCCTTCACCCGCCAGTCCAGAGTCACATCCACCGCGCCGAAATGCAGTTCTCCACGCCCATCACAGGTGAATCTGATGTGGCCCGGCGACACCAAGTCCACAAACTCCTGATCCCACTGCTCCATCTCTACGATCCGCCAGCCCCCGACAAATGAGGATTTCATAGGTTCAACAGCGGTTGGCAAACCAGACCACATATTCGCGGACGGGCCAGAAGTTTGGGTTGGTCTTGGGCGTTACCTCCAGGTCATCCAACAGCACGTAGCCGGTCTGCCCTTTCTCTCTGACGTTCACTATGATGCCCCGGTCAACGTCTTCCTCAGCCAGTTCGAGCACGTCCATCTTGTGGCCCAACCGGAAGGGAGCCTTGGCCGCGCCCGGAGCGAAGTAGGCGTCGTCGTCATCCTCCTCGCGGGTGACGCTGAACGGGAAGGTCAGGTTCTTGGCCAGCCAGTCTGACCAGTTCCGTGCCTGCCATTCCTCCAACTTCCGGTTGAACGCCTCGTCACAAGATGGCAGATAGCCCTTGTCCCCTGCGTTCAAATCCCAGCGGTGGTCGTCGGCGTTGCTCATAAAGTTCAGGTTGGACAAATTGGCGACGCCCATACGAAAGCGCAACCGCGAATTGCGTCAGCCTCGCTCCCTTCAGCGTTGGATTAACCGCAGGACTTTCTCGATCACCCCCCCGTTCTTCAGGCGTTCGTGCCAGGTCGAAAAGGGCCTCAATCTCCTCCGGCGTCAAACCGAGTTGGTGTTCGTCCAGTAGCGGCTGGACGGTCGAGCAGGTGGTTTTCAACAAGCGGGAGGCGCTGACCGATTGGCGTGATGCGGTGGCGGAACTGACGGGTTCGGCTGGGGCCGGAAGTGAAGCGCAAACGCAATGAATGACGCATCGGTGAGCTACGGAGCCGACCAGAATTGCCGAATTTCCCGCACGAGCCGCGCCCGGCTGGACGGCTTGTGATTACAGCAGCAGTAGTTGCCGCGCCGCCGGTTCTCGCAAACTGCTCACGCCCAGACCCAGCAACCGAAGCGGGCGCGACACGAGCCGTTCCCGGCCCAGCAAGAAGCAGGCGAGCCGGTAAATGTCACTGGCTTCCGTCAGCGGCTCTTCCACCGTGAACTGCCGCGTCAGCGTGGTAAAGTCCCCGTAGCGCACCTTGACCTGCACCGTATGTGCGCCCAGGCGGCGGGGCTTCAGCCGCGTCTCGATGTCCGCCGCCTGCGCCTTCAGGCAGGCTCGCAGCACCTGCCGGTCCTCCGTGTCTTTCAAAAATGTTTCTTCGCCGCTGATGGACTTGATCTCCTCACCCAGTGCCAGCGGGCGGTCATCTTCACCCCTAGCAAACTGCTTTAACTGGCGGGCGTACGATCCCACCAGCGCCCGCAGATCGCCACGATGATCCTGCAAGTCGCCGATCCGCTGCAAACCGGCTTTGAGCAAAATCTGTTCGGTGACCTTGCCGACACCGTAAAGCGCCCGTACCGGCAACGGTCTCAGGAAAGCCACCTTTTCGCGCTCCGGGATGAGCGTCAGGCCGTCGGGCTTCTGGTGGTCGCTGGCGATTTTGGCCAACAGCTTGTTCGC
>CAIKLQ010000037.1 GCA_903828255.1 uncultured Verrucomicrobiota bacterium
ACTTCTGCGGGGGAACGCGGCCACGCAGGAGCGGGCGGAACGGCACGCCACTCGCGCTCGCTCCGCTACGTCCGCCGCGCCCTCTTCCCCCAGCGGCAGCGGGAAACGGTTGCCCCGCCAGGCGCGGCGTCTGAGTCCCAGCGCCCCGCGCTCCCGCGACCGGGCGTAAACCACGAGCGGCGACCGACTGCCAGCGTTGTCGCGCAGGCGGCGCTCAAGCTTGCGCCGCTGGCCTGCCAAAGTTGGCAGACTGTCGCCGAGAGGGACGGCACGACTCACCGCGAGCCGCGCGGGAGCGGTTGGTTGGGTGCGAGAGTTGGTGTAGTGAGAGTCGCACAAGGCAAATAGGCTTCGCAGGTTTCGGCACAACGCCCCGCGGAGAGAACAACGCGCGCCGGAAACGGGCTGTCATGGCCGACCGGCAAAGACACGGTTCTCGCGGCGCTCCGAGCCTGAGTCTTTGCCTTGCGCTCCACCAAACGCACAATGGGCTGTTATGTTCAATCCCGCACCGGGCTCCTGCCGCAGGCGCAACCCAGTCGGCGCGATCGAACATAACACCCATTGTGTCGTCCGGGGGAGCACGGTGCATCGGCCACGCCAGCCCGTTCCAGCGCGGGGGCTATAAATGCGCGGGGCGAAGTGGGGCTGCGAGTCTGGCTCGCGCCGCGCAAGGGAGGTAATTGGTTCACGAGGTTGCCCGCCGCGGCGGCCGCGCCGGGCAAGTTTTCAGGTCTGTTTTTTTCCTGCCCTGCTAGGGCGTTTTCTTCCCTCGCTCCGCTTCGCCGGCAACTGCTTTAGTTCGCCACGCCACCCGCCGCGCCAGCCCACCCCGGCGGTGCTCGGTCACGCCCGGTGCGGTGCTCACAGTCAACCAGGACGCGCCCGCGTGCCAGTTGCCGCCGCCGCCAAAGTCTGGCCCGGCGTGACCGCGACCTTGCGCGGGATCAAGTCGCACAGTTACAACCTGCGCCACGCCTAGCACCCCACCGGACTCTGCCCGCCGCGTGGCGGGCGGAGCCCCCCATAGCACCGTCGCGCCTCAAAGTCGGCGGGCAAGCCACCTCCCGCGCACCGTCGCGCAGCAACGCGCACGCTCGCGCCGGCAACGTCGGCGGGCAAGCCACCTCCCCACCGCCAGGGCAAATTAGTGGGAACGATTTGGGGCGTCGCGTCCGCCCCAATCCCCGACGCCAGAGAGGCCCGCCCCTCTGGACTTCCACCCCGAGCGCGCGCCAAAGACCGGGCACACTATGGCGGTGCAGGACCCCGCCACAGTTTAGCCCCATGCGGCGCCGCAAAAGCCGTCGCCGAGCGCGCGGAAGTAGTAGCTCGACCAACTCGCCCGCGATGCGGAGCGTGTCCTTACAAGCCGCGCAGCTTCCGCACATTCACCCGGCGCGACTTCGTCGCCACCAGGTAGCGCAGCGCATCCCCAAGCCCCCAATACAATTCGGGTTCATCCGACGAGTTTATACTTGGACTCATGTAAACCGAGCAACTTCAGTATACAGAAGTCTTCGTCCCGATAACCGTAAGCTTGATGGGTTAGGGTTTTGATATTGTTGTTTGTCCCTTCCATTTTACCGTTGTTGATCCGATGCCCCCACCAGTTGAGCAACCCCGTCCGGTGCGTCAATCGTGTCTTGGCCATGTGACCCAGTTGTTTGATCCCGGTGGCGAACGCTTGGGCGCACCAGTGCCGGAGGAATCGTTCCATGGCGTGATAAGTGGGTTGCGCCCACAGCAAGGCCAGCTCCTCTTTCGGATACCAAGTTTGAAAGAGCGGTTCATTGAGTTGTAATGCCGTTTCCAGCTTGGGCAACTGTTCGTCTTTGAGGTTGGCCGGCCGGGCGAGCAACAGGAAGCGGGTTCCTTTGATCACCATTTTCAACGGACCTTCAGGCTCGCGCACCAAGGCCCGCCGCAAATCACCCAGTTTCTCGTTCATCAACTTCATGATGTGAAACCGGTCAAAGACCCCTTTCACCTTGGGGAAAGCTTCCAGCACGGTCGCCCAATAGGCCCCGCTCATGTCCATGGCGACGGCCTCGATCTTTGCCTTACTGAGGCGCAAACGCCGCCAAAAGCCCTGCAAAGCCGCCTTGCCGCGACCGGGTCGCACCCAGACAATCCGCCCGCTTTCCAAATCCAGCACAAGCGTATAAAACTTCTTTTTCTTGCCCACGTAGATCTCGTCAATAGACAGAAGTTTCAGGGGCTTGTAGGACAGGCGGCCATAGTCTTTTTGCCGCCGTTGCTTGACGAGGTGCTTGACCGTGTCCCAACTCAAGCCGGGCACTTCAGCCACATCGCGGATCGTCAGCAACCGGCTCAGCGTGTCCGCAAACGCCGCGAGCTTTTCGGTGTAATGCACATCCGCCGGGGCAAAAGGGGGGCGAGTTCAAACTTGGCCCCGCAGTCCTTGCACTCGCACGTGGGCACTTCGGTCACCAGAAATACCGGCTTCAAGCCGATGGGCACGGTCTGGAGCGTCCGCTCCCGCCGCCCTTTCCGGATTACGTTGACGCTCGCGCAGCTCGGGCAAGCGAACTGATCCGCTTTCACAACCAGGCGAAACTGAACCGCTCCTTGGTGGTAGTCGGTCCGCACATATTCATAGCCTGCACGCACGCCAAAGGCGTGATACAACATGCTTTGACTCATAAGTGCCTTATCAATACCAGATTCTTACGCCAGGAACAAACCTCCCTCATGAACCGCTTTTTCGTGCTGGCGTTGCCGGGGCGGCGCGCGCTTCGCAACCGCGCGCAGACTATCATATATTTCACTCTGGCCAATCGTCCCGGTGGCGATCCTGGCCACGCGCGGGGGTCGGCAAAAGCGGCGGGCCCGCTGGCGGGCGGCAATTCCCTGCGCCAGGGAGAATTTGATCTGCAAATCGCGGCAGCAGGCTGGCCTCCAACAACCACCTCGGAGTTTTGGCAAAGTCGCCAACGGCGCGCGCAACGCCGCGCTGGAGTCGCTACCGTTGGCCCACTTTCATACTTTCCCTGCGAGCCAGGTCACGCCCCTCGACCAGCAGGCGCTCCAAAACATCTTGGCCGGCCAGGCACCGCAAATTCTCCACCGCGACCTCGAACATCGCGGCTACCTCGCCGGGGGCGCATGCTATTCCAGCCGGTTGCTCGGCGTCCTCCTAATCGTCTAGTCCCTCAAATGACGACCGGAATTTCTCGCCGGCCCGTTGCTGGCTGGCAGTCTGTTTGATTATCCATACCGCCCACCGACTGACAGGCTGACAGGCGTTTAGGCCAGTGTTTATGGGGTTTTGCTGGCGTTTCACGTCGGATATTCAGGACAAGCCGAAAACAGCAACTTGGCCTCACGCCGCCCCAGACCCGCCCGCCAAAGGAATGATCCTTTGGAATCCTCATCGAAAGATAAAGCCATCCGCCAGGGTGAAATCCCCACGCGGTAAAATCATCGCGGCTGGCAACCGGTCGCCAAGCAAACCTCCAAGCAGGCTTCATCGGCTGACGATTTTGAAAAGCCCAATTCCGATGCCATCCCAACGCCTTGAACCGCCACGACATCGGCGACTGGGCGACAATAACCCCATTAAAACATCCGTGGAATACCGAGTTGCGTCTTGCCGGAAGAGTGATACTTGACGTTTTCATTCGGCGATGGTTCCTCTGCAACCACCGACCAGGTTTGAAGATCCTGTCCTTCCGGAATTAGAAGTATTACCTCACCAGGCTTCGTCTTAAACGCTGTAGCTTTCTCGCTCACCAACCGGCTTTTCCGGTCAAGGTTCGATTGCAAAAGGGTCTTATTCCACGGCAATTCGAGTCTGCAGGTATTGCCGTGAAGGCTCTTGATCGCGATCCAGGCGATGTTTCCGGATCTAATCTCGGAAGAAACGACAAATCCGCCCTGGGCATGGAGGGTGAATCTTCCCGCTTTACTGCCGTTGAACGCCGGAAAAACTCGTATCGTCCCATCGTAGCTCTGAAGCAGCGCCTCGTTCATGGCCGTGGCAAGGACCGACATCGCCTCCATTGACATATGTCGAAACGGCCAGGCCGGCAATGGAACTTTTTCTCCTTCCGGCGAGCCAATAATACTGACGCTATTTACCCTGAAAAACATTGCTCCATCTCGGTCGGGGCCCGAATCGGAACTGATATGCCCCCATCCATTAACGTAAAACTGCCATCTTGCCGGGAACTGCTCCAGGTCAACCGCAAGTTCCTTGGCCCGGCCCAAGCGTGCCAGCACTACCGCGACCGGATCCCAACCCATACACTCGGAACCATATAAAAGGGTGGTGGCTGTCATCACCTTGAATAGCGGCTCCTCTTTTGTTGCCAGTCCCACCAAACCAGACGGAAAAACCGGCGACCTGGGAACCGCCGGAAAAATCCCGTCGAGCACTCTCAGATCCGAGGTTTTGTTTCCAGCTTCGTTTCCGGTTAACAGATAAGCATAGGCTGCATCATCCGTTTTGTACCAGGTGGTCAACCACTTGTTTTCCTTAATCCCCCATCCGGCGGCAACAATGCTATTTCCCGAAACCGAGGTTCCAGTATTGATGCCCCAGTTAATTTTCTCTCCCGCCTCACCCCTGACAATCAAGCCTTCACTCGCCCTCACGACCGGGAGCGGTGCCAAATGATCCAGCAACATCCGCCATTGCGCGGCTTCCGGAATATCGGTGCCAGCGATTCTCAGGGCTTTCAGGGCAGTTGTGAATAGGGTTCGGACATAGACGAGTTCGGTCAGCCCATCCCGCAGCATAACGGTGCCTTCATAACCAGTGCCTGCCTTGGCGTGATACAAACCATCATCCCCCTTTTCGAGCAACGATTCAAAGAACCTGGCAGCCTCCAAAATGAACGGGAGGGCCTTATTGGTAAGGAATTCCCTGTCGGAAGTGAACTCATACTGCCGCCAAAATTCAAGGGCTATCTCTGCGACAGGCGTATGGTTGTCAATCAGATCAATCCGGTTATACCCGTTGCGGTTGGAGACGTCGGCAATAAAAGCCCCGTTAGCCTTAAAAACATCTTTGGCGCTCCTTTTTGCAAAGCGGAGGGAATTAAACCTGTAATCAAGGTATGGAGCTACTAATTCATGGAGCCCGGCGGCATTTAGCGGCCAGTAAAGTTGCTGCTGATTCCAGTGAAAATAGAAATTCCATTGCTGGACGTCATGGTTCCAACCCCATAATCCGTTATTGAACCTTCCCGGATATTTTCCTCCCTGTGAGGAATGAGCGTAATACATGGTGAGATACCAGAGGTTGTTCAGGTAATCATCGCCGTAATCCATGAAGGATCGGCTCCAGATTGAGGCCCAGTGTTGGGCCTGTGATTTCCGGAACGACTCAGCACCTTTTTCTCGTGCTGAAGCGAGCTTGCTTTTCGCTTCGAAAAGCGGATCGCCCTCAACCGGGGAAGTGACCGTGAAGGCCAGTTGAGCGCTCTTTTCCCGCTTCCCGGTTAACTGAATGGCCGCACCCCTGGAATGTTCACGGATACTATTTACCGTTAGCCCGTTGCTTTCAATCACCGTGCCACCTGCGGCAAAAGTGCCGCTGGTTAATTTCTGGGTGATGTAAGCTCCGCTCGCATCGACCAGCGCTTCGGTCCCTGGCAATCCGATGGAAACATCCCGTTTCATGCGGGTATACCACATCGAAAAAGTTCTGGAACCAAATCGTTCGATTGAAATCCGCAACGGCACCTCCTCGTGCAAAGAAGTTCCCACATCACAAAACAGAATTCCGGACCGGTGGTCGATAAACGCCTTCAGACTGACTTCGCCAAACGGGCTGGTTCCGCTTAAACTCAGGGAGGCATCCACGAGATTAAGCCTGGCCTTGAAATCCGAGAGATAAAGGGTATCAAAAACCGGGAACTTAAAGTCTATTTCAATCCGGCACGCTTGCCGTTGCGTCGTGTAGAGATCGTATTTTTCATCCCAAGTTTCAAAGTTCCCAGCCTTGGAATCGTCCAATAAATCACATTTGTTGACCACCAGGATGATTTTCGAACCGTCGCACCACGCCAAAGCCGCAACATCGCCGTTCCCCAGCGGGATTCCCTGCATGGGGTCGATCGGGGGGCTCTTGTAAACCAGGTCGTATTGCGCGACCCGTCCTGGGAGGGCGACATTCCATTGTGCGACGGTGGGGGCGAAAGCCGATTGTATTGCCATGGAAGGACCGTCGCTGGCCTTCCCGGTGACGTTAGCGAACAGAATTATCGGCAGGTAACAAGCAATCAAATGAGGCGCTGATGAAGCTGCGATTTTTCTCAAAATGGCGAACGGCCAAACTGTTTTCATAAGGCTTTTTTACGCGGCGGCGGTTGAAAAGTGCAGTGGGACGCGATCCCCAATTGCGGCACCTGGACGGAAGTAGAGCGAGGTTCGGATGGCAGGTCAAGTCCGGCCGGATTTCTCTTGGCGAGGTAGACGACGGCAGATTTCTGGGCCTCTCGTCAGCCCAGACCCGCCCGCCAAAGGAATGATCCTTTGGAATCCTCATCGAAAGCTAAGGCCACCCGAGGAAAACCCCTCGCGGTAAAATCATCGCGGCTGGCAACCTGTTCACTTCATCCGTTGTCCCCTTGTTGGGTTGGCGACCATTCACGCCCGGCCATGCCGCGGTGTTTTGCCAGAACACACCGCCTCAACCGTGCCCTGGCTTGCGCACGGCCAGTGAAAAGACTCGCGGAGCGAGAAGCGTGAGGATTGTTTTCATGGACGATTTCTGTTTTGAGTATCCAGCCACTCTTCGTAATTGCGTTTGGGGAGTGAAAGCTGTGCGACGCTCAAAATCGCCTCTGTCTTTTGTGCCGCCACGTAAAGCAGGAAACCGCCGGGCGTCTCGATCACGGCGCTGACATCACCCGCCTGCCGCAACTGCGCACGCAGCACATTTTGCAACTCAGGAGGCAGGTCCTCAAAATAAACCTTCGCTTCCTTCCCGGCGGCGGGTGGCGAGGAGAGGCGTTGCGCGGTCGGACCGAAACGTTTTTTGATTTCGATTGCGGCGGCGGCTGGTGCGTTGGTTTCGACCGGACGTGTGTTGAGTTGCCATGTAGTTTCAGAGATGGCGTTAGAGTGGCTGTGCCGCAAATGTGCGAGCAGCTCTTCGCAACCGGCGACCTTCGATTTCACCGCGAGCAATTCGCTGCGGGTCTGCTCGACCTGCCGACGCTGGGGCAAGTGGAGTGCGTCGTCATTATTGAATTTCTCGCGGAGCAGACGTTCGACGACGATGGGTTTGGCGAAGCTGTTTGCAAAACGCACCGGGTCGTTGCCCAGCGCGGCTTTGATTTCGGCGAGTATTTCCGGGGCCCGGGTGGTGGTGTTGATGCGCTGCACTTCAGTGGTGAGCAGCGCAGGCGTGACTTCGATGCTATAAAATTTCTTAAGGGCGGCCTCTTTACACAGATCCTGCCGGACCAGGTTTTCCAAAGTGGCCTGGGGCAGCGCTTGTTCAAAGGGCGCTTTCTGGCCGAGGCGATGGTTGTGATAAACGCGTTCAATGGCCGCGCGGTCGGTGCATCTGGAGGCCACGTCATCCGCAAACCCGATAAATCCGGACGCCAGCAATGTGAGCAGAACCAATCCGCGTATTGCTGACTCTTGAGTTCTGGCGGCTGACTTCTGAATCCGCTCCCTCATGGTCGTTGGTAAAGAAACAGGTTCCGTCCCGGGGTATAGCTCGAAGTCTCGTTGGAAAATTCGTATGGAGCAGACAATTGTGCAGTTCCACCCCAAATAATCATCTCACGGCCGGTCCATATCGCCGTATGAAAATCACGCGCAACCGGTGCTCCGCTGTCTCCGATTGCCGTCCAACTGTCCGAAACCGGATTGTAGCGAGCTCCGTCGTTCAACAATTTGCTGCCGTCTTCCCCGCCCCAAATGATCATCTCGGTGCCCGTCCATACGGTCGTGTGAAAAAAGCGCGTGGTGGGAACGCCGCCGGTAGTGCTCGTGGGGGTCCAACTATCGGAGATTGGATTGTAGCGCCCGCCTTTAATTAATGCACCCCAGATGATCATCTCGGTACCGGTCCACACTGCGGTATGTCCGTCGCGGGCAGCGGGCGCACCGTTGGTGGTCACCTCCATCCAGGTGTTCCCAGCCGGATTGTAGCGCCCGCCAGTGTGCAACGGAACTTTGGCGCCGGTGCCGGCGGTTCCGCCCCAGACCAGCATCTCAGTGCCCGTCCACACCACGGTATGATCGGAGCGCGCGGCGGGTGCCCCGTTGGTGGTCATATCCGTCCAAGTATTCCCAGCCGGATTGTAGCGTCCTCCGGTGACATTAGTGCTCCCGCTCCAGACGATCATTTCAGTGCCCGTCCACACAGCTTTAGGGTGGTTGCGAGCGGTGGGTGCGCCGATGAGATTGATGGGCGTCCAAGTATCCGCCGCTGGATTGTAGCGCCCGCCGTCAATGACAGCTCGATTGTGATTAGTTTCTCCGCCCCAGATGACCATTTCCGACCCCGTCCACACCGCAGTATGCTGACTGCGAGCGCTGGGTGCGCCGTTGGTGGGGATGGGCGTCCAAACGTGGGCCACGGGATTGTAGCGCCCGCCATCATTATAATAGCGGCTTAGTCCAAAGCTTGAGATGATCTCTCCGCCCCAGACGAGCATCTCGCTCCCCGTCCATACCGCCGTGTGATTTTCCCTGCCGGAAGGGGCGCTCTCCGGTATGGCAATCCAGGTGTTCGCCGCCGGCAGGTAGCGACCGCCATTGTTCAAGTAGCTCCCGTTGAATCCGCCCCAAACTATCATCTCACTGCCCGTCCACACCGCCGCGTGTTCCCGGCGCCCGCCGGGCGCGTTGACGGTGGCCAGAGAATTCCAAGCATCGTCCGATGGACTGTAGCGGGCCCCGTCGTTCAGGTAGCCGCCGTTGAATCCACCCCAGACGAGCATCTCCTTGCCCGACCACACTGCGGTATGGAATCGGCGCGCACCCGGCCCGCCTTTGGTCGTCACCAACGTCCATTTGTCCGACAACAGATTGTAGCGTGCGCCGTCGGCCAAATAATTACCACCACTGTCAATGCCACCCCAGACCATCATCTCGCTGCGCGTCCACACCGCCGTATGGAAAGCGCGCGCCGTGACCGCACCGCTAAAGGCGAGCGTCGTCCAAGAGTCCTCGGCGGGACGATAGCGCGCGCCGTCATTCAGCACTGAACTGGCCCCAAGCCCGCCCCAGATGATCATCTCGGTGCCCGTCCATACCGCCGTATGCCTCGTGCGAATGGCCGGCGCGCCGCTGGTCGTCATTTTCCCCCAACTGTCGGTGGCCGGATCATAGCGCCCGCCATCCTGAAAAAATCCTCCGTTCGATCCGCCCCAGATGATCATCTCGGTGCCCGTCCACACGGCTGAGTGCTCATAGCGCGCCGTGGGGGCGCCGCTGGTAGTCACCGGGGTCCAGGCGTTGGCCACTGGATTGAAACGTCCGCCATCGTTGAAGAAGTTGGTGTCGGCACCACCCCAGATGATCATCTCCGTGCCCGTCCAGACGGCGGTGTGCGTGGCCCTCCCGGTAGGCGCACCGGTGGTAGGGATGGGCGTCCACACGTTCGCCACCGGATTGAAGCGCGCACCGTCGTTCTGGTAAGTGCTGCCGTTGTAGCCGCCCCAGGTAATCATCTCGCTGCCTGTCCACACGGCCGAGTGCCCCGCGCCCACGCCGGGGGGCGTGCCGTTGTCATTCTGTCGCCAGATGTCACTCTCGGGAATGCTTCCGATCTTCACATAGCCGGCATTGATCAAGGCGGCGTTATTGCTCGGTGAGAGGATGATGCCACCGCTGGGCACACCCGCTTGGCCACCGGCCTGAAGATTTGCCGCCGCCGCGCCCGGGGCCAGTTGTGCACCCGCAACCGAGCCCGCTATTATCAAACCGCCATTGATCGGCCCGGTGACGGTGCCGGCGGTGATGGAGTAAGGCGCCGGGGTGAGGGCTTGCCGTGGACTCAGCGTGAAGAAACTTCCGTTGCCGTTGGTGCGCACTGCAATCTCCAGCCAGCGGTTTGCGCCGGGAAACTGATTGCCAAAATCGAGTGTCACGATGAACAGGCCGTTGCTCACGGCCGTGAGGGAATTGGTGAGGATCGGCCCTTGCTGGGCGCCGAGGGTTGGCGCGTCGTAGATCGCAAAGGTCAAATCGTAAGTTCCGTTCGCACCACTCGCGCCGGCGTTGAGCCGGCCTTGATACGTAAAGGCCGTTCCTTGGGCGAACGTCGTGGCGAGCGAGAGGCTCAGAGTTAAGATCAGCCCCCCGGCAAAGGCGAGGCTGCGAGGGACCAGGTTGAACTTCATGGGTTTCTTGAGTTGGTCGGTTTTGAGATTGGAATTCGGACTGGTGCTGACGATGGCACGGATTGGGGCAAAAGCAGAGGATTGATTTCTGGTTTGCATGGCTCACACCAACTCGCGCTTCGTCTCGCGCAGCAACGTAACCGTTGCGCCGGAGGTTTCCTCCAACCTCGACACCGTGCTCCAACCCTGCTTTGCGACCAACCCGAGGGCGGGTCGCTCGATAAAACCTGTTCGCTCCATCCGTTGCCCCCTTGTTGGGTTGGCGACCATTCACGCCCAGCCAGCCGTGACGCCGACAACAATGCGCCCATAATGGTTTTCCAGTCACCGTCTTGCGTCGCTCAACGTGGTCGCACGGACTTTTCGGATTTTTCCAGGGGATTCCGACCGTTGAACATTTCGTGCGGGAGTGCCTGGTCGCAGGTTGTTTTTGCCCTGCCTTTCCCGCCTCCCACTCCCTCCCTCTGGTTGCTCCGCGCACCGTTCACGCCAGCAAGCTGATCATTCCGGTGCT
>CAIKLQ010000038.1 GCA_903828255.1 uncultured Verrucomicrobiota bacterium
CTATTCGCATGGCCATTTTTCGTACTCCTTTAAAGTCATCGGTAAAATACCCCCGAAGAACCTCCTCATGATCCCCGTCCGTCTCGGCGCGCGGATTGTTCGCCTTTAGCCCATTCCATTACACACAACTCATACGGCATTGATTGACCGTATATGCTCGACCCCTTCGACAAAATCCCTGATGCGCTGAAAGCCGAGCCAAAGCGTCTTGACGCCGGGTTCGCCGTCACTTTTTCGGGCGAGGAAGCCACCGAGCATGGCAATTCGCCGGATAACCTCGCGCAGCGTGGGCGTTTTTTTTGGGATGGGTTTCTTGGCCAGGATGTACGCGCCTTTCCACTCCTCGTCAGTGAAGAGTGCCGTCGCTGCGAGGTCGGGATGCGTTCGTCCCAGGCGGACCAATCGTGCCAGTCGCCACGACACCACCCTGTAGACCGCCAACGCCAGTTCAATCTTGCCAACGCTACCGAGTTGCAAGGCTTCGACCCGACAGCCGTTCTTGAGCACGTTGAAGAAGATCTCGATTTCCCATCGGCAGCAATACCATTCGATCAGTTCAACAAGGTCGTCCAGGGTCAGCGCGGCGCGGTGGGTCAGCAGTCGCCACTCAACGGGCTTGACGCCGACGGGCGCGGCAGTCTCCTTGGCAATCAAGCAGGTAACCGACATGCGACCGCCTTGGCCGTCAGCCAGGCTGACGGGACGCGCAAAGATCTGCTGACGCACCCTTCGCGCCGCTTGCCCGTGACGCGATGGCCTCATGAATTCAATCTCGCCCAACGGCGCACCGGCCAGAACTTTCGCCCACAGCTTGCCACCATCGGGAAGGCAGCGATTGTGTTTCGATCGGATCAACCAATCTGCGGGGTTTCCCAACGCGTGCGCGCGCTGCATCAGTTCGGCGATATCGGCTTCCCGGTCGGCCACATAAACGAGCCGGGTGCCCGGCATAGTCAGCGCGGTTTCGGCAATGCGCTCGTACCCTTCCGTCCAGCGCAGGCTTTCCCGGATTCCCGGGCGCGTGCCGTCACTCGCTTTTTTTTCGCGTGCCCACATCCAGGCATCGGTGACACCCAACGGTTCGCGTTCCGGCGTCACCACATAGGTGGGATGCAGGTACAGGCCGCGCTGTGCCTCGTAGGAGAGCGGGCCGAGGCCGTCAATGCCTTGCCCGTTGAAGTCCAGTTCGGTGCTGTCTTGCAGGCAAAGGACGACCGGGTGCTGCCGCATCCTGGCTTCAGTTTGGGCGATGTGCGGATCGAGGATGTCCTGCCACCCCAGCGAGCGCTTGTCGTCGCTGGCTTGATCGAAAAACCGATAAACCGCTTGGGTCTCCGCCCAGTCAGCGCAAGCGCCAGGAATGCTGGCCGTCGGTTTGTCGGCAAAACGTGTCGCCAACTTGATCAGTCGCGCGTTCAAACGACTGTCGCCGAGTTTCGCACCGGCAAATTCTTCCATCGCCCACGTTGTCATCGCCATTTCCTCGCAAAAATGACGATTTATAAGCAAGAGGTATACCAGAATGGGCGGTTGCGACGAGAAAATCGAGGCGGAAATCACAAAGGCGAATTATGTATTACGAGTTGTGTGTAATGGAATGGGGTAAACCCCACCATCGTAGGAGGATTGTTCGCCATCCAACCAGATAGGAGCCGCCCCGTTTTTTATCAGACCCATCGTCAGATTGGCAAATGAGCCGGCATCGTTCGCCAAACGTACCCGCGCGCCAAATTCGTACAGCGTGCCATTGTGCAGGCGCGAGGTATCCAGGGGATAAATGGCCCCATAAGGACACCAGCCATAGGCAGAGATTATTCTCATCCCGTCTTGCCCCGTATAGGCAGCGGCGGGGTCGATACTCAGAATAGATTTGCTGCTACTCCACTGCAGCACACCATTCTCAAACCCCCCATCGTTGATTAAATTCGTTCCGGCAAACGCACTGTGTACCGCCAATACCAGCGGCAAAACATAAAACAAATTTTTATGCTTCATGGTAGAAACTCCCTTGGATTATTATTAATTTTACGTACTAAAATGGTTTTGAAAAATTGACTTTTTACCCGATGATTAACTGACAATAAGCGATTTCGGGTAAGTTTACTGGCTAACGTCTAAATTCACCGACTGGCGCGGCTTTATCGCGC
>CAIKLQ010000039.1 GCA_903828255.1 uncultured Verrucomicrobiota bacterium
CTCGACTTCGATCGGCCCGCTGTTGTCAAAGCCCAAACCCCAATGCGCGATGTCGCAGTGATGCCCGATCCAATCGAGCAACTGCCCGCCGCCGATGTTGTAATTCCAGCGCCAGTTCCCATGCACCCGGGCTTCGATGTAGGGCTCCATCCGCGCCGGACCAACCCACATTTCGTAGTCCAATTCGGGCGGCGGCTGGCTCGCCGCCATTTTGTCGCGCATTTTGGAAATATCTCCGTGACCACCCGGCAGCCCAACCTCGACGCGCTGGATTTTTCCGATCAACCCATTGCGCACGATTTCCGCTGCGTAACGGAAGTGCTTCTCCGACCGCTGCCACGAACCCGTCTGCCAGATGCGCTGGTGTTTGCGCACCGCCTTCACGATGGCTTGCTGCTCGGCGATGGTGCGGGCGAGCGGCTTCTCGCCGTAGATGTCCTTCTTGTTCCTGGCGGCCTCCACCGAAATCAGCGCGTGCCAGTTGTCCGGCACCGCCAGCATGACGGCGTCAATGTCCTTGCGCGCCATCAACTCGCGATAATCGCGATACGACCGGCAGTCATCGTTGCCGTAGTGGCCGTTGATCGTTTTGAGGGCGCTCTGCAAATGGTTCTGATCCAGATCGCAAGCGGCGACGACCTGACAATCCGGGTGCGACATGAAGGCCCGCGTATTCCCCGGCCCCTGCGAGCCCCAGCCGACGACGCCCATCGTGATCCGTTCCGAGGGCGCGGTCTTGCCGTCGCGTCCAAGCGCGCTCGCCGGGATGATGGTGGGCGCGACTACCGCCAGCCCGGTGAGGGCGAGAAAGTGCCGTCGCGAAAGTTGCCGAGATGATCCCGAGTTTTTCATGCGGACGTTAGCACGCCAGAACCAGGCGTGCGAATCCAGATAAAAATCCAATGAGCCAGGGATTAAGCCTCGACAATTGGAAACGGCCAAGCCCATCGCGATACTTTATCGCCCGATAAATTGGCGGGTGAAACTTTGGGGTTAATTCACACCCAAATCCTCGATGAACAGCGCGTCTTCGCGGTAGCGGTTCCCGCATCCGAGGTGTTCAATCACGATTTCGCGCACGCGGGCCGCCACCTGTTCGCGAGTCCAACGACCGGGCGTTCGATTGGCCAGGTCGGATTTGTGCGCCAGAATCCAACGACTCAGGTCGCCAACGGTCGTCGTTCCCGGCGGGAACTCAACGCAGGAACGTGCGGTGGCAATCCAGCCGCAGACGAGAACCAGCACCGCGATAAACGCGCCAACCCAGAAGCAAACCGTTCCCGTGGGGTTTGCCAGCAGTCGGGGCGACACCAGTCCAACGGCCAGGCCCGCCGCAAGGGATTCTGCGATCAGCAGGTTGACCAGCCACTGGGGACGGACCAAGTCCGGGAGCGGTTCGGTCTTGAGTTCCGAGGCGAGGTTTTCGAGCAGCGCGGCGCGGTTGGGTTTGGGCACGATTTCCGCCAACCGAACGGAGGGGGCGATGGCGCGGCGCTGCAAGGGCAGGTGACGCAGCAGAGCCTGGCGCAAAAGATTGAAAGCGCGTTGCGTGAGGCAGGCCGAAGAATCGGCAGGGGACACTGTGCGCATGACCACTTCGACGAGGTCGCGTGGGGTGCGGACCTTCACCATGTCCTCATCCCTCAACCGGATGTCGAACGCGTCTTCGACCGCCATCATGATTTCCACGGCGTCAAGTCCCATAGTCAGCTTCCGCGCCAGTCTTACGTGAACGCAAGAGGCGAGTCAACTAGCGCGACCCGGCGGCAGATGCAGTCGTGGGAATTCATCTCACTTGCCTTCGGCCAACCGATTAAACCGCGAAGCGCCCAGAAAGCAAAGTCCTATCAATTCAATTTAATAAAATAAACACTGCCATCCCATAGGAATTGGGAAAAAGCGGTTGGAAGTTTTCAGAAAACCTGCCACAAGGCAGGGGTATGAAAAACCAAAAACTTCCAACCGCATCAAAACTCACGATTGTCCGTCAGTTTTGCAACTATATTCCCAA
>CAIKLQ010000040.1 GCA_903828255.1 uncultured Verrucomicrobiota bacterium
GCCCACGATCAAGAGATTTCCATTGGCCAGGAAATCAATGTCGCCGGGTCGCACTGAGCCGGCTGGTTCGACCTCCGCGTCAGTGAAGGAGATAATCCCCGCCACATCCGGGCCGCCAATCGTTGCGTTCCGGCTGCCGTCATTGTTGAGCAACTGCACGATCGGAGAGCTGCCCGAAGCACCGGGGCCGCCACCGGCGTCAGTATTGATGGCTAGGAGCTCGGGGATTTCACACCCCTCCGCATCCGCGCCGGCGCAAAACATGAAGCCGTTGCCAAATTGGTTGGCCTTCAGCTTGCCGCCGTAATCGCCCGTGTAACCCGGGGTCGGGCTACCGTCCGAGCGGTAGAAGGCCCGCATCGTGAAGTTCGTGACCGATTCCGCACTCGGCATGCACACGGAACCGGGAAGGTTTGTCATCGTCACTCCCGGCATAATTAAAACGCCATTGCTGTTGTAGAGCGTCCAGACGGCTTCCCAATCGGTGATGGTGCCGGCAGCGCCGTCATCTTCCCAGCACGGAACGACATTGAAATTGGCGGTGATGCTAATGTCCCCGGTTTCTACGACGTGGTTGGGGTAGTTGGTGTTGACGTCAATAGTCGGCGTCCGGGGGATTAGCCCAGCGTCCGACGGAGCGCCCACTTGGGCCAGAGAAAGCGACGTGGCGGACGCCGTCGCTAGGAGGGTTACAAGGAACTTTTTCATTTGATTTATGTTTGTTTGTTTTTGTGGTGTTTGCTTTTTCATAGGATATTGGCGGGCCTTAAGAGTTGAGTTGGGAGAATTTCAACCGGTCGGGCATCGCTCAATTATTTCTATTCGCTAGTTACCCGCTACCTCTAATCAAGCACCAGTCTGAGCGCAACATCTTTTTCGATTTATTCTTGTCGCCGCGCGGTTCCCAGGTTTTCGTCGGCCGGGAAATCAGTGCTGGTGGCACCCGGAATCCGAAGTCGAAACGGGAGCGCGCCCGCCGCGGGTGCTATTTTCCGCGCCCGCGCGGAAAACCTCTGGCCCCGGGATTTTTCGACCCTTTGCCGAGTCCCCGCGTTTGGGAAATATCCGGGCTAAGCGCCGGTTTGAAAAGTCGCAGCCGCCGGAGGATGGCGCTGGCTTTTGAGCTTGCCGGCCCCCAAGAACCAAGAGCTTTGAGCCGCCTTCCGTCGGCTGCTACGACCGCGGTTGGAGTTTTCAAACCGGCGCTAAACCTTGCGCCGGGTTCGCGGCGGGGGAGCGGCGGCGGTCAGGATTTTAGTTTGGCTCGCGAGATTTTAGAAATTACACATTGAAAATCAAGGCGGGTTCGGCAAACGTTAGGAAGTATGAAACGTACCGCGATCACCTCACCTTTCGCAGGGGCGCGCGCAACAAACCGCCAGGTTGCGAGCCGGTTTGCCTTTACCCTGATTGAACTACTGGTCGTCATTGCCATCATTGCGATTCTGGCCGCGATGCTGATGCCGGCACTCAGCAAGGCCAAATGCAAGGCCTTCGGCATCGCCTGCATGAGCAACCAAAAACAACTGACGCTGGCGTGGCTTATGTACGCCGACGACAACCAAGACCGGTTGCCGCCCAACGCCAGCGGGAGCGCCAACGCCGCCAAGCACGGGTGGGTGGAAGGCTGGCTGGATTTCGGGGCGGGCAACCCGGATAATACGAACACCCAATACCTCTTGAACGCCAAGATCGGCCCCTACACGAAGAGCGTCGGCATCTACAAGTGTCCGTCGGACATTTACACTTGCCCCGCAAGAGGCGGCGCGATCATGCCCCGGGTTCGCAGCGTCTCCATGAATTCATTTATTGGCGTTGAGCCCGGGGACGGCTATGGCGCGCGGCAGACGCCCCCCTGTTACGAATACCACAAGCTATCGGAAATCAAACGCCCGCCGCCGTGCAACCTGTGGGTGTTTGTGGATGAACATCCCGATAGCATCAACGACGGCTGGCTGACCGACGGCTGGCCGGGCGGGGGTGGCTGGGGCGATTTGCCGGCGAGTTATCACTGCGGGGCGTGTGGGATCGGTTTTGCCGACGGCCACGCTGAGGTCCATAAGTGGCGGGACAAGGCCACAATGGAACCCGTGACCAAACAAACCAAGCCCCGCGTAGGGGGCAGCGCCCCGAACGATACCCTGTGGTTTATGGAGCGCTCCACTGCGCCGATTCAGTAAATTGCGCCTGACCCGGCGAGGGTCAGCCCCGGGCCGGGACCTGTTTCCATTCCCACCCGCCGGCGGACATCTTGCTGGCTCATTTCTCGATTGCGGCAGGATTGTCGGGCGCTATGCTCTCGGTCCATGAGCACCTCATTCCAAGTCCGCGGCACCAATCCGGCTGCCCTCTTCACCCTGAAAGTCCATCGCGGCGACGGCATGTGCCTGCTTGCCATGAACTGGAAGAACGGCCCGCCGCCCAAAGATTTCGTCGGCTTTGCCCTCGAATACATGGAGCCGGGCGGCACCAAGTTTTTCAGCATTAAGAACCGGCTCGCCTTCCCGCGGGCCGACGGTTCCGTCAATCCCGTCCAACAACCGACCCGGCTCGCGCCCATTCAAAAATTCCGCTGGGTGCATTTCCCGCGCAATGCCGAGCTGGCGGGTGACTTCACTTACAATGTCACGCCGGTCTTTATGAATGCGGCCGACGAACTGAGCTACGGCGAAGCGCAACGCGCCGCCATTGAACTCCGGCGCGAAACCTACCCCGGCAAGCTCAACCTCGCCTTCACCCGCGGCTTTGTTTCGTCACAGGCTTTTGTGGATCGCTACGGCGCGGAAGCCATCAAGACCCTCCTGCCGGCCCAGGCGGACCAGGGCCTGGACTTCATCCCCTCGCATCCCCAGGCCGACGAAGCGCTCTCTTGGATGGGCTTCGAGGCCCGCAGCGCCCTCCTCGAAGTCCTCGACAAAGCCATCGCGGACAAAACCGCCCAAGTCCGCGTGGTGGCCTATGACCTGAACGAGCCGGAAATCGTTTCGCGCCTGGAGCAAATCGGCAGCCGCCTGAAAGTCATCATTGACGACGAAGGCGCTCACGGCGCGGCCTCTTCTGCGGAATCCGCCGCCGCGAAACGCCTGACCGCCTCAGCCGGGGTGGGCAACGTGAAACGGCAGCACCTGGGCGGACTCCAGCACAACAAAACCATCCTGGTGGGCGGCAAAGTCCAGGCCGCCGTCTGTGGTTCTACTAATTTCTCCTGGCGCGGGCTATTCGTCCAAAACAACAACGCCCTCATCCTCAAAGGCAAAAGCGCCGTGAACATTTTCCTCGCCGCCTTCGAGAACTACTGGGCGAATGAAACCCCGAGCACCTTTGGAAAAACCGCCTCCGCCCAGTGGACTGAGCTGGGGATCAAAGGCCTTGCCGCGCAGATCGGATTCTCTCCCCGGTTGAAGGAGAACGCCGTCTTGGGCAGCCTCGCGGCGGACCTCAGCCAGAACACCACTTCCAGCCTCTTCTACTCCCTCGCGTTTCTCTACCAGACCCCCGGCCCGATCCGCGACGCGATCAGCAAACATCAAAAGGACGACACCATCTTCTCCTACGGCATCTCGGATCGCGCCGTCGGCGGGCTTGATCTGCAAAAGCCGGATGGCAAGGTCAAGATCGTCCGCCCAGAAGCTCTGGCCGGGAATGTCCCGCCACCCTTCAAAGCGGAACCGACCGGCGGCGGCGGCACCCGCTTGCATCACAAGTTTGTCGTCATTGATTTCGACCAACCCACGGCGCGCGTTTACCTCGGCAGCTTTAACTTCTCGGCCGCGGCGGACACCTCCAATGGCGAGAACCTCCTACTCATTCGCGATCGGCGCATCGCCGTCTCTTACATGATCGAGGCGCTCCGCATCTTCGACCACTACGAGTTTCGCGGATTTCAAGCAGGCGCGCAGAAGGCCAGCCGGCCGCTCCAACTCGCCAAGCCGCCGCGCAAGGCCGGGGAAAAAGCATGGTGGGAGGAGGATTACACGAACGCCCGGAAAATTCGGGATCGCGAAATCTTTGCCTGACCTCCCCCGCAATCATCC
>CAIKLQ010000041.1 GCA_903828255.1 uncultured Verrucomicrobiota bacterium
CTCGACTTCGATCGGCCCGCTGTTGTCAAAGCCCAAACCCCAATGCGCGATGTCGCAGTGATGCCCGATCCAATCGAGCAACTGCCCGCCGCCGATGTTGTAATTCCAGCGCCAGTTCCCATGCACCCGGGCTTCGATGTACGGCTCCATCCGCGCCGGACCAACCCACATTTCGTAGTCCAATTCGGGCGGCGGCTGGCTCACCGCCATTTTGTCGCGCATTTTGGAAATATCCCCGTGACCACCCGGCAGCCCGACCTCGACGCGCTGGATTTTTCCGATCAACCCGTTGCGCACGATTTCCGCCGCGTAACGAAAATGCTTCTCCGACCGTTGCCACGAACCCGTCTGCCAGATGCGCTTGTGTTTGCGCACTGCCTTCACGATGGCCTGCTGCTCCGCGATGGTGCGGGCGAGCGGTTTCTCCCCGTAGATGTCCTTCTTGTTCCGCGCGGCTTCCACCGAAATCAGCGCGTGCCAGTTGTCCGGCACCGCGAGCATGACGGCGTCAATGTCCTTCCGCGCCATCAACTCGCGATAATCGCGATACGAACGGCAGGCCTCGTTGCCGTAGTGGCCGTTGATCGTCTTGAGGGCGCTCTGCAAATGGTTCTGATCCAGATCGCAAGCGGCGACGACCTGACAATCCGGGTGCGACATGAAGGCCCGCGTGTTCCCCGGCCCCTGCGAGCCCCAGCCGACGACGCCCATGGTGATCCGTTCCGAGGGCGCGGTCTTGCCGTCGCGCCCGAGCGCGCTCGCCGGGATGATGGTGGGCGCGGCTACCGCCAGCCCGGTGAGGGCGAGAAAGTGACGCCGCGAAAGTTGCCGGGACGATGCCGAGTGTTTCATGCGGGCGCTAGCACGCCAGAACCGGGCGCGGGAATCCAGATAAAAATCCAGTGAGCCAGGGGTTAAGCTCGACAATTGGAAACGGCCAAGCCCATCGTATCTCAATGCTTTTTCACCAAAGACCACTCACGTTAAGCCATGTACCCGCAAGCAAGCAGGCTCCTACCCGCACTACCGGTAGGTATCGCCGGCGCTTCCCGGCTCTCTTCGCCCGATCCTTTGCGGCAACCCTGGCCGCGTTTGCCTGCCTGACGCTCGCGCCGGAAGTCCAAGCCCAGGCACCGGAAATCTTCCTCGCGACCCATCCCGCGAATAACACCCGCAACCTGGCGGTTACCACGGAAACGCACGTTGAGGGTTATGCCTGCGTGTGTGATGCCGCCGGCAATACCTACGTGGCCGGCAGTTGCATGGGCAACACGTTTTGGGGCACCAATTCAATCGTCTCCGTCGGCGGCTACGGCAATGAAGACCTGGCTCTGGTGAAGTATTCGCCGACGGGAGAGGTGCTCTGGGTCCGCAAGGCGAGTGGCAGTTACAAGGAAGCGGGCCGCGCTCTGGCCTTGGACGGAGCGGGCGGAGTCTATCTGGCCGGGATGACCACGAGTGGCTACTTGCCCTTCAGCACAAATGTCGCGGCCTATGGCGAGTTGGATAAGGTGCTGTTCGTGCTGGTCCGCTATGACGGCAATGGCAATGTCCTCTGGGCCACGCGCGGCGGCTCCTGGTCGGTGTCGCCTTTCGCCGCCCTTAATACGGCCAACGTGTGGCCCAGCAGCTTGGCCGTGGATTCCGGCGGCAATCCGATTGTGGCCGGGCGGTTCAATGGCAACCCGATGTTCGGCGGCACACGCCTGCCAAATATTTACAACGTCAACACCGTCTTTACCAATGGCGTCGTCCTGACGAACCGGGAGCAGACGGTGGGGCTAATCACGGAAGACCTGTTCCTCGCGAAGTTCAGCCCGGCGGGAAACCTCTTGTGGGCTACGAACCACGGCAGCACCAACGTGGAGTTCGCCTCCGGCATTGCCCTCGACTCGGCGGATAACATCTACGTGGCGGGGGCTTTCAAAAAGGGGACCACGCTGGGATCGGCGAACTACACCAACTCCAGCGCCTCCGGCTCCGGGCCGTTTCTGGCGAAGTTGGACGCGAACGGCGCGGTGGTGTGGAGTTCCAATCTCTCCGAGCCTACGAACAACAATCTCGGCAACGCGTGGAGTGTGGTGGTAGATTCAGCGAACCGACCGACTGTGGCCTTCACGACTCCAACTTCGCCCTTCCGACTGGGCGCGGACTCGTTCACCAACCAAATATCTTCGCCGTTCTTCGTCATCTCCAGCGGCTTCGCGCAGTTCGAGACGAATGGAACGGTTCGTTGGATGAAACGGACTCCGTTCAATGTGACTGCCACCGTGGCTGGCGTCCCCAACAGTTTTGGCCTCACGCTCACGCGCGACGGAGCGGATAACCTCTACGCCCGCAGCGCCAGCTACGCCATGACGAATGCCAACTCGTTCGGCAAACTTGGCATCCATGTCCTGAAGCTCACCGCCAGCGGCGAGCCGCTTTGGACGAATTCCGTCACCCCCGTCGCCATCAGTTTCGCCGACCGCACGGCCATTGATCCCTACGCGCTGCCCGCAATCAGCCTCGACGCAACCGGCCGCATCTCCGTGGTCGCCAGTATCAGCGGCGATTCCACTGCGACCGGGTTCATCGGCTGGACCAATATCACGACGGCCTTCACCAACGGGTACGGCTACAACCAACTCCTCTACCGGATGGAATCTAACTATGTGGCCGTCGCGCCGCAGTTCCTCAATCAGCCAACCAACATCGTCTTCCAGCCGCCGCAAGGTTTCACGAACAGCCCCTTGTTGGCGCGGGCCTGGCCCGTGGCTGATTACCGCTGGTATATGATCAGCAACGGCGCGACGATCCGCGTCAGTTCCAACAACCTGTTCAGCATCCCCAATGGAACTACCCTCGCACACATCACCTCCTATTACTGTGTGGCCTCCAATCTGGTGCAGCAAACGACCAGCACAGTCTTTATCGCCCAAGCCAAGCTCGCGCTGTATCCGTTGACCAAGGCGGTCACGAACGTCCTGATCGGTGGCTCCACCACCTTCTCAGTAAACGCTACGGGCACGACTGCCTTCACCTATCAGTGGCGGATGAACGGGACCAATCTTCCCGGAGCCGTCAATCCGACGTTGGTCGTGAACTATCCGACCATTGCCAGCGGCACCAACGGCTATGACGTAATCGCCTGCAATGCCTATGGCTGCCTCACGAGCGCTCCGCCCGTCACGATGATGGTGAAGGGTTTCGGCACGATTGATCCCTCGTTCCCGCTGGGGGCCGCTGGCCGGCAGATCGTCATCGAACCGGGTGGCAATCCGCTGGTGGGAGGTCGCCAGCTTATCCGCTACACGACCAATGGGATTGTCGTCACCAATGGCTTCTACAACCCGACCCCACCTGCCCCCGGCCAGGTCAGTTTCTTCTATCCCGCCGGTATCAGCGGGCGCGGCTTCAACGTCGGCTTCAACCGGGATCCCGACGGCAAGCTCGTCGTCGGCGGTCACTTCACCCAGCTCTCCACGAACGGCGTCACCGGCCCGGCGTTGAACCGGATGGTCCGCTTCAACGCCGACGGAACGATTGATCCGACCTTCAACGCCGGGACGGGACCCGCGCCAAATCTCGATAATGTCGGCGAAGTGCTCGTGACTGCGATCGTCCGCCTGGCGTCAGGCAAGTATCTGGTCGGGGGCTCCTTCACCAGCTTCAACGGCGTGGGGCGAACCAACATTGTGCGCCTCAATGAGGATGGCTCGGTGGATCTGTCCTTTGTGCCGCCGCCGTTTTTGAAGCCGCAGGTTTCCGGAGCGTATTTTGGCATCGGCGCCATCGCCGTGCGCACCAATGGCGGAATCGTGGTGGCGCACCAGTATCTCGACGTTGGCACGAACCTCTACCGCGTGTGCATCGCCGGACTGACAACTAACGGCGCCGCCGACACGGCGTTCAACAACAACCTCCCCGCGGTCCCCGCAGGCAGCGGCTTGCAGGGCTGGGGTAGCTATGCTTCGGGACGCTCGCTGGCGATCCAGCCTGACGGCAAAATCCTGCTCGCCGGCCAGTTCACCATCAACGTTGCCCCGAACTACGATGGTCTGATCCGGCTCAATGACGACGGCACTCTCGACCCCTCGTTCCGTTATTTGAGCAGTGGTTTCAATCTCATCAAGGCGGTCGCCCTACAAGCCGATGGCAAGGTGCTCGTCGGCTTCCAACAAGCCATCGTGCGGCTCAGTTCGGAGGGGACGGTCGACCCCACCTTCGCCCCCGATATTGTCTTCGGTGGGGATGTCTTGGAAGGCATCGCGGTTGACCGAGACAAAATCTACGTGACGGGCACTTTCGGGCTATACCGGCTCTTCGGCGCGCTCCCGGCGCCGGCGGTTACCTCACCGACCTTCAGTGCCGGCACGGCCGTGCGCTTGCCGAACGGCCAGTTTGGGTTCACCACCTGCGGCCAGAATGGCCAGACGCTCGTCATCCAGGCGTCCACGAATTTGGTGGACTGGACCTCCATCAGCACCAACCCGGTGATTGGCGCGTGCATCAACTTCATTGACCCCCAGGCAGCGCTGATCCCCAGCCGTTACTACCGCGTTTTCGTTCTGCCTTGAGGGCCGACTTCCGCAGACTGCGCGGGAGAGACTCCGCTGGGCGACCGGTTTGCCCTGCCTTGGGTGCATTGGCCGTAAAGGGGTCGCCCATTAGCGTGAGCGGTCAAGCAGAAGAATGGATTTCCGTCAGCCAGCCTTTCTTTTCTTAAAAGCTGTCTTTGTCTTTTCGGGCCGTTGCGGGCGGCGTCCAAGATGTAATTCGTGCCTGTCATTTCAGTCGTTGATTCGGATGCACTCCTCCCACTTTGGGAGGGGATCCGTTCAGTCACCCATCTGGTTCCAGCGTGTCGCGTCCGGTCTGGGTGCCAGCCCGGTCTGCCGCCGGCGGACGTTCGTCCGCCCTCAGCGCACGCCATCCTCCCGGCCTGCCTGGAGCCAGAAAACATTCAGTGCCA
>CAIKLQ010000042.1 GCA_903828255.1 uncultured Verrucomicrobiota bacterium
AAGACCGGGAAGAAGAACCACCGGGAAGAAGGAAGAAGCGCTTTAGTGCGAATCGGGGGAAGAAAACGCACCGGAAGTAAACGGAATTTCAAACCGCCAGCTTTCCGCCACTATCGTTTCGCCACTGAGACGCCACCAACACAGCGCGGTGGAAAGCGAGATCAACAGCTTGGAACATCACGGCCTGAACCGGTGTTGGGACGTGGGGCTGCCCGGCTATCTGCGTTATGTGGGTTTGGGGGTGCTGCGCTACAACCTGCACGGCAGCGGGCGGGAACTGCTGGCCCGCCAGCGCGCGGAAAGTGCCAGGGTGTGCCTGGCGGCGTAACGCCGCCGAGCCTGCCACCCTCAGGGTTTCTCGGTTTACGAAGACATGTGCGACAAGTTGATCGCCCGCGCCATTCCGCCCGACGACATCCGTTGCCGGCTGGCGCTGGCCCGGGGGAAAGAGCCGTTCAGCGCGAATGATTTGCCGGTGATGGACCACGGCGGAACGGGCATTGCCGGGAGCGTGTTCCATCGGCTGGTGAAGGATGCGACGCTGGCGCGCGTGGGGCATTTCGTGGGGGGACTTTTTACCAGTTGCGGGTGCGGAACGCGGGGGGCAATCCCATCGGGGTTTATCGGCTGGCGAGTGCCGGGCTGGCGGGGGCGCTGTTGCGGGCGCACGGGGCGCGGCGGGAGGAGTTTCGGCAGGAGGAATTGACGCTGTGAGCGGCCCGGAGAATCGCCGCCAAACGCCGCGCCCGCGGTAGTAGCCGCCCAAGGAGTTTTGGACGGGGTGTTGGGCTTGGGAAATTCCCCCCGATGGGAAGGACTTTACGAGCGCTCCAAGAGCCTCCGCACACTGGCCGAACATGCCCTGCTGACACTGCCTGTTGGACCGTCCCAAAACGGTCAAAAAAGCGCCCGCTAAAGAACCGTTAAGCCTCCTTTAATCCCCGCTAGAAATGTTCTCAAACCATTTCAAATTAGCTTTCTCAGCGCAGTTTATTCTCAACTCGCCACATCGTTAGCTCGTGATCGCGTTTCGTCAAGAAACTCCAACAAAACAGCATCTTCCAGCGTTCTCCAGTATCTTCCATCACTAGCCAGCCCCTTGCTCCGGGGCCCTGGTCACTAGCCAACTTGGCGCAAATAATGCCCCCCCCCCCCACACACACACCTGGGCCGAGAATCAGCTCGCGCTTCGTGGCTGGATTCCCGGGCGACCCAAGGGCACGACGTGCCGCGAGAAAAATCGCCGCGGCTCCGCCTGGGGTTCAAAAGTAGTCGCCGGCTGGCAAAGCGCAGCGTTGGTTGCAAGGTGGATCGCGTATTCGGTCTTTGATTAAAGGCTTTGATTAGCTCACCTTTCGGTGTGCAAGGTTTTATTTTAGCCACACCAATGGGATTTATCTATGAGGAAATTCCTGATGCTTCTGTCGGGTGTCCACCCTACAAGCCGCGCGGGCGGCCGGTGACTAGGTCCACTGCATAGCATCAGAATCCGCCCTTTATTCTGGTTCGCCGCCGGGTGGAATCGGAGCCTGGCGCTGATTTACACCGGAAGAGGCGGCTTTGGTCTGGTCGGGACGCGTTTCGGGAAAACTGGTTAGGTGGCAAACGGATGGACGCAGGTTCGCACCGCAGGCGTGGGAGCCAAGCCGCAGCGGGCTTTAGGGATTGCGCCGAAGCGCGGGCTGTGGGGTTGCCCGCGGGGCCGCATAAGGTTTCTGGTTTGCCGGGGCCACCGGCCCGCCGCGCCGCTTGGGCGTTATGTTCCAGTTGCTCCCGGAGCCCACTCAATTCTTCGTGCGCCACCCGCAGCCCGCGCAGGATCGCACTCAGCGCCGCCGCCCCAACCGCGCCCCCGGCGGGATAGCGCGGCGATGGTCGCCGAGACGCCGGACGACGGGCCGTTGGCCGACTTGAGCGACGGCGACCCGCCTGGTTTTTCGGCCGCAGTAGGCCGGTCACAGGCCGGCGCTCCGCCGCTCCCGGAGCGCCGGCTTGCAGCCGGCTTTGGGCGCACTGCCACCAGCGGTGGACGTGATGAAACCAGAGCGTGACGCGAACCGTGAAATTAACGCGCAAAGCCGGTCACAGGCCGGCGCTCCGAGGAGTGAGTCAAGGTCTATGACGGAGATGGCACGCTCATCGGCGACTACCTGGCCGACTTGCTGGTGGAGGGCGTCCTGATTGCGGAACTGAAGGCCGTGAAAGCCCTGGCTCAACGAACCCGAGGCCCAAATTCTGGGTTGCCTCAAGTCGGCCCGCTTGGAACATGGGCTACTCATCAACTTCGGCTCCTACAAGTTTGAGAGCCGCAAACTTGCCTGGAGTGAGCGTTCCGCGAGTGGCCTCGCCGGTTCCGTTCTGTCTCTATTCTCTGCGCTCTTTGCGCTCTTTTAGCCACAGTGGCTGTAAGGTCGAACCTTGGAATGGCCAGTCGGATTTTTGGCAAAACTCTCGACGCAACCCGCGCATGAAAGATCCACATACGCTTTGGGCGTGTAGAATTGCGCTCGCGGGATTGGGAGAAGTCATTGCTTCACCTATGGTGTGGAATTACTGTTCGCTCGGGCGCAGAATGAAAACGTCTTTACTACCACCACACGAACGCCATCCGGGGATTTCACTATTGCCAGTCCTCCTCGCGGTGCTGACGTTGCTGTCGGCGGCGGCCGACGGCCAAACCAATGGGATTTTCGCCGACTTTGAAACCAGCTTGGGCTGTTTCACCTGTCGCTTGGAGCCAGGGTTGGCCCCCAAAGCGACAGCGCACTTTGTCGGCCTGGCGACCGGTCAGTGCGCTTGGCTTGATTGGCACAGTGGTTCGGCAAAATTCACTTCCTATTACGACGGCCTGACCTTTACGCGAGTCGTCCCCGGGACGTTGATCCAAGCAGGTTTCGCCCGCGGACCGACCAACTCTGGCGTGGGCTATGTCTTGCGCGAGGAATTCGATCCGCCCCTGAGCTTTGACGCGCCGGCAGTCCTAGCTCTGGCCAATACTGGACCAAACTCCACTGGCCCGGAGTTTTTTGTTACGCTCACCAATCAGCCAGACTTCGATGGCAAATACACCATTCTAGGCCGGGTCACCGAAGGCTGGGATGCGGTTAAAGCGATCGGGCAAATCCCCGTGGCCGGAACTTCTACCCCCCTGACCAATGTCCGCATCCAGCACATCACTATTCGCCGGGTGGGAACGGAGGCCGAGGCTTTCGACATTCACGCGCAAGGGTTGCCGCTCGGCACGAATGTCCCGCTGGCGGTTCAGGTCGAGGCGGCCGGCGTGGCGTTGCAGTTCTCCAATCGCCTCTTCGCAAACAACCTGCTTTTCTCCTCAACCAATCTGGCGACATGGACGTGCCGAAATCTCGGCATCGGCCTCAGTCTCCCGTTGCAGAGTTCGCTAACCCTGCCGGTGGCGGAACAGGCTCAGTTCTTCCGCCTAGCGCAAGTGAGGTATCCAAGCACAACGCTCGCCCCGCCGGCGTTGGCAGGTCAGAGCTTGTGGCTCCATTTTTCCGATGGCTCGACTGTGGTGCTGACTTTCCACCCCGACGGGAGCGCGAGTTATGCCGGACCCGGTGGGGATGTGCCGTTAACTTACCTTTGGCGGCAGGAGCCATACCGCGGCTTTCTCGGCCCGATCAACCTTCCCGGGCGACCGCCGCTGACCTTGCGGCTTGATTTCGCGGATGACGGCAGCGGCGAATTCCAAGACACCGTCTCGGCGGTTTCGGGAGCGTTTTCGCTGGCGCCGATTGGCTTGGAAGGTTCTTGGTCACTGGATGGAAGCTGGCACGATGCCGTTGGCGGGCATGACTTGACGCCGTTGACCAACGGTGGGTTTGGTTTCGCGCCGCAACTTCGCCCCGGCACTAACGGCTGCTACGGCCCCACGCATGCCGACAACGGAAACGGCGCCTTCAGCCTGACGTTCACGAACCTCCCCGAAGATCACGGGTTGACGCTGGAGGGTTGGGTTTCGCTTCCGGACAACGGCGCCAGCGGACTCCTGTTTGGCTTCGGCAACGCAAGTTGGAATCAACCTACTCTGTCGGTCACGGCTGGCTGGGGGTTCATCTGGGTGCGGATGGGGCGGCGCAACGACGGCGCGGTGGTGGAATATCCGCGCATCGGAGACACTTGCTGGCATCATCTGGCGCTCGTGCTGCCCGCAGGATTTCGGCAAGGCACGCCGTTCCGCTTTTATCTCGATGGCGTGGAAACTCCGAACATCGGCATTGATAGCAGTCGGAGCGGCGGGGCTTGGCTGACGCCGGACGCGACGTTGTTTGGTGCGCCTTTTGGCATTGGCGACTTCAATGAAGGCTTCATCAAGATTGACGAAGTCCGCGTCTGGTCGCGGGAATTGAGCGGTGTGGAAATTGCCGCCGCGGCGCACCCAACCGGCGTGGGCAATCTCTGCGAGAACTCTCCGCCGCCCAACTGGGCGCCCGGCCCGCGCTTCGTGGCGCCGACCAACGAACCACCGCGCACGCTCACGCTCGGCGCGCATGTGCTGACCGACGACACCGTCGCCATCATCACCGATCCCAACCCGTTTCTGAAACAACGCCTCGTCGCCGACTGCGGGCTTTACCTACACGCGATGGAAACCAACCGCCAATACCTCCCGGCGTGGATGCCCGCTGCGGAATACAATCTGGCGACTTGGGAAGTGATCATCCATTATCGTCCGGGCATTTTTGCCGCGCTCTGCGGCACGAATCATTTTCAACTCTCCGGGCCGGACTACACCAATGGCCCGGTGGCCACGATCAGTCTTTGGCCGCAAGCCACCCGCGAATTTCGCACGCCGAGTCTCGCCGACGGCGGCGGCGATCTTCACAGCGACTCGTCGGAGAACGTCTATTTTTCCTACCTCAAGCTGCCGTTCCACATGACGCCCGGCGGCACTTATCAAATCACCGATGCGTGGAGCAATTCGGTGAGTTGGGTGTATGACGAAAACCAAACCATCTCCTGGGCGCTGAAAGTGAACCAACTCGGCTACCTCCCCGATGCGCCGGAGAAGTATGCTTACCTCGGCAGTTGGCTGGGCGCTGCGGGCGGAGCGCTGGACGTGGACCGGTTTGCCGGCCAGCCGTTCAGCGTGTGCAACGAAACCAACGGGGAAGCGGTGTTCACGAACACCATTACGTTTCGGGGCGATGAAACCGCCCCAACCCACGGCGTCATTCTCTCCGGAGAAAAAGTGTATCAACTGGATTTCTCCGGATTCACGACGCCGGGGCGATACTATATCCGCGTTTCGGGAGTGGGCCGGTCGTGGGGTTTTGAGCTGGGCCAAAATGCTTTGGGAGAAGCTTTCTATACCTACTCGCGCAGCCTTTATCACCAGCGGTGCGGGACGGTTCTTACCACCAACTATACGGCTTGGGCACGGGGCGACGCGCACACCAACACTTACACTTGTCTCTATCCGACCGAAGCGGATGCCTTGTCGGATCACTCGGCGGAAGGCTGGGGACTGCGCGACGCCGCCGGGCACTTTCCGACGAATTTCAACAGCGGATTTCAAATCATCGCAAACACGGCGACGACCAATCTCGTTCCCGGTCTGCGCGGTGGCTGGCACGACGCCGGGGATTTTGATCGCGAAGGCAGCCATCTGCGAGTCGTGGAGGATTTCGTCGAGTCGTATCTGATGTTCCCCGATAACTTCACCGACGGGCAGGCGCATATTCCTGAGAGCGGCAATGGTCTTCCCGACTTGCTGGACGAGGCGGTCTGGGGCGTGGAGGTGTGGCGGCGGGCGCAGGAGCCGGATGGACGCGTGGCCTTGACGATTGAAGCCACCAGCCATCCGCAGATTCCCAATCCCAACATTGACACCGAGCCATACTACCTCGGGCTGGCGACGCACAATTCCAGTCTCCTCTACTCCCAACACGCCGCCCGACTGGCCCGCGGTCTCACTCGAGCCGGCGCCACCAATCAGGCGGAACTCTTTCTGGAAAGCGCTCGGCGCGCGTACGAGTTCGCCATTGCGGGCGGCCCCAGAATCTCCGTCAGCATTCCGGATTCCGGTGGCGCGTTTACCTGGACCGAGCCGCCGCAGATTGATCCAGGCGAACGATCCAAAGCGCTCGTTCAACTCTGGCTCGCTTCAGGCGACACGAACTACTACGCCCAACTGACCAACACCCAGGGCTTCGCCGGATTCAAACGGGAACTGGACGCGATGTATTGGCGGACGTTTGCTTTTGATTTCGTTGACGTGGGGCTGGCGCCCGAAAAATTTCCGGCCGGCTGGGGCAATCTGGTTCGCAGCGCCATCACCAACAACGCCGACGGCTGGCTCGCCTGGCAGCAAGCCCATGCCTATCGCGCGCTGTGGTACGCGCCGGGCGAGGGCTATTTCCCGTTGATGGGCTGGGGCAACAACGACTTCATGTATGTCCGCAGTCTGGTGGCGGCCTGGCGCCTGACGGGCGATGCGCGCTACCGCGCCGCCGCCTTGACGTGCGTGGATTGGATGCACGGGGCGAATCCGCAAGGCCGGGTGAACACCACGGGTCTGGGGCAGAACTTCGTGATCAACCCGCTGCACGATCCCTCGGACACCGACGGCCTTGCCGAGCCGGTCCCCGGCATTAGCCTCTACGGCTATTCCTTTGGCATCCTCTACCAAGCCCGTTCCGAGGTCTGCGGTCTGTTCACTACGCCCAACGCCGGCGCTGATTTCGACGGAGCGGCCTTGGCGCAATTGCCGCCGCCGTGGAACGACACCAGCCTGACGCTCCCGCAAATCGCCGATATTCTCTACGCCCACATGCCCGTCTGGCGAAACTTATGGGCCCTCGAAGCCGCCAACCCGCCGCAGATGGAATTCACCATTCCGGAAACGCAAGCCCCTGCCGCCGCTGTGACCGGTTGCCTGCTGGGCCCGGGCTGGCAACCTTCCACCGCGTTGCTCCACCGCCAACCTCGAACGGAAGCGCAACTCCAAGACTCGCGTTGGTTTCATCCCTGACGTGCTGCGCCCCCGCAAGTTAAAGCGAAGGCCCAGCCGCAATTGATCAAACAACCATGTCATACAAGCCAACCAGACCAGCCAACCCAAGAAAGAAGCAAACCATGAAAAGAATCGTTAGCCTAGCGCTCATCCTCGCCGGTTCCCTCGCTACGACTACCGCCCAATTACCAACCACCTGGACGACCCGCGGCGTCGGTGGCGGCGGGTCTTTCTACGGCCCCACCATCAGCCCGTTCAACGCAAACGAATACTACCTGGTCAGCGATATGAGCGAAGTCTTCCACACCACCGACTTCGGCAACACTTACCAATTACTCCCCTTTGTCCAAATCCAAGGATCGTCCTATGCCAGTGTTCAATTCACCGCGGACCCGAACATCCGCTACAGCCTGAGCTCGTACGGCGGCAATGACCCGGTCGCGGTCAAAACCACCGACGGCGGGATGACCTGGGTCACTCTGCCCGGTGATCCACACTACACCTATTACAATGTCTGGACTGATTTCGGGCACCCTCAAACGGTCATCATCGGGAGCTGGTCCATCATCCTGATCTCCACCAACGGTGGCCTTACGTTCAACCCTGTGAATACTCCCCAGCCGTATGCCACGGGGGGACTCATCGGTGGTGGGTTCTCCGACGGCAATAGCATTTACCTGGGCACTTCCGAAGGGCTGATGGTATCCACCAACGCCGGGGCCACCTTCATCAACGCCGGCTACCCCGGCATCCCCACCAACCAATTTGTGCGGTCTTTCGCCGGGGCGAAGGTTGGTGGCCAGACCCGCTTCTTCGCGCTGACGGTAGGGGTCACGTATGCCGGTCAAAACGGCGGCACCGACTACTGGGGCAACTACCGGGGCATCTATTCCATGGACAAGGCCACTGGGCCGTGGGTGCCTCGGGCCAACGGCACCGACACCAACACCGACTTCCTGATGTTTATCGCCATGGCAACCAATGACCTAAACACAGTTTACGCCGGCGGTAGCAAGAGCGGGCCGCTGGGCTATGTGCCCAACATCATGAAAACCACCGATGCAGGCTTGCACTGGACCAACGTGTTCACAGCCGTCAACAATGCCAACATCACCACCGGTTGGACCGGCCAGGGCGGCGACCGCGGCTGGTCCTATGGCGAAGTCGTCTTCGGTCTCGCCGTCGCGCCGACCAACTCCGCGAAAATCGTCTTCACCGACATGGGTTTCGTTCACCATTCCACCAACGCTGGGCTCACTTGGGAACAAGCTTACACCAGCCCCGCCGACCAACACCCGCCCGGCACCACGGCCATCGCCAAAAAGACCTATCACAGCATCGGCGCGGAGGACACCTCCGTCTGGCAGGTGATCTGGAGCGACCCTACCAACCTCTTCGCCGCGTTCACCGACATCAGCGGCATCCGGAGCACCGACGGCGGCATTACTTGGTCCTTCAACTACACCGGCCACTCGGCGAACACGATGTACCGTGCTTTCATCCAACCCGCCACCGGTGCGATCTACGCTGGCACCTCCGACATCCACGATATGTACCAAAGCACCCGGTTGGCCGACGATCCGCTCAACAACGCTGACGCCAACGGGAAGATTATCTACTCGACGGACAAAGGCGCAACGTGGAATCTCCTGCACAACTTCGGCCACCCCGTCTTCTGGCTGTGCCCCGACGCCAACAACCCAAACACCATCTACGCCAGCGTCGTTCACTCAACTCTGGGCGGCATCTTCGTTTCCACCAACATCCAGACCGGCGCCAGTTCCACCTGGACCAAACTTCCAAACCCGCCTCGCACCGAAGGTCACCCGGCCTGTGTGCAAGCCCTCAACGACGGCCAGTTGGTCGCCACCTATTCCGGCCACCGAAACCCGGCCTTCACCGCCAGTTCCGGCGTATTCCTCTACCACCCCGCACAAGGCAACTGGACCGACGTTTCCAGCCCCAGCATGTACTACTGGACCAAGGACATCGTCCTTGACCCCACGGATGCGAACCAAAACACCTGGTACGTGGGAGTATTCTCCGGTTGGGGCGGGCCGCCCAACGGCTTGGGTGGACTCTACCGAACCACCAACCGCGGGACCAACTGGTCCAAAATCAACTCACTCGACCGCGTCACCTCGCTCACCATCAATCCGTCCAACCCCACCGAAGCCTATCTGACCACCGAAACCAGCGGCCTGTGGAACACCACCAACCTGCACGGCGCCACCCCCACTTTCAACCTTGTCGCCAATTATCCCTTCCGCCAGCCGGAACGGGTTTTCTACAACCCGTACGATGCAAACGAACTTTGGATTACCAGCTTCGGCAACGGCTTGGCCCAGGGGCGCACCGCCCCACCCACACCTAAGATCCAATTCCGCTCCGCGGACTTGAGCGTCGCCGAAACCGGCGGGACTGTGACTCTTGGCGTAAATCTGACTGGCCCCACCAATAGCACCCTCACCGCGCAATACGCAACCACCGATGGCACGGCAGTCGCCCCAGCCAACTACAGTGCCGCAAGCGGGACAATCACATGGACTCCCAATAACACAAACACGCAGATTATTACCATCCCCATTCACTACACCAATGCACACCTCGGAAACCTGACCTTTACGGTCAACCTGACCAACGCGACCGGCGGAGCCGTGCTGGGATCCCCCACAACCGCCACGATGACTATCCTCGAAATCGACCCCGGCCCGCCAAACTACCCGCCGGTGGCCGAGGCTCAAACCTTAAACGTGATCGCAAACGTTCCCACCCCGATCACGCTCACCGGCCACGACGACGACAACGACTCGCTGACCTTCAACCTGCTGAGCCAACCCACGCGCGGCACCCTCACCGGCATCCCCCCCAACCTCATGTTCTATCCCGCTACCAACTCCCTCGGCTCCGATGGGTTCTTCTTCAACGTGAGCGATGACAAAACCAACTCGACCACCGCCGTGGTACAATTCGGCATCAACCCGACAAACACCACCCCACCCACAGTGACGCTCGTGAACCCCATCAACCACACCATCTTCGTGAGCCCCACCAACATTACTCTGACGGCTACCGCCAACGCCAACGACACAATAACTGCCATCTCCTTCCTCAACGGAGCGTACCCGATCGTCAACCTGACCACGCCACCGTACACTTACACCTGGACCAACCCACCCGCCGGAACGTACACCCTGTTTGCGAAAGCCTCCGTGAGCACCAACTCCCGTAGCTTCTCCACCCCGGTCGTCATCACTGTTCTCGGGGCCCAACCCAGGCTTACGATCCAAGCCAATCCCCTGCTGGTCAACCTTGCTTGGCCAATCGGCGTGGACGGCTGGCTCGTTCAAGGGGCCACCAACCTTACCGGGCCGTGGCTCCTCACCGGGCAGACAGTCATCGACAACGCCACCCAGCACCAAACCACCCTCACTCCTGAGCGCCAGCAATACTACCGCTTGACTCTACCCCGGTAACGA
>CAIKLQ010000043.1 GCA_903828255.1 uncultured Verrucomicrobiota bacterium
ACCGAACAATTGAGGGCCGAATAATGAAGAGGCCACGCCGCGTTATTCGGTCCTCAGTTATTCTGCCATTCCTCCCCATCAATACTCCAACCACGTCCCATTTATGAATAAATCCATTCTGCAAATCCTGCCCGTCGCGGCGGCGCTGCTCGTCGCTGGCTGCGAATCCACGCACGACAAAGGCCCGTATCTGCCGCAGCGACCCAAAACGCCACCCTACGAGAGCAACGAGCCACTCGTCCTGCTCGATCCGGGTGTGCGGCATTCGGTCACGAGTACCGGCCAACCGCAGGCACGGCTGCTCGAAGACGGGCGACTCGAAGTCGTTGCCCAACTGCGCAACCGCGAAAACCGCCGCATCGAAGTGCAGGCCAATTGCATCTTCAAAGACGTGAACGGCGTTAGCACCGGCGACGAGACGCCTTTCCAAACCGTCATCCTTACCGAGAACGCGACGGAGCATGTGAATTTTGTTTCCGCGAATGACAAGGCGAAGCGGTTCACGATCCGCGTGCGGCAGGCGCGCTGACCGGAACGGCCAGCGGCGAGCAAACAAGCCTGTCACGGCCCAAACCTGGTGGCGCGAAAGGCCAGGCGTTTGGCATTTGAGCGCAAACGAACCGACTTGCCCCGCCTTAGCGAAAAGCAATGAAAGAGCTAGAGCCCAGTGACACGCATCGGCTGCGAGCGGCCGAAGGCTGGCTTGGATTGGGTCTGCCGGCTGAAGCCGCGGCGGAACTGGATGCGCTCTCCCCGTCCTGCCAGCGACATCCTGACGTGCTGGAGGTGCGCTGGATTCTGCACGCCCACTCGCAGCGATGGGATGCCGCTCTGGCCGCCGCTCGCGAACTCGTGCTCGCCACGCCGGATCGCGCGTCCGGCTGGCTGCATCGAGCTTACGCCTTGCGCCGCGCGGCGGGCGGCGGCCTGACGCAAGCGCAGGCCGCGCTGCAACCCGCTGCCGAAAGATTTCCGAAGGAGCCGACCATCCCCTTCAACCTGGCCTGCTACGCCTGCCAACTGGGACAACTCGACGAAGCGCGCAATTGGATGAAGCGCGCAATGAAGGTCGGGGGCCGTGACGTCATCCGGCAGATGGCGCTGGCGGACGAAGACCTCAAGCCGTTGTGGTCGGAACTTGCCGGAAGTTGATGCGCGCGAAACAACCAGTTCTCGCCGTCGAAGGGCTGCGCATCCGGCGCGGCGACACGGAAATTCTGCGCGACGTCTCGTGGCGCGTCGAGCGTGGGCAGCACTGGGCAATGCTCGGGGCGAATGGTTCGGGAAAGACTTCGTTGCTTAGCGCGCTCACCGGCTATCTGACACCCACGGACGGGGAGATTTCCCTGCTGGGCCAGCGCTTCGGTCGCGCGGACTGGCGCGAACTGCGCAAAAATGTTGGCCTCGTCAGTTCCTCGGTGCGCCAGATGATGGCCGAAAACGAGCCCGCGCTCGAAACGGTCATGAGTGGCAAATACGCGATGATTGATTTCTGGGGGCACGCCTCCCGCGCGGATCGCGCCCGGGCGGGGAGCCTGTTGCGTCAGGTCGAGTGCGGCTACCTCGCGGAGCGACCGTGGCGCGTACTTTCGCAAGGCGAGCGGCAGCGGGTGTTGATCGGCCGGGCGCTGATGGCCCGGCCGCGGCTGCTGATTCTCGATGAACCTTGCGCGGGGCTGGATCCCGCCGCGCGCGAGCAATTCCTGCAATTCCTGCAGCGCCTTGGCGGGGGCAAAACCCCGCCCACGCTCGTGCTCGTGACGCATCATGTGGAGGAAATCATGCCAGTGTTCTCGCATCTGTTGGTACTACAGGCGGGGCGCGTACTGGCGGCCGGGAAAAAAGCTGAAACGCTCACGGCAGGCTTGTTGTCGCAGGCGTTCGCAGCACGGGTGAAGTTGCGCCGGCGGGGCGGGCGTTATGCCATGTCGGTTGCGGCGAAGACGCGCCTCCGGGGCGGAGGCGGAGCGCGAAGTTTCAGCGTTGCGCTTTGACTTGGTTCCGCCGTGCGGAGTTCCACATTCCGCTCACGGGTGCCCGAACAGCTTCTTTTTCTTGATCAATTCCACGATCGGTGGTGGGACGAATTTTTCCCAGGAGGCCTCGCCCGCTTTGATCTTGATGAGCACGTCCTGCGAGTAAGTCCCAAGGTAGTCGGGGTTGTATTTGCGAATGGCCTCGATGCAACCGTTCTCCACCAGGTGCGCGAAGAGGTGGCGCAGGTTCGGCGCGATGTCGAGCGTCTCCAGCGTGAAAACCCGGCCGGTCGCCTTTTCGCGTGTGGGATAAACGTAAACCTTGGCGCCGTTTTTGAAGAGCGTGCCGAGCGATTCAAGCAGGCCGCCGGGGAGGTCGGTGTAAAACTTTTCGTCGAGCACCTCGCGCAGGCGGGTGCATCCCAGCGGCAGGCCGATCATCTTCTGCGTATGGCGCGAAAGATAGCCGACTAACCGATGGTAGCGGCGAAAGCTTGAGATGAGCACCGTCTTGCCCAAGGCGCTCAAGGTGTCCACGCGGTCGAGGAAGTCGCGATGGTCCAGACGCTCGTCCACGAGTAACTGGCGCAACGTCATTTCAGTGAGCACCACCGGTGGCTCGCCTTGCAATTGCGGCTCGCGCTGGAATTGTTCGAGCGCGCGTTCGAGCAGATCAAGCGTGACGTTCGTGATCGGGCGGAAGCTCCCGCGCTCGACGAGCACGGGCTTCTTGTAGAGCACTTCACTCGGAATCACCGCTTCACCTTTCGCCGTGAACATCGCGGCCTCGGTCAAGTTTTGCTCGACGAGTTGCAAGGCCATGAGGCGGTTGTCCAGCCCGGCGAAGCGCGGCCCGGAAAATTTGATCATGTCCACTTCGATGCGCGCGGAGGTGAGATCATCCAGGAGCGACGAAATGAGCCGGGCCGGATCGCTGTGCAGGTAAAGCGCGCCGTGGATCAAGTTCACGCCCATGATGCCGAGGGCCTCCTGTTCTCGGAGGTGTTCGGTGTCCAGCATCCGCACGTGGATGATGATTTCGGAAGGCGCCTCCTGCGGCTGGGTTTGAAAGCGCACCCCCAGCCAGCCGTGGCCTTCTTCGTGGCGGGTGAAGCTGCGGGTGGCAACCGTGTTGGCGAAGACGAAAAACGTGCTTTGCCCGCCACGCGGTTTGTCGAGGCGTTCGAGCAGCAGATTCCACTCGTAATCAATCATCGCCTGCAACCGCTGGCGGCTGACGTAGCGGGCGGCGGGACCGTAAATCGCGTCGCTCACCGTCATGTCATAGGCGGAGATCGTCTTGGCCACCGTGCCGGACGCGCCGCCGACGCGGAAAAACCAGCGGGCAGTTTCCTGGCCCGCGCCGATTTCGGCGAAGGTGCCATACTTGTGCGCGTCCAGATTGATTCGGAGCGCCTTCTGGCCGGCATGGAGTTTTTCTTCAGGCATTGGCGGGTGGAGTTTGGTTCAGGTGGCCGCGGAAATCAAATTGTTGGGGGAGGGAACGAGGTGCGGGAAGGCCCGTGCTGCGTGTTCCGTATTACGTCAAGTATTGGAGGCGACCCGCCAGCCACTTGACGCCACACGCCACACGCCACACGCTCTCACGCCGCCCGCAGCTTCATGAGCAAATCCTTGCTCTCCACCGTCTCGCCCACGGGCACGAGAATCTGGTCCACGACGCCATCGCACGGCGCGTAAATCGTGGTCTGCATCTTCATCGCTTCGAGCGTGAGTAACTTGTCGCCCTTCGCGACCTTCGTGCCGACGCTGACGGGCAGAGCCGTTACCAGGCCGGGAATCGGTGCGCCGATTTGCGCGGCCACGGCGGGATCGGCCTTGAGGCGCGGCTTCACCTTGGGTTGCACCGAGCGATCGGTGATCGAAAGCTGCCGCGGCATGCCGTTCAACTCGAACGTCACATGGCGTTTCCCTTCCTGGTCCACGGGACTGAGATTGACCAGCCGGATGAAAAGGGTCTTGCCTGACTCAATCTCCACGGAGATTTCCTGGCCGACTTTCATGCCGTAAAAAAACGCCGGCGTCGGCAGCACCGACAAATCGCCGAAGTCCCGGACTTTCTTGGCGAATTCGGCGAAAACTTCCGGATACATGACGTGGCTGAAGACGTCGTCCGCCGTCGCCTCGTGCTTAAGTTTAACGGCGAGTTCGGCTTCCACCTTCTTGAAGTTGAGCGGCTTCAACGACTCGCCCGGGCGGCCGCGCAGCGGCTGGCGTTTGCCGAGGACGATGTGCTGGAGCTTCTTCGGCCAGCCACCCAGGGGCTTGCCGAGCCCGCCGGCGAGCATGTCGATGACGGATTCCGGAAACGGCGTGCTGCCGGGTTCGAGGTTCAGCACGTCCGCCGGCTTGATGCCGCGCGTGATGAGAAACATCGTCATGTCGCCCACGACTTTGCTGCTCGGCGTGACTTTCACGATGTCGCCGAAAAGCTGGTTGACCTCGGCGTAGGTGCGGGCGATTTCCGGCCAATGATGCGCGAGGCCCATGCCGGCGGCTTGCTCCTTCAGGTTCGTGAACTGACCGCCGGGCATTTCGTGCAGGTAAACTTCCGCGCTGCCGGCGCGCGGCGCGGTGTCAAACGGCGCGTAGAAATTCCGCACCGCTTCCCAGTAATCCGCGAACTCATTCAACGCATCGAGATCCAGGCCCGTCTCGCGCTGGGAGAATTGCAACGCCGCGACGATGGAATTGAGATTCGGCTGGCTCGTCGAGCCGGACATCGAAGCAATGGCTAGGTCCACGATGTCCACGCCGGCTTCGCTGGCGGCAAGCACGGACGCGGCGGCGGTGCCGCTGGCATCGTGCGTGTGGAAATGGATCGGCAGGCCGACGTGTTCCTTGAGGGCGCGGACGAGTTCGCGCGCCGCGGCGGGCCGGCAAAGGCCCGCCATGTCTTTGATCGCCAGCGTGTGGGCGCCCATGCGCTCCAGCTCCTGCGCCAGCTTGAGGTAATACTGCAACGAGTACTTCTGGCGCGCGGGGTCCAGAATGTTTCCCGTGTAACAGATCGCCCCTTCACAAATCGCGTGGGTTTCCTGCACCGCCTCCATCGCCACCTTGAGATTCGGCAGATAGTTCAGCGAATCGAAGATGCGGAAAATATCCATGCCCGCCTCCGCCGCGTGCTTGACGAAGCCGGCGACGGCGTTGTCCGGATAATTCGAGTAACCCACGGCATTCGAGCCGCGGAACAACATCTGGAAACAAAGGTTCGGAATCCGTTGCCGCAAGGTGCGCAACCGCACCCACGGATCTTCGTGCAGGAAACGCAGCGCGGTGTCGAACGTCGCGCCGCCCCACATTTCCAGGCTGAACAATTGCGGCGCCCGCCGTGCGACGGCGTCCGCCACCGCGAGCATATCGTAGCTGCGCACGCGCGTCGCTAGGAGCGATTGATGGCCGTCGCGGAACGTCGTGTCGGTCACGAGCAGCGGCTTCTGGTCGAGAATCCACTGCGCGAATTTCTTCGGCCCCAGTTCCAGCAGCCGTTGCCGCGAGCCCGGCGGCGGGGTTTGTTTGTGATCCCACGCCGGCACGCGCGCGGGCAGCAGGACTTCCTTGAGGACATGGCCCTTGGCCTGCGGATTGCCGTTGACCGTGACGTCGCCGATGAAGGTGAGCAGCTTGGTCGCGCGATCGCGGCGGGTCTTGAGCTTGAACAGCTCCGGGGTCGTATCAATCAGCGTGGTCGTGGCCCGACCCGCCTTGAACGTCGCGTTGTGGATGACGTTTTCGAGAAAGGGGATGTTCGTCTTGACGCCGCGGATACGGAACTCGCGCAACGCGCGGTCCATGCGCTGGAGCGCATTCGCAAACGTGGGCGCGGACGCCGTCACCTTCACCAGCAGCGAATCGTAAAACGGCGTGATCACCGCGCCGGCGTAGCCCATGCCGCCATCCAATCGCAGGCCAAAACCGCCTGACGAGCGATAGGTGAGAATGCGGCCGTAGTCGGGATTAAATTTATTCTCCGGATCTTCCGTCGTGATGCGGCATTGCACGGCATAACCGTTGCGCGGGATGGCGTCCTGTGCCGGCAACCCGGCTTCCGGCCCGTGCATGGGCTTGTTCTCGGCGATCAGGATTTGCGCCCGCACGAGGTCCACGCCGGTGATGACTTCCGTGACGGTGTGCTCCACCTGAATGCGTGGGTTCATCTCGATGAAGAACCAGTCGTTCGTGTCGCGATCGAGCAGGAACTCCACCGTGCCGGCGTTATCGTACGAAATCCCTTTGCACAGCTTCACCGCCGCGTCACACAACTCCTGGCGCACGCGGGGATCGAGGTCCACGCTCGGCGCGATCTCGATGACCTTCTGATGCCGGCGTTGCACCGAGCAATCGCGCTCATGCAGGTGAACCACATTCCCATGCCGGTCGCCCAAAATCTGCACCTCGATGTGTTTGGCGTGCGGAATATAGCGCTCCAAAAACACCGCCGTTTTGCCGAACGCGCGGCCCGCTTCCGCTTGCGCCTCGTCCAGCAAATCCGCCAGATCGCCGGGCTTGGTGACGACGCGCATCCCGCGTCCGCCGCCGCCGAACGCCGCCTTCACGATCAGCGGAAAGCCGATTTCCTTCGCCACCTTCAGCGCCGCACTGCGATCCTCGATGGCTTCCTCCGTTCCCGGCAACGTGGGCACGCCAACCTTTTGCGCCAGCGCGCGGGCGGCGGTTTTGTCGCCCATCATTCGCAGCAATTCAACGCGCGGTCCGATGAACTCAATGCCCGCGTCCTGGCACGCCTGGGCGAACTCGGCGTTCTCCGACAGAAAACCGTAGCCCGGATGGATCATGTCCACGCCCTTTTCGAGCGCGAGCGCGATGATGCCGGGGATGTCGAGATACGCGCCCACCGGGCCTTTGCCGACGCCGATCAGATACGCCTCGTCCGCTTTGAAGCGATGAATCGCGAGCCGGTCCTCCTGCGCGTAAATCGCGACGGTGCGGAATCCCAGCTCGGTGGCGGCGCGAAAAACGCGGATGGCGATTTCACTGCGATTGGCGACCAGAAGTTTCTTCTGGCGTGGCGGCGGCGTATGCCGGGTCGTTGATTCGGTTGAACTCATGAATTGTCGGGGCGTTAAAACACCAAACTGCGGCCCGCAAAGCAATGATGGAATGGAGTAGGGGAATGGAGCCAGGATGTCCGCTGATTTCGTTAGCGCCATGGCGGGGAAAAGCTCCAGAGAACCTTCCAGCTCCAAGCGCCAAAGGGGTTGCCGGTGAAATCGAGCCGAACCCGACGGCCTGCGGTTTGCCGCTGGCAGCCGCGGTTTTGCTGGCACGGATTGGAGCTTGGGGTTTCTCTGAAGGTTGGTGCTTGGGGCTTCAAACCGCAACCACGACGGAATAGACCTTTCCCAACTCTGCGCGCTTCGGGGCTCGCCGTTCTCCGCAGTGCTTCGCCAGCAGGGAGACATCCGGATTTTCCGCCGCGTTTTCTGCGCTTCACCCGCTGCGACCGGGGACCGGCCGCGCTCCTTTGCTTGCGGCTTCGTGGCGCTGTGGCGCTGCGTGAAAGTCAGCCCAAGTTCAATCAGACGTTCCCGTTCCCTCCTCGGCTCCGGCGCAAACGATCCGGGACCTTCCCACTTTCCCACTTTCTCCCCTGCCCGCTTTCGCTTAGTTTCCGAACCATGAGCACCGTTGCCGTTGCCAGTGAGACTATGCCGGACGCCCAGGGTCACTTTGGACCCTACGGTGGACGTTATGTGCCGGAGACGCTGATGCACCCGCTGGCGGAACTGGAGCAGGCGTTTTTTCGTGCGCAAAGTGATCCCGAATTCGACACCGAGTTCAAATACTACCTCCACGAATTCTGCGGCCGGCCCACCTCGCTCTATTTCGCCGAACGACTCACTCGCGAACTCGGCGGCGCAAAAATTTATCTCAAGCGCGAAGATCTCCTCCACACCGGGGCGCACAAAATCAACAACGCCATTGGCCAAATTCTGCTCGCGCGCCGCATGGGCAAGACGCGGGTCATCGCCGAAACGGGCGCGGGCCAGCACGGCGTCGCCACCGCAACCGTGGCCGCGATGTTCGGCATGAAATGCGTCATCTACATGGGCGCGGTGGATTGCGAGCGACAGATGCTCAACGTCTATCGTATGAAAATGCTCGGCGCGGAAGTCGTGCCCGTTCACGCCGGCCAAAAAACCCTCAAGGAAGCGGTCAATGAAGCCATGCGCGACTGGGTCACGAATGTCCGCGACACGCATTACATTCTGGGCACGGCCTACGGGTCGCACCCGTATCCGCTCATGGTGCGGAACTTCCAGCGCGTCATCGGCGACGAAGCGCGCCGGCAGATTCTGGAAAAGGAAGAGCGCCTGCCCGACCTGCTCATCGCCTGCGTCGGCGGCGGCTCGAACGCGATCGGGCTGTTTTATCCGTTCCTGAACGACGCGTCCGTGAAAATGGTCGGCGTGGAGGCCGGCGGCGAGGGCATCAAGCCGGAGAAACACGCCGCGCGATTTCAGGGTGGCTCACTCGGCGTGCTGCAGGGCACACGCAGCTACATTTTGCAGGACGAGTTTGGGCAGATTCAATCCACCCACAGCGTCAGCGCCGGTCTGGACTACGCCGCCGTCGGCCCGGAACACGCTTGGCTGCACGATCAAGGCCGCGTGGATTACACCTACGCCACCGACGACAAAGCGCTCGAAGCCTTTCAAACCCTGGCGCGGCTGGAAGGCATCATCCCCGCGCTGGAAAGCGCCCACGCCGTTGCCGAGTGCATGGTGCGTGCGCCCAAGATGAGCAAGGACACCCTGATCATCGTGAACCTCTCCGGTCGCGGCGACAAAGACGTGGCGCAGGCGGCGACGAAGCTCGGATTGCAGATGCCGAAGTGAGCGGTTAGATTCGCGCCATGCTGGTTTACCCAAAACACCGCTTCACCGTGACGGAGTATTACCGCATGGCGGAAACCGGCGTGCTGAAGCCGGACGCGCGCGTCGAGTTGCTCAATGGCGAGATCATTGATATGTCACCCATAGGTTCTTCCCATGCCGGAACGGTCAAGCGATTCATCCGCATTTTCACCAAGCTTGCCCAAGAGCGCTGGCAAGTTTCCGCCCAGGATCCGTTGCATCTTGACGACGACTCCGAACCCGAACCGGATTTCATGTTGCTCAAGCCTTCGGCTGACGATTACACCAACCATCACCCTCTGCCGGATGACGTGTTTCTGTTGGTCGAAGTCGCCGACGCTTCCTTGGACTACGACCGGGAACAGAAGCTGCCGGTTTATGGCCGCGCGGGAATCCCGGAAATTTGGATCCTCAATCTCCGCGACCGCAGCCTGGAAGTTTACCGCGAGCCGCACTTCACCGGCTACGGATCGAAGACCATTTTGCGCGCGGGCGACCAGGCCAAACCGCAAGCCTTCCCTGACGTTGCCGTGGACGTGACTGAATTGCTGAAACGGTGAACCTCTCCGGTCGCGGCGACAAAGACGTGGCGCAGGCGGCGGCGACGCTCGGATTGCAGATGCCGAAGTGATTGGGTAGGGTTCAACCATGAAACGCACCTTTAACGCAGTCATCAAACATGACGACGGTTGGTGGATCGGCTGGGTCGAGGAAATTCCCGGAGTCAATGCCCAGGGCAAAACCCGTGTCGAACTTTTGAAAAACCTGCGCTCGGCATGGAAGGAGGCGTTGGAATTCAACCGCGAGGACGCGCTCGCCGCCGCCAAGCAGGACTACGAAGAGCAAGCCATCCTTGTGTGAAACGGCGGGAGCTAATTCGGCATCTGACGACGCAAGACTGTGGGAAAGGGTGGATTCGACTTCCTGGGGTTTCATTTCGAACGCTACCAGATTGGTCGCGGGATGAAATGGCCACGCGATAAGAGCCGTAAGAAGCTCCGCGATAAACTTCGGGAGAAACTCCGCCGTGGACGCAGTGGCAGCATTGCGGACATCATCATCGAGATCAATCCGATCCTGAAAGGATGGCTTGGCTCCTTCAAATTCAGCGTGCCCAGTGCCATGAGAGATGCCGACCAATGGGTTCGAGAACGAATTCGCCACATTGTGCGGCGCCGCCATAAGCGACGCGGCATAGTTAAGGGACGAGAACGAATCGAATACCCGAACCGATGGTTTGAAACGCAAGGGTTCTACAGCCAGGAAAAGGCCCAAGCGAAATGGATTCAATCCCAAACGGGACACCACTGACTGGAAAGCTGAGTGCTAGAAATTGGCCTGCTCAGTTTGGAGGGAGGGGGAGCGCTAAACCCGCTCTCCCTAAGGTGAACGGCGAATGATGTTTCGCTCCTGGTCTGCCTTTCGCGCCGCTTCGTCCGCCAGATTCTTTTCGCCGGCTTGGCGCAGCGCCACTTCAAGTTTCCCGTAACCCAACGCGAGCAAGTCGTGTGGGGCCCTGATTTCCGGGTTTTTCTCCAGTTGGCGCAACAGGGCGGCAATCGTGTCTTCCAGCTCGGTGCGGGCCTCGCCCGGTTGGGTTCGCCGGATCAAGGCATCGGCAAGGGAGATTCGGAAGGTTGCCAACCACAGCCCGTGATAAGGGGCGTCAGGGAATTGTTTCACCAAGGGCGATTGAATCGCGACGGCTTTGCGGAAGCTCTGTTCCGCCTCCGCCCAACGTTCCATCTGCCGGTGGAAGGAGCCGAGCTTGTCGTGGATGCGCGCCTCGGCGGCGAGAAAATCAGGAACGTCCGGATGCTTGATGACGAGCTTTTCCAACAGGGCCAGTGATTTGCCAAAGCGCTCCTCGATGGTGCGCTGCGTCTCGCGCGGAATGGGCGGGCGCGGGATGTGGATTCGCGCGTAAGCCTCGCTGAGATCGTAGGCGTAGTCCGGAATTCCCGGGAACGCTTCCACCAAGTCTTCGAGGATCTCGATGGCGCGTTCCGCGCCGCCCCGGGTCTCGGAGCGGCGATCCTCTGCCACCGCTGCCCCTTCCAGATAACACAGCGCGAGCAGATGCTGGTGTTCCGGATTGGCGGTCGGCGCGGTCGGTAGTGCTTTGAGGAGCGCGACGGCTTTCGCCAGCCGGTCGCGATGCTCGTCGGAAACTGGAGCCGGACCAACTCCTTGTCGCGGGTCAGCCGCCGGGAGCAGGCGCTCTTGATTGCCTAGAAAATAATAAGTCCGCGCCAGCTCGAAGCGCAACTCGGCCGCGGCGAACGGCAGCTCGGCATCGGCCTGCAACAAAGCCAGCGCGGCCAGGTGGGCTTCCTTGGCTTCGTTCAGTTGTCGTCGCGAGGTGAAGAGCCGGCCCAGTTCATTTTCGACCTGCGCCACTTCCAGCTTGTGAATCGAATCGGCCGCCGAGCGAGAGCGCAATTCCTCGTAAAGCGCGATGGCTCGCCGATACGCTTTCACCGCCTCGTCGAACTGGCCCAACCGCTGGCGGATCGCACCCACGCGCCGATTGGCCTCGGCGGTTCTGATTCGCAGTTTGTCGTCGTTCCCTGTCTGCTGCGCGAGCCGGTCGTAGAACGGCAGCATCTCCTCCAGCAGCGCGGCGGCTTCTTTGGAAAGAATCGGCGAACTGGAAACTTCGATGGTTTCGCCCACGCCGCCCGGCACGGAGAGCTGCGGCAGAATCCGCACTCGCGTCGGGGAGAACCGTTCGAACATCCGGTCGAGCGCTTCAATGGCGAGGCCGGCGTTGGCGTCGGCTTTCTTGCGCTCCTGCGTTTCGCCGCGCAGCGCCGTTTTCGTGCGGACGTAACCGACGGACGCCACCACGGCCGCCAGCACGAGCAGGAACAACGTCGTGCCGGTGAGCGCAGCGGGACTTTTGTTCCGGCGACACCAGCGGCCCAATCGCTCCACCGGCCCCACGCGCCGGGCTCGGATGGGCCGGTCTTCGAGAAAGCAGCGGAGGTCGTCCGCCAATTCCTGCGCCGAGGCGTAGCGCTGGTGGGCGTCGTGGCTGATGGCTTTGAGAATGATGGTTTCGAGATCGCGCGGAATCTCCGGATTGATGCTGCCCGGCGCGGGCGGTGGCCCTTGGGTGATGCGCTCCATCAGGCGGCTATGGTCCGTCTCCGGGTATGCCGACCGCAACGTGAGCAACTCATACAGCGTTAGTCCCAGACTGTAGAGGTCGCTCCGCGCGTCGGTTTGCCCGCGGAATTGTTCCGGCGCCATGTAGCGCAACGTCCCGACGACGTCGCTCGAAAGGGAGATGTCATTTGACTGCGCGGCTTTGGCCAAACCGAAATCCGCCAGCCAGAGGATGTCCTGCGTGTCCAACAACAGGTTGGCTGGCTTGATGTCGCGGTGCAATGTCCCCTGACTGTGCGCGTAATGCAGCGCTTCGGCGGCCTGCAAACCCAGCCGCGCCACGTTTTGCCAGTAATGCAAACCCAGCCGACCGTTGGCGCGGAACTCCGACTCCGCTCCGAGCAATTGCTTAACGGTCGCTTCGGCAGTGACGTTTTCTGAAGCGGCGTCTGTCGCGGGTGAGACTGCATTCGCGGAGCCATGTGAAGAACCAGCGACGTGCGCAGAAGATTTCCTCTCCCCTTCCGAAGGGGAGAGGGTCAGGGTGAGGGGATTTTCCCCTGCGATTCGTGCATCACCGACTGGGTTTGCCCCCTCACCCCGGCCCTCTCCCCTTCGGAAGGGGAGAGGGAGAATCGCTCGGCCGCCGGTATGTTCTTTCGTGTCTCCTGCCGTTTCGTCAGCAACTGCTGCTGGCTCTCGCTCGGCGACGCCTTCTTCCCGCACCCGTTTCGCCAGCAACGGAATAATCGCATCCAGCCCCACGCCGCGGATGTATTGCATCACGTAGTAGTGAAATCCGTCCTGCTCCCCGACGCCAAAGACTTCGACGATGTTTGTGTGATGCAGGTTGGCCGCGATGCGCGCCTCGCGCTTGAAGCGCCGGAGATTCTTTTCGTCCAGCAAGACCTGTCGCGGGAGAACCTTCACAGCCACGCGCCGACCCAGCGATTCCTGCTCCGCCTCAAAGACCACGCCCATGCCGCCACGCCCGATCTCGCGGATGATCCGGAAGTCGCCCAACCGCTCCAGTCGCGCCGGCCCTAGCGTCGCGCGCCCGTCGCTGGATCGCTCCTGGCGTGCCTTGAGCCGCTCCGTCACCGCGATGGTGGGGAACAGTTCGCGAATTTCCTCGGCCAGTTCGGGATGTTGCGCCGCGTATTCCTCGACGGACGGTCGCTGACCTTGCCGCAACCGCTCCATGTATTCGGCGGCCAGCATCTCCAACGGATCGCGCTCGATGTCCGGGTCAGCCACAGGGAGATTCCTTCGCAATTGCTGCCCAGCCAAAAGAAGGGACTTCCTTCGCGCGGTCGCTTCCCTCTCCTCTTCGGAAGGGGAGAGGGTCAGGGTGAGGGGTTGCGTGAAGCACATGGACTGGCGGCGCTTTCCCCCTCACCCCAGCCTTCTCCCCCTCCGCGGGGGAGAGGGAGAATCGCTCCGCGGCGCCCGAGGGTTCTTCACAATCTGGTAGGCGAGTGGGCCGAATGCTTTGCTTCAACTCATCCGATCTGTGTCCATCTGCGTCCATCTGTGGTTTCAATTTGTCTCTCATGGCGCAAGCTCCGGCACCTGGGCCAGGATTTCCTTGAGCCGGCGCAGCGCGCGAATATAGCGAATGCTAGCCGCCTTTTGCTCGATGCCCAGCGCCTCGGCCACTTCGCGGTTCGTCAGTTCCTCGAAATGGCGCAACGCGAGCACTTCGCGGTCAATCGGGTCCATCTGCTCAATCGCGGTCTGCACCAGCTTGTGCTGGTCGGCACGCGCGGCGGCTCCGCTCGGCGAAGTGAAATTCCCGACCAACTGAATCGCCACCGACGCCGAGGTCGCTTGCGCGTCGCTGCGCGCCGATATGCCGCCGATTCAGATCATGATTCACAATCATGCGCAACCAGATGAACGGCGACGTGGCGGGACTCTCGGCATAATGTTCCAAGCGCTGACTGGCGGCCAGGAAAGCCTCTTGCA
>CAIKLQ010000044.1 GCA_903828255.1 uncultured Verrucomicrobiota bacterium
AAATTCGTGAAAAAAGTAAAGGCCGCCATAATGCGTCAACCCCCCGTGATTACAGGCGATCTTGAGGTTTCTTGGTGCGCGGCGCAGTTAGCGCCTCACCTCACCAAAAGTGAGGTAAGGCTCACAAATTAAAAAGGCCATGTCGACCTGTCAATACTAAGGCAAATCGCGCGCCCACCCCGCTTTTCACGCCGGATCCAAGTCTATCTGTCCTTCATCGCCGAGCACTATCCCGGGCTGGCCGACGAAGCCGCCCGCCAGCAATGGACCGCAGTGCAATACCTGGCCCGGCTCATCGAAGGCGAAACGCAGCGCCGCCAGGAGCGGCAGATCCTGCGCCGCCTGACGGCCGCTCGCTTCCCAGTCCTCAAGACCTTGGAGCAGTTCAACTGGACCTGGCCCAAAAAGGTCAATCAAGCCCAGGTGCAGAACCTCTTCCGCCTGGCCTTCCTCAACGACAAGGCCAGCGTGGTATTTATCGGCGGCGTGGGCTTGGGCAAAACCCATCTGGCCACCGCGCTGGGCCACGCGGCCTGCCTCCAAGGCCACACGGTGCTCTTCACCACCGCCATCGAGGCCATCAACACCCTGAGCGCCGCGCAGGCCCAATGCCGGCTCAAAAGCGAACTCAAGAAGTTCCTGACGCCAACTTTGTTGGTCCTCGATGAGCTAGGGTATCTGCCCAGCGATAAAACCGGCGCTGATCTGCTCTTCCAGATCATCAGCGGCCGCTACGAAAAAGGTTCCACCGTCATCACCACCAACCAGCCTTACAAAAACTGGGCCCGTATCTTCGACAACGATGCCACCATCACCTCGGCGGTGTTGGATCGCTTGCTCCATCACAACGAAACGGTGCTCCTGGAGGGCAGGAGTTATCGGATGAAGGACCAAGTGCCCGAACCCTAGTTATCCCCGGTCCGCACTTAAAGCCGGCGGAAAATCCCGCCGGCTTTTTGCTCCCTTCGCCGGGGAATTTTAGACCGTGACTTTCAGGCCAGTTTTAGACCGTGCGCCACAGTGCGCCTGCTCTTGGGGCTCAATCTACCGGAGCAGCCGGCCTTCGCCCTGGTGCTCATCGGGGACGAATATCTGTTGGCCAGCTTGAAACTTCGCAACCACCGCGCGCGCTATTCACGGCTGGCGTGTCAGTTCAGCTTAAACCCGTGGACGCCGGCACAATGCGCGCAGTACCTGAGCACGGGCCTGAGCGCCGGCGGCCTGAGCGCGGCGGCCCTCGAGGCCGCTGCGGGGGAGTTGCTGGCCAGTGCCAGCGCGGGCTTGCCCCGCAGTCTCTGTCTGCTGGCCCGCGCCGCTGGGATCGCGGCCGCCACGGACCAGGCGCAGAAGATCACGCCGGCCCATGTCCAACGCGCGCTGGAACAGGGGCCCTGCGTCCCGGGACTGCTCGCCGCGCCGCCGCCCAGCCCAACGTGAGTGGGTATGCCGCCAGACTTCCGCCCCGAAGCGCTCCCCGCCGCCCACCACCTCTACTGCCAGTTAACCGGGCAGAGCCTGCGCTTGGGCTTGGACCGGGAACGGCAGTGGTATGAATGGCTGCGAGCGGGCTTCACCCTCCAGGACCTGCGCCAAGTCGTGGCCTATTTGCAGCGCGAGATCCGGGAAGGCCGCCGCAATGTCGGCGCGCTCAAACTCTCCAACTTGCTTCAACCGGACCGGTTCGAAGAAGACCTTAACATCCGGCGCGTGCGCCTCGCCCCGCCCCCGCCGCCGCCACCAACTCCCGTTCGCCTCCCCGAACCCGAGCGCGAACTCCGCCGCCGGCGCGGATTGGAACTCGTCCGCCAAATCAAAGAGAACCTCCGTTAACCCCCGATGCCGGCGGGCTCAGCTATTACGAACGTCGTTGTTTAGTTGACATTGAGTTGGCATAAGGAACGCACTTTTTCGTCACTCCAACTGTCCACCCGGCTCAACACCCCGCGCTCCCAATCCTCCGCGCTCGCATAATAATGATTGGTGGTTTCTTCATAGCGCAACCGGCGCCAAAACCGTTCTTGCGGATTGAGTTCGGGAT
>CAIKLQ010000045.1 GCA_903828255.1 uncultured Verrucomicrobiota bacterium
CTCGACATCATGATGCCCCAGCTCGATGGCGTCACGCTGGTGCGCGGCTTGCGCCGGCGCGGCCTGACGATGCCGATTCTCTTCATCACGGCGCGCGGCGAAGTGCGTGATCGCGTGGCGGGCTTGGACGCGGGAGCGGATGATTATCTGGTCAAGCCCTTCTCCCTCGATGAATTGCTCGCCCGGTTGCGGGCGCTGGGCCGGCGGCAGCGGGGCGAACTCAACCACACGTTGCGGGTCGGCGATCTGGAAATGGATTTGGTTTCCCACTCGGTGAAACGGGGCGACCGGTTGATTGAATTGACGAACCGGGAATTCGCGCTGCTGGAATTTCTGGCCCAGGCTTCGCCGAAGACCGTCGCGAAGACGGCGATTGTGGAACACGTTTGGGATCAGCACTTCGATGGCGGCACGAATGTGGTAAACGTCTATATCAATTACCTGCGCGCCAAGATTGATGCCCTAGACGAACCGTCCTTTATCCGCACGGTGCGCGGGGTGGGGTTCGCGCTCGTGCCCCCGGAGGCAACATGAAATCTCTGCGCTGGCGGCTGACACTTTGGTTCGGCGGAAGTTTATTGGTGGTGGTCACGGGCTTGATCCTGGCCGCCCACTGGCATTTGGATTACGAATTGCGGCAGGAGAAATGGGAACGCACCACGCCCAATCATCCGGACTGGATTCTTCACGGCAGTTACAGCGACAAGGAGGTGCATGATATTCTTGGCGAACTGATGCAGTTCTGGGGGTTGGTCGGGGTGCCACTTGTGGGGTTGGCGCTGGTTTCCGCCTACTTCATCGCGCGCCGTTCGGAGCGGCCGTTGCGTGAAATTAACCGTGCGCTTTCCAGGCTCGGCCCGAGCACGCTTGCCGAACGCTTGCGGGCACCGGACGTGGATCCGGAAGTCGGGGAACTGGTGCGTCACGTCAACGAACTGCTCGCCCGGCTGGAACTGGCGTTTACTCATCTGCGGGAATACACCACGCAAGTCGCGCATGAGTTGCGCACGCCGTTGCAGTTGATGCGGCTGCGGATCGAGGCCAACGCGGCGGGCATGAGCCCCGAACTGGCGGAGGAGTTGCAGGAAGAACTCGCCCGGCTGACCAACTACGTTGAGACCGCGCTGACCATTGCCCGCGCCGAGCAAGGCCGGTTGGAGCTAACTCCTGAACCGCTCGGGCTGAAGGAGTTTTTGACCGATATGCTGGAGCCTTTCATCCGGCTTGCGGCGGCGGAGGGACGCCGGTTGCTGTGGTCTTGTCCGGCAGAGGTCGTGGTGCAGGTTGATCGCAGTGCCCTCAAGCAAATCCTGTTCAGCCTCTTGTCCAACGCGTTGAAGCACGGGGATCAGGACATTCTGCTTCGAGTTCGCGCTCGCTCCCGTGGCGCGAGCCTGCTCCTTGGCAATCAAGTGACCGAGCGGACCCTGAAATCCCGGCAAGGATTAGGAATTGGGCTCCGCCTCGTGCAAGCCCTGGCCAAGCAGATGCAGCAGACCCGTTTGGCCCTCCGCCGTCAGAGATTCTTCTGGGTTCGATTCAAGTTACCAGCGGCTGAATCGGCCAAGCTCCATACGA
>CAIKLQ010000046.1 GCA_903828255.1 uncultured Verrucomicrobiota bacterium
GGGGAGGCCGTCGCGCCACCCGATCATCACCGCCAGTTCGGCGCCGATGGGGTGGACCACACCGGTCGGGACGGTTTCATACTCGGCGTTGCTCCGGCCCGTGGCGGGATTGTTATCGGTATCCAACAGCCAGTGATAGTAGTAGCGGTTGTTCATCCCAACCGGGGTCTGTTCGATGGACGGGGCCGCCGTTTTCTCCACCGTCATGGAAAGGTGAAGCTGGCCGGCTCTCACGTAGGCGGAAATCGCACGGATGTCGCCGCTCGAATCTGCCATGTCCTGGGAATCGGTCACCATTATCCAGGTGTCAGCAGCGCTTGCGCTCAACACCAGCAACCCCTGCAAAAGCAAGGTGAACAGCGGGACGAGCAGGCAATTCCGCCAAGCTCGGGGGCGGGCCAGTTTGGCCAGTTTGGGGAGTGAGGATTTATGTTTCATTGTGTTTTGTGGGTTTTGGTTTTGTGGATGTTTTGTTTGTTCGGACTTTGGACTATTTGACCGATCTTGGTTCTGTCACGGATGTTTTGGTTAACTGGGGGAACAATACCGCGCGGGGAAATCAATGTGGAATCTTTCCGTGACCAAGCAGACATTCATTGCGAGAGGTGCGATTCCGTCTGAGTTGAAATACAACATGAGAAACATGACTACTGTTAGCTCCATCTCTGATAAGGCAATGAAAGCGACGGGTCAAGAATTTTCCCGAAAATTTTCTGGAGTGCGGGCTTTGAACTTGGGCAAGGAGGTGAAACCGGCAGATGCGGTGCGGTCAGCCCACGGCGAGTCCCCACTCGCGTTCAACGGTTCGCGGGCACGGAAACGTCGGGGGCTGTGCGCGCACCAAATCAGCCCAACTCGCCCGCCATCGCAGCTTGCTGCGCCTTCCCCGCGCTGCCTCACCAAGGGATTGGTCACCCCATCCGGGGATGCGATCGGAAGTGGCGATCAAAGTGACGGCAGGCCGCTGGCCTGCCGTTGCGCCGGGTTTCCCAGCTCGGGGTGTAGCCGTCCTCGACCACAGTCAGGTAAGGCGGAGGCCTGCGGCCGGAATCAACCCAACCGCCGAACACAAGTGAGTTGCGGCACCCGGGGACGGGCGCGCGCCACCGCCTGACTTTTCAAACACGTGCCGATGCGCCAAGCCGCCACCGATTCTGCAAAAAAACAGTTGGTTTTGCGCATTCAGTTTCCGAAGCTTGGCCGCATGAAATTTGCATCTAACAAACAGTTCTTCCTTTGGGTCGCGACGGTGGGTCTGGCCGCGCGCGTCATGGCCGCGGATTTTTTCATCCAGGACGGCGATCGGGTGGTCTTTCTCGGCGACAGCATCACGGAGCAGCGGCTCTACACCACTTACATTGAAGCTTACGCGCTGACCCGGCATCCGCAATGGCAGCTCACTTTCCGCAATGTGGGTTGGGGCGGCGATACCGCCTGGTTGCGGCAACGCTCGCATCCCGACGAAGCCAAGCTGTTCGCCGCCGACGAAGCCGCGCAGCAAACGATGGTGGACGACGCCGTGGGGCGCGGGCTCGGGCGCGATGTCCTGCCGCTCAAGCCCACGGTCGTGACAATTGATTTCGGGATGAACGATCATTCGTATCAGGCGTTTCGCCCGGACATCTTTGGCGCATACATTCGCAGTCAGGCGGAACTCGCGAAGGTGCTCAAGGCCGGCGGCGCGCGCGTGGCGCTGTTGACGCCCCAACCCATCGAGGACAAACGACCCGATCCCGATCAGGATGTGCGCAATCAGTCATTGCGCAAATTTTCCGACGGACTGAAAGACGTGGCGGCCAAGGCGGGCGTGACTTTCGGCGACCAGTTTGATCCTTACATGGCGGTCATGATGCGCGAGCGCGCCGCGAATCCGAAGGCGTTCATCGGCGGCGGCGATGCGGTGCATCCCGGACCCGCGGGCCACACGATCATGGCGTGGGCGATCTTGAAAGAATTGGGCGCAACGGCGTTGGTGTCGCGGGCGGAAATTGACGGCGCGGCCAAGAAGGTCACGGCGGCGGCCGCTTGCCAGATCGAGAAACTCAAAGTGGCCGACGGCGTGATCAGCTTTGACCGGCTGGACGAGGCGTTGCCGATGCCAATTGATCCCGCCGCCGAACCGGCGCTGAAGATCGCACCGATTTCCGATGATCTGAACCGGTATGAATTGCGCATCACCGGGCTAGCGGCGGGCAATTACGAATTGAGCATTGATGGTGAATCGGTGGCCAAAGCGAGCGCGGAGCAACTGGCGAAGGGTTGGAATCTGGCGACCACCGCCGGAGCAATCACGAAGCAGGGGCAGGATTTGCTGAAGCTGGTTTTCCAGAAGAACAGTATCTTTTACGACCGGTGGCGAAACTTCCAACTCTACTCTTTCCCGAAATGGGCACAATCGGTGCAATGCCCGGAATTTGAAAGCCGACGTGCGGCAGAACTGGCGCGATTGGATCAGGAGGTTGCGGCGACCGAGGTGCAGATCGAGAAGCTCCGGAAACCGCAACCCCACCATTTCGAACTGAAGCCAGCCGCGCAGTAAGCAATTGGCGGTGCGGAACATTTGGCCTGACTTCGTAGCCGCGGACGTGAGTTCGCGGTGACTTCCATTTGATTTGCGCCGACCCACGTCGGCGGCTACGAAGCTTTGAAGGTGCTTCGTTTGACTTCGGCTTTCCCATCTTCTCCAACCCCGCTATCATCGTCGTTCTCGCATGGCTGATGCCCGAATTGAAGAACTGAGAACGTTGCTGCCACAATGCCTGTTGCCCGATTGGGTGCGGCTGGGGCGGCGGCTCGCGCGGCTGTTGCGGGACCGACATCATCCGGACCAGCGCGATGCTTTGCTGGAACGGTTGCGGCAACAAGTGCTCGCCTCCGTGGCCTTGCGCGAGGATCGCCGGCTCAATGTTCCTCACACTACCTATCCGCCGGAGTTGCCGATCACTCCACGCAAGGATGAGATCGTCGCGGCCATTCGTGCGCACCAAGTAGTGGTCATCGCCGGCGAGACTGGCTCGGGCAAGACGACGCAGATTCCCAAGATGTGTCTCGAAGCCGGCCTGGGGATCGAAGCCAAGATCGGTTGCACGCAACCCCGGCGCGTGGCGGCGCTTTCGATCTCCCGCCGCATCGCCGAGGAGTTGAACGTGACATGGGGCCGGGAGGTCGGTTGCAAAATTCGCTTCGATGATCGGTCCAACGCGCAGACTTTTATCAAGTTGATGACCGACGGCATCCTGCTGGCGGAAACCCAGGGCGACCCCGACCTCTCGGAATACAACGCGATCATTCTCGATGAAGCGCATGAACGCAGCCTGAACATTGATTTTCTACTCGGCCACTTGAAGGGCCTGCTCACGCGCCGCAAGGATCTGAAGCTGATCGTCACTTCCGCCACGATTGACACGCAGGCGTTCTCGCGACACTTCGACGACGCGCCGATCATCGAGGTGTCCGGTCGGCTCTATCCGGTGGAGGTTCAATATCAGCCGTTGGATGCCGAGTCCGAGGAGCAGGGCGAGATCAGTTATGTGGACGCGGCGGTGCAGGCGACGGAGCGAATTCTTTACGAGACGAACTCGGGCGACGTGTTGATCTTCATGCCGGGCGAACGCGACATCCGCGAGACCGGCGACCAACTCGAAGGCCGTTTCTCCGGCGAGGCGGAAATTGTCCCGCTCTTCGGCCGGCTTAGTGGCGGCGATCAGCAACGCGTCTTCGCGCCGTCTGCGCGCCGCAAGATCGTCATCGCGACGAACATCGCTGAAACGTCGCTGACCATTCCCGGTATCCGCTACGTGATTGATGCCGGGCTCGCTCGCATCAGCCGCTACAACCCGCGCACGCGCACGAAGCGCCTGCCGATTGAGCCGGTTTCGCAGAGCAGCGCCAATCAGCGCAAAGGCCGCGCGGGCCGCGTGCAGGAAGGCGTGTGCATCCGGCTCTACGCGGAGGACGATTTCAGTGCCCGGCCCCCATTCACGCAGCCGGAAATCCAACGCGCCAATCTCGCGGAAGTCATTCTGCGCATGAAGGCGTTTCACCTCGGCGACATCGAAACGTTCCCGTTCGTCCAACCGCCATCGCCCGCTGCCATCGCCAACGGCTACGCGCTGCTCCAGGAACTCGGCGCGTTGGATGAACAGCGCGCCCTCACGCCGCTCGGCGAAAAGCTCGCGCGACTGCCGATTGATCCGACGCTCGGCCGCATGTTGCTCCAGTCGCAGCACGAACACGCGACGCAGGAACTACTGATCATCGCGGCGGGATTGAGCATTCAAGATCCGCGCGAACGGCCGCTTGATCAGAAGGAAGCGGCGGCGGCGGCGCACCGGCAGTTCTCCGATCCGCAATCCGATTTTCTCTCCCTGCTCAACATCTGGAACGCCGTTCACGACGAGTGGGATCGGCTGCGCACCCAGGGCCAGCGGCGGAAGTTTTGCAAACAGCGCTTCCTCTCCTACCTGCGGATGCGCGAGTGGCAGGATGTTTATTCGCAGTTGCACGACGCGCTTGATGATCTGGGTAGTGGCACGGGCGTCCCGCCTGTGCGAATCGAGACCCCCGGGCGAGAAGCCCGAGCCACTACCGACGCCATCCACCGCTCGATCCTCGCCGGATTGATCGGCCATGTCGCGCGCTTCGAGGAGCGCAACACTTACAAAGCGGCGGGCAACCGGCTGGTCTCGGTCTTCCCCGGCTCCGCGCTTTACACCCGCGGCGAGCCGCAACGGAAACCGATCCTCAAGGGCAACAAGCCGCCACCCAAACCCACGTCGAACCAACCGCAGTGGATTGTCGCCGGGGAAATCGTGGAGACCTCGCAGTTGTTTGCTCGGACCGTGGCAGGCATTGATCCGCTATGGATTTTCCAACTCGCGCCGCACTGCTGCAAACTCACGCACCAGAATCCGCAGTGGAGTCCGAGCGCGGGCAATGTGCTGATCGAGGAAATTATCACCTTGCTCGGATTGGAAGTGCAGCGCCGCAAAGTCGCCTACGGCAATCTTAATCCCAAGGAAGCCACCGCCATCTTCATCCGCTCGGCCTTGGTGGAAGAAAACGTGATGCCTTCCCGTAGCAGCCGACGTAAGGAGGCGGACATTTCCGACGGGAAGAACAGTCAGAGCCTCCTTACGTCGGCGGCTACGGAAGATGCGGAGGACGAAAAGCCCGAGTTGCCGCCGCAGTATCGCTTCCTGGCCCACAACCGGAGCGTCCGGGAAAAAATCGAGAACTGGCGCACGCGCATCCGCAATCATTCCTTGGGGGATCTGGATCAGACCCTGGCCGAATTCTACGCCCGGCACCTCGCCGGGGTTTCATCGCTGCACGAGTTGAACCGACTGTTGCGCGACCCGGCGATGCAGGAATGTCTGAGCATCACCGAGGAAGAACTCGCGGGCGGGAAGTTGTTGAGCTACGACGCGGCAGCCTTTCCCGACGCCCTGCCGGTCAGCGGTCAACCCGTGTCGCTCGCCTATGCCTACGCGCCTGGCGAGGACCACGACGGCGTGACTATTGAACTGCCGTTCTCGATTGCGCAATCCGCTTCCTCCGCGCTGATCGAATGGGCCGTGCCGGGCCTGCGCGAAGAGATCGTCAACGAGTTGCTCCGCGCGCTGCCGAAATCCATTCGCCGCGAGTTGATGCCGTTTCCGCCCAAAGCCGCCGCGATCGTCCGCGAATTTCAACCGACCGGGACGTTGTTCCTGCAAGACTTCGCCGCGCATCTTCAGCGCCGCTACGGCGTGGCGGTGACGGCGGCGGACTGGCCCGCCAACGCCTTGCCAGCGCACCTGCGCCCGCGCATCGAGATTGTGGACCACGAGCGCAAATCCCTCGGCGTGGGCCGCGATCTCGCGCAACTCCAGCAGCGCCTCAAGCAAACCCAGCTCGCGCCGGTCGCAAAACCTGACTCCGCGGATTGGCTGCGCGCCGCGCAACACTGGGAGCGCTTCGGCCTCACGGATTGGACCTGTGGCGAGCTCCCCGAACGCCTCACCGTGAGCGAAGGTCCGGGGCTGCCGGTGCATGCCTGGCCCGGAATCGAGTTTGCCGAGGGCGGTGTGAACGTGCGGCTTTTTCGCAGCCCCGAGCTGGCACGGGCCGCCTCACTGACCGGCGTGCAACGCCTCGTGGAACTCGCCATCCAGAAAGACCTCGCCTGGCTGGAAAAAGATTTGCGTGCCCTGAACCGCTTCGATGCGCTTTACGCGCCGTTGGGCGACAGCGCGGAATTGCGAGAGACTTCCCTGGAACATCTGAAGCGATACCTTTTCCCGAGGGCCTCGCTGCCCGCGTTAAGCCGCGCCCACTTTGAAACCGTTGTCACGGAAGCGCGCCAGCGATTGCCCGAACTCGCGTCGCAGTTCATGGAACGCCTTGGGCCGATTCTCCAAATGCGTCAACAAGTGCAGCAACGCCTCGGGGCGGTCGCGTCCCCTGCCCTGCCCCGTTCGCCAACGCTTTCGTCGCTCCGCCAACTCGGTTCAAAACCTGCACCAGTTCGCGCGGTTAATCCGCTCGCCGGGGAACTGGCCAGTCTGGTTTCCTCCCGGTTTCTGGTGCGCACTGATTATGACCGGTTGCTGCATCTGCCGCGTTATCTCAAGGCGCTGCTGATCCGCGTCGAGCGCGCGGCTTTGAATCCCGCCAAAGACCAGGATCGGCTCCGCCAACTTGCGCCGTATGTGGCGGCGTTGAAGGAACTTCAAGCCCGGTCGCCGCACCCCCCCGCAGCGCGCGGCCAGATCGAGACCTTTCGCTGGATGGTGGAGGAGTTCAGGGTTTCCCTGTTCGCGCAGGAGTTGGGTACCACCGTGCCGGTTTCCCCGAAGCGACTGGATCAACAATTGGAAATCGCCAGGCGTTCGGCTTGAAATGATTGACGGCCCCTCGCCTTTGAACCCCGGCTGAACTTAACGCAGGGACGCTGAGGTCGCGGAGGTTTGCCGAGCTTGCCGCACCAAGCGCCGTTCGCCACCGCAAATTTCCCCCGCATTACCGCTCCGCGTTTCTCCGCGATCGCGGCGTTTGATTCCCATTCGGTTTGCGCGAGGTGAGCGATAACTTACTTGCCAGTCGGCCCGCGCTGATTTAGGAAAGGGGGTGTCAAATAAACCGAATACCAAATCATGACTACCTCAAATCGCTTCACTCGCCGTCAGTTTCTCAAATCCACCGCCGCGCTGGCCGTGGTCGCGCCCACCATTTTGCCGTCGTCCGTGTGGGCGGCGGACCCAGGACCAAACGACCGACTCACGCTCGGTTTCATCGGCATGGGCAAACAAAACAGCGGCCTACTCAATGGCTTCATTCACAAAAAGGAAACGCAGGTCGTCGCGGTCTGCGACGTGGACACCACGCGCCGCGAGAACGCGAAGAAAAAGGTCGAGGACTATTACGCCAAGCAAACTGACAAGGGCACGTTCAAGGGTTGCGACGAGTATAAAGATTTCCGCGAGTTGATCGCGCGCAAAGACATTGACGCCGTGGTGGTCGCCACGCCGGACCACTGGCACGCGCTGGTCGTAATTGCCGCCGCGAACTCGGGCAAAGATATTTACTGCGAAAAACCGCTCTCCCTCACGATCCCCGAAGCGCGCGCTATGGTGAACGCGGTGCGCCGCAACAAGCGAATTTGCCAGACCGGCAGCATGCAGCGCTCGTCCCAGGAATTTCGCAAGGCGTGCGAACTGGTTCGCAACGGCCGCATCGGCAAGGTGAAAACCGTGGTGGTCGGCGTGGGCACCTCCAGCAAATGGTGTGATCTCCCTGAAGAACCGATGGAGAAGGGGTTGAACTGGGACATGTGGCTCGGCCCGGCGCCCGTGCGGCCCTACAACTCCGTGCTCAGCCCGCGCGGCGTTCACGATCACTTCCCGAACTGGCGCAGCTACCGCGAATACTCCGGTGGCATGATGACCGACTGGGGCGCACACCATTACGACATCGCGCAATGGGGCTTGGGCATGGACGACAGCGGCCCGGTGGAGATGATCCCGCCGGAGGACCCGAACGCCACCACCGGCCTGCGTTACCTCTACGCCAGTGGCGTCGAGATGATCCACGACACCAGCAAGGGCGGCGTGACGTTCAACGGCACCGACGGCTCGATCCACGTTGACCGCGGCCAATTCAAAGCCGACCCGGAAACCCTCGGCCAGGAACCGCTGGATGACAAAGCCATCCGGCTCTACTCCAGCAGCGATCACTTGAAGGACTGGCTCACCTGCGTGCGCAGCCGCAAGCTGCCGATCTGCGACGTGGAAATCGGCTGCCGCTCAGTGTCCGTGTGCCACCTGGGCAATCTGGCTTATTGGAATCACCGCAAACTGAAGTGGGATCCGAAGCACGAGAAGTTCATCGGTGACAAGGAAGCGAACACCTGGCTGGATCGTGCCAAGCGTGGGCCGTGGAAAACGTGAGGGCCGGTCGCCGGGCGACTTTCACGAAATCAGGGCAACACCTTGCGTTTGCCAAGACCAAACACGCACGCTGCCATGCAAAGGCTCCGGCGTGGCGCTTCGCTTCCCGCCGCAATTCAGAGGGTTGCTCCTTCGACACTTTCAGGTGAACCGGAAGCCCCAAGCCATTCACCGACTCTCCCTCACCCCTGCCCTCTCCCGCTGGGAGAGGGAGATCCGGCATCCGCGTTTGGAAGTCACCCGAGCCTGCGACGGCAGGACGCGCTTTGGAAAAAACCGAGCGCCGGTGGCTATTCCCTCTCCCAGCGGGAGAGGGTAAGGGTGAGGGAGAGTGGTAGCGACAAGACAGCGCTCCGATGCTGAAGCAGTCTCCCAAGGCAACGCGCATCGCCCGCGACCTGCGCCATCAGGAATCGTGGGGCGAGCGCTTGATGTGGTCCTGGCTGCGCGATCACCGTTTCGCGGCCTACAAGTTCCGTCGGCAGCATCCGATCACTCCGCACTTTCTGGATTTCTTTTGCAACGAAGCGAAGCTGAACATCGAGGTGGATGGCTTTCAACACGGGACACCCGACCACCGAGCGGCTGATGCGCAACGGGATGCCTTTCTCGAATCGCTGGGGATCAAGGTGCTGCGGTTTTGGAGTTCGCGTTTGAGACGGGAAAAGGAAGCGATCCGAGATACCATCTGGAGGGTGTTGCAGGAACGCGCGCCGCATCCGCTACCTGACTATTGCCGACCAGGTTTGGCAGGCGGGCAGAAAGAACCGAAGGCATGAGTCACCCACTCAAATGGGGGTGAGAGTATTGAAGCACTTTCAGAATGATGACATCAAACAAGCAACACCGGCTGAAGCGCTCTCCCTCACCCCTGCCCTCTCCCGCTGGGAGAGAGAGCATCGCTCGCCGCTCATTGGTGCGGCGTGAGTTGGAGCAATCGCCTGCCACTTCCGGCCAACTGAGCACATCCGCCAGCGGTTTCCCGCTCCCAGCGGGAGAGGGATCAAGGGTGAGGGAGAATCGTCCGGCCACCTGCTCGGTACAAGCAGACCCCAATTTACCATCCGACGACTCTCCCTCACCCCGACCCTCTCCCGCTGGGAGCGGGAGAATCTGGTCGCGCCTCAGTTACATGCTCGCCTTTGCCACCTTTGCCGTCGGTGCTTCCGCCGCGCCTGCCGAAACCAACGGGATGCGCCTCTGGCAGCCCGTTCGCGACGAGGTTTATCTCCAGGAAATCGGCCGCAAAGCGACGACGAGCGTGCCGCTAACGTCGGTGGCGGTTTACGAAGGAAAAGTTCTCGCCGGATCGGCGAAAGGACTTCACCAGTTAAAGGGCAGCGAGCTGGTCGAAGTAAGCGAGTTGCGCGAGCCGGTCAGCCGACTCGTCACTGCTGGCGGAGCTTTGTGGGCGACCACGAGTCCGGGTTTGCATCGGTTTCAGAACGGGTCGTGGAAAAGAATTTCCGCCGAAGCCGTGAGCGACGTTTGCGAGCATCTCGGCGAAGTGGTGGCGGCGGGCGGCAGTCGCTTGTGGCGCGTTAAGGGCGATGCGCTGGAGCCGCTGACTTCATCGCCGAGTCCGTTCGACATCACGCGGGTTGCTTCCTTCGGTGAGACGCTTTATGTGCATGGAGAGGGGCGGCTCACCATTCTTGATGGTGATCGGTTCGGCGCGCGCAACGTTTGGAACTGGCCGGTGGAAAAGGTTTGGGACTGGGGCGAATTGCCGTCGTTGAACACGCGCGATGTTCTGAGCCTGGGCAGCCGGCTCTACATCGCCACGGATCGCGGGCTGGGCGTCCTGCGTGGCATGTCGCTCACGCAACTGCGCGGCGGACAGGGCTTGTGTTACGAAGACACGACCTGTCTGGCGCGCGGGTTTGGCGGCGACTTGTGGATAGGTACGACGCGGGGCGCGATTCGCCACACGGGCGGTCAGTTTCATTACTTCGCCGGTCAGCGCTGGCTACCCGATGACCGCGTGAACGCGATTGCGAGCAGCGACCGCGCGGTGTTCATCGCGACCGACAAGGGCCTGGGCATCATCGAATATGAGCCATACACGTTGCTGAAGAAGGCGACGTATTACGAGCGGCACCTGGAGGAATGGGGGCAGAAGCGGTTGGGGTTGGTTCACAAACTGGAGTGGGACGGGACGCTGAAGGAATTCGTCCGCGAAGCCGGCGACAACGACGGTGGTTATTCGTGCGACTATCTCGCGGCCCAAGCCTATCGCTACGCCGTGACGAAGGACCCGGAAGCTCGTCGCGAAGCCGTCAACTCGTTCCACACCGTCCGCTGGCTGGAAGCGATGACCGGCATGAAAGGCTTTCCCGCCCGCGCGGTCTGGGCGAAGGGCGAGCGCGGTCACCAGGCCCAACACGGCTCCGGCGAGGCCGCCGCCGAGTGGCACGATACGAAGGACGGTTTATTCGAGTGGAAGGGCGACACGTCGAGCGACGAGATTTGCGCGCACTTTTACGCCGTCGCGCTGTTTCTGGAACTGGCGGCGCAGGGCGAAGAAATCCAGCAGGCCAAAACTTTTCTGTCGCGCGTGGCCGGGCATCTGATGGAGCACGGCTGGCAGTTGGTTGACTTGGATGGCAAGCCGACGCGCTGGGGGCGTTGGAGTCCGGAGTATTTTAGCCAAGCCGGTGAAGGCAACGCCGCGCGCGGATTGAACGCGCTGGAAATTCTCTCGTTCATCAAAACCGCCGAGGCGCTGACGGGCGAGCCGCGGTTCGCGCAGGGCTACCAAGAACTGGTGAAGCTCGGCTACCCGGATTACACCTTGCGGCAGAAATGCACGTTTCCGCCCGGTGACGTGTTGCAGTTTCTCGATCACCTCTCGTTCCTCTGCTACCCGAACCTGCTGAAGTACGAAACCGACCCGAAGCTGCGCTCGATCTACCGGCGCAGTTTTGAGCGCAGTTGGGAAATCGAGCGGATCGAACAGGTCCCGTGGTTCAGTTTCATTTACGGCTCGTTGACCGGCAACGACTGCGAAGCCGAACCCGCCGTGGCCCACTTGCGCGAATGGCCGCTCGATCTGGTGCTTTACTCGTATCAGAATTCCCACCGGGCCGACTTGCACCCGCCGCCGGGCTACGTGGCTTACTCCGGCGGCACGCGAGCGTTCTCGCCGCGCGAACGCGAGCCGATGCTCTGGGACAACTGGACCATGAAAGCCGACGGCGGCTCGGGCGGGAATGACGTGGTGCAACCGTCCGCCTGGCTGCTGGCGTATTGGATGGGCCGCTACCACGGTTTCATCGAAGCGCCGCGCGGCACCGATCCGGCGCTCCTCACGGTCGAGCGGGAACGGGGTTTGAAGCTGGGGGCGAAACCTTACGCCGGGCCGCCGCGGCCAGGGGGATTCTGAAGAAACGTGACGCGAACCGCCCCTACCCGGCCAACGCTTGCGCGAGCAGGTTTTTCTCCCGGGGGCCGAATTCCAGTTTCAGCGCGAGCGCCTGCGCCGCGGGCGTCATTTTCTTCCAGGATTTCTGGAGGGCGTTGATCACCTTCGCCGCGTCGGTCTTCTGAACCAACTCCGCAAACTGACGTTCCAGAAACACGAGGCATAACGCGTCCTCCAGCACTCGACTCTCGGGGTCGCTCGGAAAATTCTTCTTCAGATTCAATTCCTGCACGCGGCGAATCGTCTCCTCGTCATAGCCGACCGTGGCCAAAATTTCTCCCGCCTTCTGGGCGTGGAATTTCTTGAGGTCCGCGCGCCATTGGAGATAGCCCGGCCGCGTCAGCGGGTAGGAATCGCGGGGAATTTCCCAGCGGCAAAGGTGCTGACAGCGCGCCGCCAACCGCAGCGGCTCGCTGGCGGTCGGGCAGAGCTTCAGCACCCACTCCGTGAGCCAGCGAGCATAAACCAGTTCGCGTGGTTGCGGAGTGCCGTCCACGATTTGGGTGTTGGGGTCGCGGGCGTTCGCTTCATCGAAGCAGCGCCGCGCGGTTGCGTGGCGGGCCTCGTCATAAGTCTTGGCGGATGTTTCCATGCCGGGGTTATTTCAGACCGCCGCAGCGTGGGCAAGTGTTGATTTCCATTCCGACGCCATCCGACCCGGGCTTCGAGAATTGCCGGGAAGAGCGCGGATGCCCTCACCCGGAAGCATCTGTTCACTTGGAAGGAGCGGCGCGGATGAAGGCATCCGCGCTCGTTTCTTGAATTTGTCCTGCCGTTAGGCCACTGGCTGAATCTTGCGATTCTGGTTGCTGAGATTGTTAATTACGTCGGAGTGCTTGCGGCAGGGCAAGAATTGCGTATCATCATGGGGTGAACTTTCACTGTTTCCATAGTTCGGGTGGAGTGTTGTCGCGATGGGCGCTTGGTTTGGCGCTGCTCGGGGCCGCAGGCGCTTTGGCAGGCGATGAAATTAAAGTTTATCGCGTGCCCAAGGAAAAGCCGTCGGCGCAGGCCATGCCGGCGGGACATCCGGATATGTCCGGCGGCGCCGCCGCTGCGGAACCCAAACTCAGTTGGAAAACTCCCGAAGGCTGGAATGAAGTCCCGCCCGGCGAAATGCGCAAAGCGTCCTTCAACGTCAAGGGCAAGGATGGCAAGCAGGCGGACGTGAGCGTCATTCCCCTGTCCGGCACCGCGGGCGGCGACGAAGCGAATGTCAACCGCTGGCGCGGGCAGGTCGCGCTGCCTTCGCTCCCCACCGACGAGTTGAAGAAGACCGCCGAGGCCGTGAAAATTGCCGACCAGGCCGGGGACCTTTACGACGTGTCGGGCACCAACACGAGCAGCGGCGAAGCGACCCGTATTCTCGGCGTCATCCTCCACCACGAGGGCCGGGCGTGGTTTTTCAAAATGACCGGTGACGAGCAACTCGTCGCGCAACAGAAACCGGCGTTCATCGAATTCCTGAAGTCGTTCCAGTTTGCGCCCGGCGAAGCGGCGGCCGGCCAGGCTCCGATGGCGGGCGGCGGCCTGCCGGCAGGTCACCCGGATGTTTCCGCGGCGCCCGCGACCGCGGGCGAGCCGGCACGGGAAGGCCAGCCAACTTGGCAACCGGCGAAGGGCTGGAAGGAAGTTCCCGGCGGACAATTCCTCGTGGCGAAGTTCCTCGTCACCGGCGCGGACAATGCGCAAGCGGCGGTCAACGTCAGCATGTCCGCCGGCGACGGCGGCGGGCTGGCGAGCAATGTGAATCGCTGGCGGGGACAACTCGGGTTGACACCACTTTCCGCTGAGGCGCTGGCCGCGGCGGTCGCGCCGATCAAACTGGCTGCCGGCGAGGGCTCGCTCATCGAGATGACCGGCAAGGACGCCAAGAGCGGGCGGACGGCCAAGCTGATGGGCGTCATGGTGCCGCAAGCCGGGCGGGCCTGGTTTTACAAATTGATGGGCGATCCGGCGGTCGTGGATGCCCAGCAAGCCGCGTTCAAGGAATTCGTTTCAACCGTGAAATACTGACATGCTCGACTACTTCGTAAAATTCTTCACCTCGTTGCGGCTCACCGTCGTCCTGCTGGCCATGGGCACGGTGCTCGTGTTTTGGGGCACGCTGGCCCAGGTGGACCTCGGCCTCTACAAGGCGCAAAACGATTTCTTCCGCAGCTTTTTCGTCTTCTTGCAACTGCCCGGATCGAA
>CAIKLQ010000047.1 GCA_903828255.1 uncultured Verrucomicrobiota bacterium
CCCCATTCAACCAGGTGTTGGTCCCCGTCACCGTGCCCTTGATGTTGAAATTCCCTTGCGCGAGATTCAGCAGTCCCACGCTGTTGGTGCTGACATAACCGCCCGTGAAGTTCCCGCCGCCAAGCAGCGCCAATTGCAAACCGTTGGTGCTGTTTTGTACGTCCAGCACCCCGGCGATTTGGTTGAACACCGTCCCCGCGAAATAGGTGTTACCCGTAAGCTCCCCGACCCCTCCCGACTTGCGGAACGTGCCATAATTGTGGAACCCCGAGCTGCCGCCCAAACCGGCCCCGCTGAAAACCTGGTCACTCTGCGCATCCCACAAACCGTAATTGTAAATCGTGGTGCCGTTGCCGCCGCGAATCGTCCCGTCTTTCCACAGCACCGTGCCGTGGTTCGTGAGTACCGTGGCGCTCATATCATGGTTATTCCCGCTGACAATGAGCAAAGTCGAGTTGGAAGTTATCGTCACGTCCGGCGCACCATTCCAATCGCCCACGACCCAAGTCCACGCGCCTTTGAGAACCGTCGCACCGCCCAGAGTGCCCCCATTCAACCAGGTGTTGGTCCCCGTCACCGTGCCCTTGATGTTGAAATTCCCTTGCGCGAGATTCAGCAGTCCCACGCTGTTGGTGCTGACATAACCGCCGGTGAAATTGCCGCCGCCTAGAAGCTGCAATTGCAATCCATTGGTGCCGTTCTGCACATCCAGCACCCCGGCGATTTGGTTAAACACCGTTCCCGTGAAAATCGTCGCGTTGGCAAACTCGCTGACCCCGCCCGACTTGCGCAACGTGCCATAATTGTGGAACCCCGAGCTGCCGCCCAAACCGGCCCCGCTGAAAACTTGGTCATTCTGCGCGTCCCACAAACCGTAATTGTAAATCGTGGTGCCGTTGCCGCCGCGAATCGTCCCATCTTTCCACAGCACCGTGCCGTGGTTCGTAAGCACCGTGGCGCTCATATCATGGTTATTCCCGCTGACAATGTTCAGCGTGCTGCCAGCGGCCAGCGTCAGAACCCCGTTCAAAGAAGCGGCGACCCAACTGATCGTCCCTCTCAATACTGCGTTCGTATTCCCCACCAGCACGCCGCTGTCCACGGTCAAGGAGCCGCTGGGGTTCACCGTCAATGACCCGTTCAGCGCAAGGGTCTGACCCGCGAGTGAGAGCGTCACCGTGCCTCCGCCATTGGTGCCGAGAAGGATCCCCCCGACGGTCGTCGCGGCATTGAGTGAGACGGTCACGCCCGCGTTGGTTATGACGGCGGTGTCGCTCGCTCCCGGCACGCCGTTGGGATTCCAATTGGCGGCGGTGCTCCAGCCGCCGCTGGCTGGGTTGGTCCAGTTGAGGGTAGCGGCATGAATCGTAGCACTTGCCGACCAGAGCGAAGCCAGCACGGCGACGGTCGTTCCGAATCGTGAGAATTGGTTTTTCATGGTTATGAGTGTTGCGGATCTAATGATTGCCACCAACCGCGGCCATCGGCAGTGACTCGACCGCCGACTTCGATGTTAAGGGCGTTCACCGCGGTTGCGAACAGACCAGCCTGGCCCGAGAGACAAGTTAGGACGCCGTTGGAACCGACGCTCAGGTTGGTGACGACGAGCGCGTCCCCAGGCACCGCGATCGCGCCGTTGCGGATGACCAGGCTCTGCACGCCGCCGGCGATGGATAGCGGCGTCACGGCCCCAAAAGTGTCCCCGTTCCCCACGTCCAGATTGGCTATCTGCGAGCGGATGGGCCGCACCAGAACCGTGCCAGCGCCGCCGCGTTGATTGCCATTGCCGCCAAAGGCGGTGGTCATCGGGGGAGATTCGAGCGTGGTGAGTTCAACGGCAATTCTGCCGCCGCCGCCGCCACCACCGGGGTTGCTGCCATTCCCGCCATTGGCGGAAATGGTCCCAGTCCCGGCCAGCGTATCCACCACCAGCGTGATGCTGCCCCCCGCGCCACCGCCGCCGTAACCGCCCGAAGTCGGGTTAGCGCCTTGGGCAGTGAGCGCGCCATCTACGCGGAGCGTGCCGCCGACGGTAAGTTGAATGATATCGCCCGCGAAGCCGCCCGAAGTGGCGTAGCCATTGCCCCCGCCGCTGCCAGGCAGCGTGGGTGTCAGAAACGAGTCGTAGGCACCGCCACCAGGGCAGCCTTTCGCGGAGACTCCTTCCACACCGCCGTGGCCGCCGCCACCACCGGACTCACTGCCATTGCTGCACCCAACGCCGGGGCCGCTGGCGCTAGCGTAGCCCCGCCCGGACACATCCATGCTGCAGTCGGTTGGAATTCCGACATCGCCGGCAATGGTGAGGTCCACCCGGTTGTTCGTCTCCCCATTCGGGGCGGGCGAATGCGTGAGGACCGCGCTATTGGTCAGCAACAGGCTGGCGAAGCGGTGCGGGCCGTTGACCGTGAGCGTACAGTTGCTCACGACGATTGGCTGGCCATCGTACGTCGGGTCACCGACACCGATGACAGTGTTGCTGTTGAAGATGACCGAATGGGCCGTCGTGTTGTGTAGCGCGAAGGCTGCGGTGAGGGCGATCAAGGCTTTGTTCATATTCGCGAAGTGCGAGCTTCTTGGTGGGGCATATGTTATTGCTAGCCAGACTCCATCATCGCTTCTTCAATCTGAAGAACGTGGCATTCAGTGCGGAATCATTTGTTACGACTCGCTGACTGCCAATACCAGCCGACGGTTGGATATCCGCTAACCAGACGCGGCGACCTGTAGCTAGCAGGCCAAGCGCCAATACCTCGGATATCCAGCTTGCGAAAAAGCACATGCTTACAACGCGTTGTGGTAAAGTCGCTTGAGGGCATGTGCTTCAGAATAAAATACCCGCGTGGCACTACGAGTCACGGGTGAAACTGTAAGGAACGCCGACGCGAAAGGCTCACAGGAAAGAACTGGGAGGTGGAAACCACTGAATTGCAAGAGGCCACGCAGGGTTTCGCGTTCCGTAAGCCCGGCCGACACGTTGACACTTTTCAGATCCCCGCGCGCGTTCCGGAGCAAACAAAGCAAACTGGATAAAGTGGTTCCTGCCGCGCGTTTTCATGGTGCTTTTTTCTGCTCTGCTGAGATGAAAAGTGGTCCCCATTGTTTGGACCACGAAACGCAGAAATTAAGTTAGGTTTTCAGGCTCTATGACGCAAGCATGGTCCTACCGTTCCTCATCAGGCTTGCCAACATGCGGCTTCGTTCCCAGCAGAGCGTCGATCCTGCTCTCCAACCGCGCCAATGCCTGGAGTGCTGAGCTGTCGCCGTGGTCATGGTCAATGGTCTTGCGCCTGCCG
>CAIKLQ010000048.1 GCA_903828255.1 uncultured Verrucomicrobiota bacterium
CCCGCCGAATTTCCTTCCGCTGAAACCTTCGCGCCAGTTCCCGCTTTGGCCACTTCCGGCCGTGCGGCTTCCGGCGAAACTTGCGCCACAACTTCTGCGCTCACTGGTTCCGCCGCCGGCAGGATTTTCGCAGCCTGAGCCAGCGCGGGAATCGCTGCCGGGAGGCCGCGCAGCTCACCCATGCGGGGACCATACACCCGCGACTCAGTGCCAGGCGGTGACACAAATGAAACAACCCCCGCTTCAATCGCGCGGCTCAGGGCCGCTTCCTTCAAACCAACCTTCGGAGCGAAACCCTCAAAACCGGAAAACTCGGCGCGGGGGCTCGCTGGCCCAGTCGCTGCAGGCCGGGATTGCGCGTGGGCCACGCGCGGTTCAACAACTGCGGGTCGGGCTGCGATATCAGGGACCATCTTTCCTCGCTGTAAATTATTATCCTGATTGGTTGGCCGCTGCGGATCGGGCGCAATAGTCGCCGGCCCCGCAGCGGAATTCGCGCGCGTATCATAGGGAATCTTTTCGCCCGCAGGATTGGCGCCCGCAGGGTTTGGAGCCGAGGCATCACCCCGTTGACGACCGCCGGGACGCGTCGAATTTCCCTCCGCCGCGCCCTTTGCGCCCGCCCGCGTGGAAGCGTCGTTTGATCTTGGGTTTTCTGACGGCGCGTTGCCCGCAACGAAATCTCCGCCGTCGGACCCTGCTTCCGAAGCGCTTCCAGTCGCCGCCTCGGATTGACTTTTGGCTTCCGTCAGGGGAATTGGAATCGGCGGGGCGAACGGCGGCAGCGGAACTGCGGCCAGCCAAGTTTGCAGGATGGCGACCGGAATATTCCTAGGATCAAGGGAAGTCTGGTTAGCCGAGCTTTCCTGGGCTGGTGAATCTTTTTCTTCACTCGTGCTCGAAAACGCAGCGGAGTTCGATCGGTCGCCAGTTGCGCTCCGAGTTTTGACAGCGGGAGCGGCCACTGCCTGGGCCATCAGCAGGGCGAAGTTGCCAGCGGTGGCGGCCGGGTCCAGTCCGTCGAAGTTGGTTTCCGGCGACGGGGCATTGGGAAATGAAACAGGGGGATTAAGCGCGGGAATCATGGGGGGGCTGGTTTTTTAGGCGGCGAAACAGTGAGCCGCAGCCGATTCGAGATCAGAGCGGCCCGCCGGGCTTCATCCTTGCCGCCCAAGCCAAGACTTTCGAGAATTGGGGCGGTTTCGGATTCTTTCATGAGCGTCAGGATTTTCACAAGCTGGCTGTCGTCCATTTCCTTGAGGATGCGCCCCGCGCCTTCCGGGCTCATCGTCGCATAGACTTTAGCGAGTTTTTTGAGGTTCACGCTTTCCTCTGCGGTGACCCGCGTGACCACCGTGTCGAGTTCGGCGCGCAGTTGATAGACGGCTTGCGTCACGGCGTAAATTTCTTTGCGCTCGGCGCGCAACCGGGCCTCGAGTTCGTCCAACTGACTGGCGCGCAGCCGCAAGGTTTCGCGCTCGTCTTTCAACTCCGCCACGAGCTGGCTCAGCTCGGGGTTGTGAAAGGTCCAAGAGGGACCGCCCGGGGTGACAGAACGGCTGCTTTGCTGCGCCCGCAACACCGCCACCGCCTCCTGGAGTTGCTTCTGCGGCTGGAGGCAATACCAAGTGGTGAGGGCGTACGCGAGGGCGCCGACCGCCACCACCAACCATTTGTTTTGGAGCAAACGGATCATACAGTTGTCGCCGGTTCCCGCCAGGCCTCGACCAGTCGCTTGCGTTGGCCGGCGAGTTCGTCGAGGGTTTTCTGTTCGGTCTGCGCTTCTTGGTAGGCGTGTTGCGATTGTTGGCGGCGGCGGAGTCGTTCCATCGCCTCCCGCCCCTGAGTGGCAGCGACGAGCAAGCGCCAAGCCTCTTCCGCCCGCGAGCGAACTTCGGCCAACTCCCGCATCCGTCCGGCCCGCCGCTCGGTTAACAAAATGCCAAATACCCGCGCGTGTTCAAACTGATCGGCCGGAGCCCCGGTGACCAGTTGGGTGCGGCGCAATTCGTCGGAGGCGACGATGGCCGCATCCGCATCGCGCAAGCGCTCGGTCGCTGTGGCCACTGCGGAGTAGGCGCGCGCGCAACTCTGCCGGGCGGCCTCCTCGACTTGTTCGCGCAACGTCAATACGGCGTGGAGACGAAAGTGAAATGCTTTCATGCGGATTTCGTGGGGGTCGCGGCCTTGAGCGGGGCCAGCGGGGCCAAGGTTTTGGCCAGCGCCGACCACGTTTGCTCCAACGTCAGACCGTCGGCGATGCCCTGTCGTAGGAAGCGCCGCATGGGCTCGTGTCGGGCGATGGCGTCGTCAATGGTTGCGTTGCTGCCCGCAGGATAGGCCCCGATATTGATCAAATCCTGATTCTTGCGATAAACGGCAAGTTGCTCGCGCGCTGCGGAGGTGAGATCGAGTTGCGCCGGGGTGAGCAACTCCCGCGTCAAGCGGCTCACGCTTTCGAGCACGTCAATGGCCGGATAATGATTCTGTGTGGCCAATTCGCGCGCCAGAACGATGTGCCCATCGAGAATTGAGCGCACCGCGTCGGCCACGGGATCGTTCATGTCGTCGGCTTCCACGAGCACGGTGAACAAACCGGTCATCGTCCCGCGTTCGCCCGCGCCGGCGCGTTCGAGCAATCGGGGCAACAAAGAAAAAACGGACGGCGTGTAGCCCCGCGTCGTCGGGGGTTCGCCGATGGCTAGGCCGATTTCACGTTGGGCCATCGCGAAGCGCGTGACCGAATCCATCATTATGAGCACATTTTTGCCCTGATCCCGGAAGTGTTCGGCGATGGACATGGCTAGAAACGCCCCTTTCACGCGGGCCAACGCCGGCTCGTTCGAGGTCGCCACGACTAGGACGGATTTGCGCCGCCCTTCTTCACCCAGGTCTTTTTCCAAAAATTCCCGCACTTCGCGACCGCGTTCGCCAATCAGCGCGATCACGTTCACATCCGCTTCGGCGTGCCGGGCGATCATGCCCAGAAGCGTGGATTTGCCCACGCCGCTGCCGGCGAAAATGCCGAGCCGCTGACCTCGACCACACGGCGTGAAGGCGTCAATCGCCTTGATGCCAGTGCGGAAGACATCCTGGATGCGCTGGCGCTTGAGTGGATGCGGCGGGACGAGATTGAGTTGCACCATCTGCCGGCCGCGAATCGGCCCTTTCCCGTCAATGGGATTGCCCAAGCCATCAATGACACGCCCCCGCAATTCGTCGCTGACTGGGATGCGCAGCGGCGCGCCGGTGGCGATGACTTCGCAACCGGGATGAATCCCGTGCAGTTCGCCCAAGGGCATCAACAGCAAATGGTGGTTACGAAAACCGACCACCTCCGCCAACGCGGACTGGTCGTGGCGGGGGGATTCCATCCGGCAAATCTCACCGACGGATGCGAGCGGGCCTTCCGACTCGACCACCAAGCCGATCAATTGCACCACCCGCCCGCGCGTCTCGGCGGCCCGCGCCTGCTTGACGCGCTCCCGGGCGGTGGTCAGGTACGAAGGCTCGGACGGTGGGAGCGTGGCGGTCATGTGTTGACGGCCTCCCGGATCAATTTGAGTTTGGTTTCGCGGCGGGCGTCAATGATGCCAAACCGCGTCTCCACTAGGCAGCCGCCTCGCGTGACATCCGTCGCGGCGCGAAAATGCACGGCTTCATTACCCGGGCCAGGAAACTGCACGGGCGAATTGCTGCGCTGCAACAGCGCGAGATCGTCGGGGTGCAGCGCAATGTGAAACTCCGTGCTGTCTTCGGTGTGGGCCAGCGCCGCCCGCACGACGGCCTCGATCATCTCCGTTGAAATGGGCAGTTCCCAAACGAACTTCCGGGCGACTTCGATGGCCAGTTCGATCAGGCCGGCTTCGCTTTGCCGCACGATCTGGGGCACCGCCTGCTGCAACTCGGCCAGGATGCCGTTTTGCAATTCGAGCATTTCCGAGCGCTGGCGCAAGAGCTGTTCGCTCAGCCGCTTTTCGCCGTCGGCGAGACCCCGTTCATAAGCGGCCTGCTCGCGTTGCTGAAAGCGCACTTCGTTGGCTTCCCGATCCTGCGTTACGGCGGGCGGGACCAGGAACACGCCGCTAATCGGATGGCCGATGGCAAGGCTCTTATGCCATTGCATGCTGCCCGCCTTTCCGGGCTTCGCCCAGATCCACCGCGCCCTCGGCTTCGAGCCGCCGCACGGCATCGAGGACACGGAGTTGGGCGCTTTCGATGTCCCGCAACCGCACCGCGCCCATGAAACTGATTTCCTCCAGCACCGTCTCGGCGGCGCGCTTGGTGATGCAAGACAGGAGCGTGCTCTTGAGTTTTTCGCTGGCACTCTTGAGGGACAGGGCCAACTCGCGCATATCCACTTCCCGCAGAACGCGCTGGAGCATGGCGGGTTCGAGACCGGCGAGGTCCTCGAAAGTGAACATTTTCTGGCGGATGGCCTGACCGAGATCGGGGTTGCGCTCATCAATCGAAATCAAGATGTCTTTCCCCTGATCCTTGTCCATCGCGTTCAGCAAGTCGGCGGCGACTTTCACGCCGCCGGTTTGATTCAACGCGCGGGTGTGGCTGACGCCGCGTTTGGCGACGAGGACGGCGACCACTTTCTCGACAATTTCGACAGGCGTGGGTGCCAGTGTAGCGACGCGTTCCAGAATTTTTTCGCGCAGGTCGGCCTGGAAAAAGGCCAGGACTGAGGCGGCTTTGTCGGCCCCGGTATAGCTGAGCATCAGCGCCACGGTTTGCGCTTGTTCGTACCGGATCAGGTTGTAAATCTGCCGGGGCTCCATATCAATAATCTCCTGGATGGCGGCAACCGAAGATCGTAACGGCGCGACGCGGGAGAGGATTTCCGTGGCCTTGAACAGTCCAATCGCCTTTTCCAAGGTGACCCGGGTGACATCCACGCCGCCGCGAATGGAGGTGCCGGCATGAACGGCGACGCCGGAAAACTCGCGCAGAATCTCCGTCTGGAGTTCCTGGCTGACCATGGTGAACTTGGCCATTTCGCTGCAAATCTCCTCGACTTCGTGCGGGTCAAACGCGCGGAGCACTTGGGCGCCGGCGTCCGAACCGAGAATCACCAGCAGCGCGGCCAGCTTTTGGATGCGGGAAAGCTTCGGCGTTTCAGCCGCTGCGGGCGGGGCGGGTTTCGAGGCAAGAGTAGCGGCCATAGGTCATCTCACTAGGAAGGGGGACCGCCGCGATCGAGCCAGGTGCGGATCGCCTGCGTCATGTTATCCGGATTTTCTTTGATCAGTTGGTTCAGCACTTCGACGGTGACCACTTCCTGATCGTCCTGCCCGCCACGGTCCGCAAAGAGCGAGCGATGACCGTTGCCGTTGCCGTTGCCGTTGCCATTGCTGTGGCCATTGCCGTTGCTGTGGTGGATGGGGATTCGGCCAATCGGAATGCCATACGAGGGTTCCTCGGCGGACAGGCGTTTGAACAGGCGGAAGAAAATGACCAAGACCCCCAGCGCGAGCGCGGGGTAGCCCACATTCCGAGCGAGCGTCCACCAGAAATCATGCCGTTCCTGATTCTGCAGATTACGGGTGACCTCGACCGCGAATTGGTCGTTAAACGGCAGTTCTTCGAGGGTAATTTGATCGCCGCGCAGGAGGTCGGTGCCCAGGACATTGCTAACGATGCGGCGCAATTTTTCCAGTTCCTCGGGGCTCCGGGAAACCACTTTGCGAGTCGCGCCTTCGCCCTCGACCTTCGTCGCCACAGTGACCGCCGCCGAAAGCCGCTTCAGCCCGCCCGCCACTTGCATGAGATTGCTGGTGATCTTGTTAATCTCATACTGCGTCTGGCCGGTGATCTTCTTGTTCTTGGTATTGGCGAGCGGCATCCCCGCTTGGCCCGTAGTGTTGGAGCCGCCCGGGGTGTTGGCCGTGATGCCGGCAACCTCGTTGTTGTTTGAAGTCGTCGTGTCTTCGTTCGATTCGTCCTTGGTCTGGCTGCGAATGACTTGGCTATCCGGATCGAATTTCACTTCCGTGCGCTCCGTGGTATCGAAGTTGATCTCGGCGGCAACGCGCACAATGGCCTGGCCCGGGCCGAGAACTTTTTCGAGCATCCCCTCGGCCTTCTTGGCGAGGTACTGCTCCAGATTCCGCCGGGCATCGAGTTGGGTCGCCGACATGCCGACCAGCGAGTCGTTCTCGACGTTTTCCGAAAGCACGTTGCCCTGATTATCCACGATGGAAACGAAATTGGGTTTGAGGCCCTCAACGGAATTGGCCACGAGAAAGCGGATGGAGTTGATGGCCTGCGGCGCGAGTTGGCCATTGCCGCGCAGCCGCACGAATACGGAGGCGGTCGCATGTTTGTCTTTGTCAATCAACAGCCGATTTTCCGGCATGACGACCATCACGCGGGCGCTTTCGATCTCATCAATTTGCGCGATAGTGCGGGCCAGTTCTCCCTGCAATGCCCGGATGTAGTTGGCCCGTTGAATAAAGTCGGAGATGCCGAAATTCGGCTTGTCAAAAATCTCGAAGCCGACGCCGTCGCTGCGGGGAATGCCCTTGCCCGCGAGTTGCATCCGCGTGACATGGACTTTTTCCGTCGGCACGAGGATCGAACCGCCCCCGACTTTGTAAGCCACCTTGGCGTCATTGAGCGCGGCGATGACGCGGGAGGCTTCGCTGTCCGAGAGCTTGCCGTAGAGCAGGCTGTAGTCCTCCCGGCTGGACCACCAAGCCACCCCCATGATCCCGATCAGCAACACGCCGGTGGCCATGACGACGCTGACGCGCTGGCTGGTGCCGAGCTGTTTCCAGATGTCCTGGAGCTGCTGACCGATTTTCGTGACGTTGGAGTTCATTCAGTGGGCGTCAGACCTGCATCCGCATTAGTTCCTGGTAGGACTCGAGAAGTTTGTTGCGCACCTCCACCATCAACTGAAACGACACGCTGGCTTCTTCCATCGAGATCATCGTTTGGTGCAAGGAAACATTCTGGCCGCTCTGCAAATCGCGCAGGGACTGTCCCGCTATCTGTTGCTTGGCGTCCACGCCCTGCACCAGTTGACTCAGCAACCCGGAGAACGAGCCGTTCGCCGGTTGCACATCCAAGACGCCAGCCGTCGCCTGACCAGCATTGAGTTCGCGCAGTTCGGCCGAGGGAATTGAGATGCCCGAGTTCGCGGCCTTGTCGGTGGGCGAGACATTCCCAGTCGGCATCGCCGACCACAACTGACGAATCGAGGTGAGGGGGTTCATGCGAATTCAGTTTGACGCGGGTCGGTGGGTCAACTCGGAGTTGATCAACGCTTGCCGATGGACAAGGCCTGCATCGCCATGCTGCGGCCATTTTTGAACACCGCCACATTCGCTTCGTAAGCTCGCGAGGCCACGATCATATCCGCCTGTTCCGTGTAGAGGTCCACGTTGGGGAGCAACACCATTCCCTTGGCGTCGGCGTCCTTATGTCCCGGTTGGTAAATCGCCGAACCGACCCGCGGATCGTCCACCACGCGGCTGACCCGGGGCACGGACGAAGATTCCTGGCCGCCATTCGGATTGCGCGCGTGTTGCAGCACGGTATCGAAAACCACTTGCTGCCGGCGGTACGCGTGCCCATCAACCCCCCGGGTGGTATTGGCGTTGGCGATGTTCTGGGCGATGACCGCCAGACGCGTGCGTTCCGCGTCCAGCGCCCCGGTGGTGCTCGCAAGGCTGGAAATGCAGTTAATCATAAATCAGTTTAGGACTTACCGGTGATCGCGAGGCGTATTTTTGCCAGCGCCCCACTGACAAATCGGGTTTGGATCGTGTTCTCCAGCGTGTTCTGGCTCATTTCGATCAACTCGTGTTCAAGGTCCACCGTGTTGCCGTCAAGGTTGGTCGCAAGAGCGCGCGCATCCGGGATGACTTGCGGGCGAAGAGAATTCAACCGCGCCACATCCTTTCCGGCGATGGCGTTTTGCAATTCGGTGCGAAAGGAAGGGGCGAGGTCCACGCGGCGGTAGTGGGGCATTTCCGCGTTGGCGATGTTGGAAGCGATCGCGTCATGCCGGGCCACGCTGGCATCCAGCATTCGCTTGGCCCCTAGATAGCCCGGTTGGTTGAACAACGCATCAATCATGTGACAGATCCTGCAGGCTGCTCAGCAGCAGATGTGCCACGAGAAAATGGGCTCAAATGTTGGGCTTTCTCGGGGGCGATGGGATTCGGAGGCGGAAAAAAAGTCCCGCCACCTGCTGGCGAAGGTAAAAACAACCCCACCGCAGGTGCGAGTAAAAATGGTTGCGGCCCGGAGCGCGACCAGCCCCGGATCCAACAAGACGGTGCGGACGAAAGCCATATTAACTTATCAAACTTCTAATCGTAGTTTATGCTGTGCCCGGTGCCGGGCGCACTCCAAGACGCTGCCGCATTTCATCCTCCGCCAGAGCGGTCCTGCGGTTCAGGGGTTCAGGGGTTCAAAGCGGGAAATTGCATTCGGCGAATTCTCACCCCGCGCTTAATCACCCCTCCCCGCCGCCCGTTCATGATGCGGAGTGGGCGTCAGTTCTGGCGTCCGGGCTTTCCAAATGGGATCCGCGGGACCAAACCGGTTATGCCCGCCAAGCGCGGGAGCGTGGTCTCGGTCGGGTGGTTGGGGTTCGCTGGTTCGCGATTCGTTGCCAGCGGCCCACCGACGAAGGCGTCGCTGAGGGCGGCCAGCAGACGCTGAACGGTGAAGGGCTTGGAAATAAAAATAATCCCCTCGCCGACACACTTGACCACCTCGCAATCATCCGGGGGATAGCCACTGATGACGATGATCGGCAGCGTGGCATTGCGCGACCGCAGTTCCTTGATGGCGGCAGCCCCACCCAAGTTGGGCATCATCAGGTCTATGATGACGGCGCGCACTGCGGTGGCGTGTCGCGCGAACGCCGTCAGCGCCTCCTGTCCGTCGGCGGCGGTAACCACGCGGTAATCGTGGGTTTCCAGGATGTTCTTGGCGAGCCGGAGAACGGATTGCTCGTCATCCACCACCAACACCAGTTCGCCGTGGCCCAGCGGCAGCGGCAAAACGGCCCCGCGGGCGACGTCAGCGGTTCGGGTTTCGAGCGCGGGGAAATAAACCGTGAAGCGCGAACCTTGCCCGACCTCGCTCCAGATTTCGACGAAACCATCGTGGTTGTGCGCAATGTCCCGCACCGTGGAAAGGCCCAGGCCGGTTCCCTGACCGACCGGTTTGGTTGTGAAAAACGGGGTGAAAATTCCTTCCCGCACCTCGGGCGTCATGCCGGTGCCGGTGTCGGAGACGGTGAGTGCGAGGTAAGGGCCGGGGGCAATATCCGGGCTCCGGCCCGCCACGGGTTTGGCCGCCTTGTCCAATTGGATTTTGCGAACTGACAGCGTCAGGTTGCCGCCGTCCGGCATCGCGTCGCGCGCGTTGACACACAAATTCAGGAGCAGTTGGTGAATCTGGGTGGCGTCGCCCATGAACTCCCCCACCTCTTCGGTCATGGCCGTGCGCAGATTGATGGACTTGGGAAAAGTCTCCTGGATGATCCGGGCGATTTCCTTGATGAGCGTCTTCGGTTTGAGCCGGGTTTGGGTGGCTTCGACGCCGCGACCGAAGGTGAGCAACTGCCGGACGATGTCGGTGCCGCGCTGGGCGCTGAGGGCCAACATCTGCAATAGCTTGTGATCCTGTTCATTGTGGAGCTGGGGCCGCAACAATTCCACCGCCATGGTGATGGGGGCGAGCACATTGTTCAAGTCATGGGCGATGCCGCTGGCCAGAGAGCCGATGGTTTCCAGCCGCTGGGCGCGGAGGAATCTGGCCTCCAACAGCATCTTTCCCGTGACATCCGTGTTGACGAACAAAATGGATTTGGGCTGGCCCGCCGCATCGCGGACCAGAGTGGCCCGGCTTTGCACGATCACCGGCTTGCGATCCCGGTTGGTCTGGGTGAGTTTGCCGCTCCACTCGCTATGTTTGAGCACCGCTTCGAGCGCCTGGATGAATTCGGTCGGCACGGATTCAAAGAAAAGCTGACTGGCGCTGCGGCCGAGCGCTTCTTCGACCGGCCAGCCGTAGAGTTTTTCCGCGGCATGGTTCCAGTAAAGGACGCGCCCTTCGAGATCCAGCACGGTGATCGCGTCGTTGGCGATGTCCAGCAACTCCGCCTGCTCGCGCATCCGAACTTCAGCCCGCTGCTTCCCAGTTACGTCCTCCAGATAAATCAAAGCCATCGGCTCCCCGTTCACCATGGCCCGGGTGATGGAGGACTGCAAAACCGTGTCGCGCATTTTGCCCCCGTGGATCGGTGAAACTTTCAGGGAGAAACGGGTCTGGCTGGTTCGCTGGCACAACGTATCCCGCACCGCCAGGTGCAGCGCGCAATCGCAGCAAACCGAATCCGCGCCACATTCGGCGGACCCACCGCAAACCACCGGACAACCCATTACCTCGCCCACGCTCTTGCCGATTAGTTCATCCGCCGCCCCGGCCCCAAACACCGCCCCTGCTGCCCGATTCGCGCGTCTTACGCGCTGTTGTCCATCCAACAACAACATGCTGAACGGAGCATTATCGTAGAGCGCCGTGAGTTCGGATTCGTTCCGCTCCGGATCCCCAAGATCGCCCTCGAGAAGCGGGTGGTCCTCGTCCCGGCCGGGCGCGCCGGTCATTCCGAGCAACCCTACCGCCCCCAATCCCAGCAACCACAGTGGCAGCGGGGAAGGAGCGGTCGTCGCGCCGCTACCGCCCACAGCAGATGCGGCGGCGGCAGTTGTGAGCGTCAGCAAGACCAGCAGCGCGGCCCGGGTCAGAACCGTAATCTTGAATCCATTCCGTTTCATTTATTCTGAATCCTATTCCGTTCCACATCAAAAGCGCAGGGAAATTCCGAAGAACAGATTCAGGTCATCGGCGGAACGGGTGACGCCGATGTTCACTCCGGCGTCCAATTGCAGGTTGGCGGTCAAACCGTAAGTCAGGCCCAAGTCCACCGTCCCGATCCAAGGGGCGTCTCGATCCGTGCTGACTTGACTGAAGAACTCGATGTAGCCTGCCAAGTTCCCGATGATGTCATGGCTCAAGGTGATGCTGTTGAGAAACTCGGGGTGGTAGCCGGCCCCGTCCGCGTCCTGCATGGCGTCGAACTCCGTCATCAGGCCCAGTCCCCAGCCGCCCGGCAATTCCACCGCCAGCGGAATGATGAGTCCGCCTTCCACGGCGTTGTTGCCCAAGTCGTCCTGACTGGTGGGAAACTTCACAAACGGCAGGAGCGCCAGAGCTGTGGGGCCGCCGTCGTTGCCCCAGCAGTTGAATTTGAGTCGGGTGGTGACATCCCCAAAGCCCCGCTGGTGAGCCACCGTTCCGGAAATCCGGTCTTCGGTGCGCACCCAGTTGTAGGTATCCAACACCAGATGAAAATCCAAAGAGTTCAACAAACCCACCCTCAGATTGACAGCTCCCACCGCCAGACTGTCGGTGATCAGGTCTTCCCCGGACGCGGTCTGGCGATCATGGGTGTGATTGACCAAGTCCATCTCCATCTGAAAATGGCCAGCGTCCACGGTGTAGGGCCCCTCGGTCTTGTCGGGACGGTCGGAAACCATCTCCCGCATCAGGGCGCGCGGCGTGGGATTGAACAGGGTGTAGCTGCTTTTGTCGGGCGGCGGGGCGGCGGCGGCTTCAGAGTGGGCGGGCGCGGGCGCAGCATCCGCCAACACTGCGAGCGACGGCGTCAAGCTGGCAACCGCAACCCAGAACGCGGCGCCCAGCTTTAAGGCTTGGAAGCATCCGTCTGCCGTGACTATTGCTTTCGTTGAAGTTGGTTTGATCATACTCGCGCTCCAGACCAAGGTTGGAAACTATCTGGAATCGTCCTCCATCGGAATTTCAGAGTGGCTCCGATTGCCCGCCGCCACTGCGGTTGGTTTCGGCGCCCGGCCAGACGGTTTGGCGAACCCCCCGCGGTCGTTGCTGCGCGACGCTGTTTTCGCCCGCGCCACAGACGTCGCCAAGCCGTGCCGGGGCGACCGCCCGGCTTGCTGGCCATCCACCAAGCGCAGTAATTCCAGCACCGCTCCTTTCAACGACTCCGCCTGCGCGCTCAATTCCTCTGCCGCCGCCGCGCTCTCCTCGGCACTGGCGGCGTTGTCCTGCGTGACCTTGTCCATTTGAGTCACCGCGATGTTCACTTGTGAGATTCCCTCGCTTTGCTCTCTTGAGGCCGTCGCCACTTCGCCCGCCAGCTCATCCACCTGGCGCGCCTTGCCCACAATTTCCTCCAGGCTCCTGGCCACCTTGGCGCTGATCTCCGCGCCCGCGGCACTCTTCTGCACGGCATCTTCAATCTTCCCGGCGGTTTCCTTCGCCGCCGCCGCGCAGCGTTGCGCCAAGTTCCGCACTTCGTCGGCCACCACGGCAAATCCCGCTCCCGCCTCGCCGGCGCGGGCCGCTTCCACCGCCGCGTTGAGCGCCAGGATGTTCGTTTGGAAGGCGATCTCATCAATGGTTTTGATGATCTTGGCGATGTCGCCGCTGGAGTTTTTGATGGCGTCCATGGCCTTGATGAGGGCCGTCATATCTTGCACTCCCAAGTCGCCGGCGGTGCGGGCTTCGCTGCCCAACCCCTTGACCTTGCCCGCCGTTTCCGCGTTTTGCTTGGTCATGCTCGACATTTCCTCGAGCGAGGCGCTGGTTTCCTCGAGCGAGGCGGCTTGTTCGCTGGCCCCCTCGGCCACCGCCTGACTTCCCGCTCCGACCGATCCCGCCGTCAGCGC
>CAIKLQ010000049.1 GCA_903828255.1 uncultured Verrucomicrobiota bacterium
CCGCATGGAAGCGGTGAAGGATTTCAACGAACTCATCGTGGCGAATTTCGGCGGCCAGCCGGTGTTCCTCAAGGATGTGGCCCGCGTCGAAGATGCCATCGAAGAACCGCGCTCGCTTTCCACCGCCAACGGCAAACAGTGCGTGACGCTGATCGTGCGCAAGCAATCCGGCAGCAACACGGTCAAGGTGATTGACGGCGTCAAGCAGCGGATGGAAGAGTTGAAAGCCAGCGTGCCGGCGGATTTCAAGCTGCAAGTCATCCGCGACCAGTCGCGGTTCATCAAACGCTCCCTCGAAGAAATCAATCTCCACCTGATGCTCGGCGCGATGCTCGTAGCGCTGACCACGTTCGCGTTTCTGCACGACTGGCGCGGCACGGTGATCGCCTGCGTTGCCATTCCGACTTCGATCATTTCCACCTTCGTGCTCATGCGCGCGATGGGCTACACGCTGAATAATTTTACCATGCTCGGCCTCGTGTTCTCCGTCGGCATCGTGATTGATGACGCCATCGTCATCCTGGAAAACATCCATCGCACGATGGAGGAAAAAGGCTGGAGCGGCGCGCGAGCCGCGAGCTACGCCACCGGCGAAATCGCCCTCGCCGTCATGGCCACGACGCTTTCGCTCGTCGTGATTTTTCTGCCGCTCGCCTTCATGAAGGGGCGCGTGGGCATGTTCTTTTCCAGCTACGGAGTGACGGTGGCGTTCGCGATCATGGTGTCGTTGTTCGTTTCGTTCACGCTCACGCCAATGCTGGCGTCGCGTTTCCTGCGACACACGAACGATCCCAAATCGCGGGAGAAAAAGGCCCACGGCGGCCCGCTCATGCAATGGCTGGCGCGCCATTACATCGGAGTGCTGCGCTGGAGTCTGCATCATCGCTGGGTCATTATGCTCGCCTCGGCGCTGTGCCTGTTGTCGCTTCCGCTGCTGGGCAAGCTGACCCGCTTCACCTTTATGGCCCCGGACGACTCCGGTGAATTCGAGATTTCTTTGCAAACGCCCGAAGGCTCCGACCTCCAGCGCACCACGCAAATCTGCAACCAAATCGAGCAACGCCTCCGCACCCTGCGCATCAACGAGCAGCCCGTGGTGGTGGATTCGCTCATCACCATCGGCAACACCAGCGGCCGGCTTGGCAAAGGCGAAGGCGACGTGACGGTGGCGAACATCTATTGCCGGTTGCCGGAACTGGGCGGATTGTGGGACCGGTTCACGGGCCACACGCGGCGTTGGTCACAGTTTCAGGCGATGGGTATGGCGCGGAAAGTCCTGGGGCAATTCCCCGACCTACGTTCCAGCGTGCAGTTCATCTCCAACATCGGCGGCGGCGGGCGCAATGCGGATTTGCAATTCAACCTCGTCGGACCGGACCTGCAAAAGCTCACGGGTTTCGCCGAGCAGATGATCGGGCAACTGCGCACTACGAACGGCCTGGTGGACGTGGACATGACGCTGGCGAATCGCAAGCCCGAGTTGCGCGTGGAGATTGACCGGGAGAAGGCGAGTCAGTTCGGTCTCCAGATTCAGGACATCGCCGACACGCTCCACACGCTCGTCGGCGGCGAGATCGCCGGCACCTTCCGCGAGAACGACGATCTTTACGACGTGTGGTTGCGCGCCGACGCCCACGATCGCACGACCCAGGAGTCGCTGGAGGACGTCACGCTGCGGCTCAACAACGGCACCAACGGCGGCTTGGTGCAACTCGCGAACTTCGTGCGCTTCCACGAAGCGCTCGGCCCGAATCAAATTGATCGCTACCAGCGCCAGCGCAAAATCACCATCGTTTCCAACCTCGCCGCCGACAAGGCCCTAGGCGACGCGATGAAAGAAGTGCAGGACTCCATTCAAAAAATCGGATTGCCGCCCGGCTACAACGTAACGTTCACCGGTCGCGCCAAAACTTTGCAGGAGACGTTCCAGAACTTCCTCCTCGCCTTCGGCATGGCGATGATCTTCATGTACATGATCCTGGCAGCGCAATTCGAGAACTTCGTCCATCCGATTTCAATTCTCTTGGCCGTGCCGCTCTCGCTGCCGTTCGCGCTGTTCACGATGATCGTGCTCAACGAAGCGCTGAACATCTATGCGATCTTCGGCCTGTTCATGCTGTTCGGCATCGTGAAGAAAAACGGCATCCTCCAGGTGGACTACACCAACACGCTCCGCGCCCGCGGCCTCGAACGCGAAGAAGCCATCCTCCAAGCCAACCGCGCCCGCCTCCGCCCCATCCTGATGACCACGCTCATGCTGGTGGCCTCAATGATCCCCATCGCGCTGGGCCAGGGCCCCGGCGCCGCGGGCCGCGCTTCGATGGCCAAGATCATCATCGGCGGGCAAATGCTCTGCCTGTTGCTGTCGTTGCTCGTCACGCCGGTGAGTTATTCCATCTTTGATGACTGGGGTGCGGGGAAATTTTTTGTGCGGCGGCGGCAGAAGAGTGGGGCTGCGGCTGGAGTGGAATTGCAGCCTGTTCCGCTTGGCAAATAGCGAGGCGCATTTGCGGCTACGTTCGCGCTTCGAGCCGTCCGAAAACTGATCGTCAACTTGCGGTTGCGTCTGGCAGTTTATGGAAATGGATTGAGCGATGAAACCGACGGTGTATATCGAGACAACGATTCCCAGCCTGCTGACGGCCTGGCCGAGCGGAGATCTGCAAATCGCGTCGCAGCAAGTGGCGACGCGGGAATGGTGGGAGACGAGACGGCAGGCCTTCGAGTTGTTTGCGTCGGCAGATGTTCTGGACGAGGCGCGCCGCGGGGATGCCGAGGCGGCGAGCCGGCGGCTGGCGGTGCTGGACGAATGTCGGATTCTCGCGGCCACCTTGGAGGCGCAGGCGCTAACCAAGCGGATTCTGGCCACCGGCTTGATTCCGTCACGCGCCGCAACTGATGCCGCGCACATCGGTCTGGCCGCGGCGCATGGGATGGATTTTCTGCTCACTTGGAACTGTCGGCACATCCACAATGCCTTCATCGTGCGGCGGCTCGCTGGCGTCTGCGCAGCGATGGGTTTCTCACTACCCGTCCTTTGCACTCCGCTCGAGTTGATGGCAAACTATCCGGAGACATGAAAAACGAGAATCCCATCGAGGAAATCTGGCGCATCCGGGAGGAGATTGGAGCGGAACACGGCTATGACGTGGACCGGCTGTTTGTCGCGATGCGCAAGTTGGAAACGCAATACGCTGACCGCCTCGTATATGAGGTGCGCAATGATGAGGGCGCGGCGGTGCTCCGGGAAGATCCAAA
>CAIKLQ010000050.1 GCA_903828255.1 uncultured Verrucomicrobiota bacterium
CTTCCCATCGGAGCGGCGAGAATTCAACCGAAAAATTTATGTCACAGCATCGCAGCTTGCGCGCCGCGTCCACTTTGGGCGGCAAACGAAACGTCATGAAGCGCTTTGAGCGCATCGAAGTCCTCAAGAAACGCGGTCAATGGAAAGCCGGCGACCGCATCACCGGCCTCCGCAAGACCAAAGCCAGCGAGTAGGCAACCATTCCGAATGGCGACTGACGAATGGAAGCTGGCCCGTGCGCCGGCTTTCATTCGTCATTCGTCATTTGAATCCCGTGATTCGTCTCCAAAAATTCCTGGCCGAGGCTGGAGTGGCTTCGCGCCGCGCCAGCGAGCAGATCATTCGCGAAGGGCGGGTTCATGTGAACGGCCAGCCGGTGCTCGTGCTCGGCTCGAAGGTGGATCCTGACCGCGACAAGGTCACGCTGGACGGAAAACTCGTCCGCGTGCAGCGGAAACATTACGTCGCGCTCCACAAGCCGCGCGGGTGCGTCTGTTCGCGGAAAGACGAGTTGAACCGGATGACGGTTTACGAGTTGTTGCCCAAGGAATGGTCGGGCGTTCAGAGCGTGGGCCGTTTGGATTTTGCCAGCGAGGGATTGCTTTTCCTGACCAATGATGGAGAATTCGCCCTGCGGTTGACTCATCCGCGTTACGGCGTCCGCAAACGCTATGTCGTCACGATCGGCGGGCGCGTGGACAAGGCGATGCTGGAAAAGTTCACGCAGGGAATTCAAAACGAAGGCGAGCTTCTCAAAGCCGAACGCGCGTGGCTCGTGCGCGAGGGCAAAACCCAGAGCGTGATCGAACTGGAACTGGCCGAGGGCAAGAATCGCGAGGTGCGGCGGTTGGTGGAATCGCAGGGGCTGATCGTCGAGCGGTTGGTGCGGGTGCAGATCGGGAAAATCAAACTGGGCGAATTGAAACCGGGCCGGTGGCGGACATTGACACCGCCGGAGATTAAAACTCTACTTTCTTAGTTATGAAAACGAATTGCTGGTTGGTGCTGGGCGCGATGTTGACGACGGGTGTCTTCGCGCAGCAAACGACAAATCCTCCCGCCGCCCCCGCGCCCGTGCCGGCGGCGGCGGCGAAACCTACGGTTGCTCCGGCAACCGAGGCCAAACCGGCGCTGAAGAAAAAAGCCAAGCCCGCTGCGGAGAAACCCTCTGTCGCGAAGGCGGCGCCGAAAAAGGCTGCCCCCGCCGCAGAACTGAAAACCATTCCGCTTGTGGCTGGGCCCGCGACGGTCGTGGCCAGCAACGTGAACGTGCGCGGTCGTTCCGGCTTGATCGGCGAAGTCATTACCAAGATCCACCGGGGCGACGCGGTGACGGTCCTCGATGAGATCACGCTAAAAAATTCCAAGGACGACGAACCTTCCGCGTGGGCCAAGATCGTGTTGCCCAGTTCGGCGCATGTGTGGGTGAACACCAGTTTCTTGGATGCGGCCACCAAGACCGTGAAGCCGAAGAAGCTCAATCTCCGCGGTGGGCCGGGCGAAAACTATAGCGTCCTGGGCACGATCTTAAAGGGCGCGACCGTGAAGGAAGTTTCCGTCAAGGGCGACTGGACGGAAATCGAAGCGCCCGCCGAAGCGTTTGCTTTCGTGGCGGCGCAGTATTTGAAGCAGGGAGCGCCTGAAGCTGCACCCGCGGTGGTCGCAGCCACGCCGAAGCCGGCGGAGCCGACCCCGAAACCCGCCGAACCGGCGCCGACACCAACCACCGTCCCCGAAGCGGCGCCCGTTGCGACGAAGACGATGGAAACTCCGGCTGCGACTCCGGCACCAGAGCCGACCCCGACGCCAACTCCCGCCCCGGCAGCGGCAACCCATGTGCCGGCGCCCGTTACCGCCGTTGCAACGCCCACGGAGGAAGAGCCCCCGCCGGTGCGAATCGTGAGTCACGAAGGCATTGTGAAAGCCGCGCGGAGCATTCAAGCGTCCACCCGCTTTGAGTTGGTCAATCCAGATACGGACAAGACAATCAACTACCTCCTCACCACTTCCAAGGATTTGGACCTGCGCCGCTACAAGGGCATGCGCATCGTAGTGACCGGTGAGGAAGGCGTGGACGAACGTTGGCAGAACACCCCCGTCCTCACCATCCAAAGCATCGTGGTGGTGGATTAATGAACTTTCCCAACCTCATTGACGGGCGCGCAATTGCGACGCAGATCCAGGGCGAGCTAACCCAACGCATCGCTGCGCTGCGGTCGCGCGGCCTGCAACCCGGCCTCGCGTTTGTGCGCGTGGGCGAAGATCCCGCCTCGAAGGTTTATGTCGGGCGAAAAGAAAAAGCCTGCGCGGAATTGGGAATCATTTCCGAAACGCACGTCCTGGCTGAAGCGACGAGTGAAGCCGATTTGCTGGCGCTGATCGCCAAACTCAACGCCGATTCGCGGCTGCATGGAATTTTGGTGCAAGCGCCATTGCCGAAGCAGATTCGGCAGGAAGTGGTTTACGCGTCGGTTGCGCCGACGAAGGACGTGGATGGATTTCATCCGGTGAATGTGGGCAAATTGATGCTCGGTGACACCGGCGGTTTTCTGCCCTGCACACCGGCGGGCGTGCGCGAATTGCTCGTGCGCTCCGGTGTGAAAACCGACGGCGCGGAAGTCGTAATCCTCGGCCGCGGGAATATCGTCGGCAAACCGATGGCGGCGATGCTTTGCCAGAAGGGCAGGGCGGCCAACGCGACCGTGACGATTTGCCATTCGGCGACGCGGGACATCAAAGCGCATTGCCGTCGCGCGGACATCATCGTCGCGGCGATGGGCGTGGCGGAGTTTCTGAAAGCGGACATGGTCAAGCCAGGCGTGGTGGTTATGGACGTAGGCGTGAATCGCGTCGCCGATCCGACCGCGAAAACCGGCTCTCGCCTGGTGGGCGATGTGGCGTTTGCCGAGGTGCAACTGATCGCCGGAAAAATTACTCCGAATCCCGGCGGCGTCGGGCCGATGACAATTGCGATGCTGATGCAGAACACCGTGAGGGCGGCGGAGATGGTCGCCTGAGACGTGATGCGGGTTGCGGGTTCCGTCAAGTGGCGGGGTTGCAGCGCTCTCAGTTTTGACGCAAACCGCAAATCGCCGCGCGCCGGAATTTTTATTGATTTCAAACTACCAATTATGAACCCAACGCGAATTCTCCCTGACCTCCAATGCTCCCTCGTGTGCGAAGACATTCGCCAGGAGGTGAACGGCAACTGTATTTTGATCGGCGTCCTCACGGTCATCCGCGTGCCGAAACTGCCGATCGTCGCGTTCCGGCTTTGCCTCTTTAATCGTTGGACGGCGGGGGTGGGGCAGTTCACCGAGAGCGTGCGGCTCATCGCCCCGGACCAGACGACCGTGTTGCGGCAGGGCGAGGTGAAGTTTCGCCTGCCGGAGCCGACCGCGAACGTGACGAACGTGACGATGCTCCAGCAGGTCGAGTTCAAGACCGCGGGCGCTTACTTCGTCGAGGTGCTCGTGGACGATGTGATGAAGCTGCGCTACCCGTTGGTGGTGATGCACGCGCCAACTCCAGAGCAGCCGCCCACCGCACCAACCCCGCCGCCAGGGGCGTGACGGGTCGGACGAGGCGGACTTCTTCGCCTCATCTTCCCCGCGACAAAAGCCTGCTGCTTCGTTAAGCTTCAGCGCGTGGCAGAGGCCGAATCATCCTTCGGAGCGTGGGAGCCGTTGACGCCGCGCGGCGTGGCGGCGTTCGCGTGCGCGAACAGCGGACGGCTCTTCATCGTGCAATTTCTGGTGGCGCTGGTCGTGGCGGGGACGGTGGTTTGGTTTCTGCGCGACGCCTGGTTTCCGACGGTGGGCCAGGCCATCACACAGTTGCCGAATGAAGGCGAAATTCGCGCGGGCAAACTCGCGTGGCGGGGGGATTCGCCGCGGTTGCTGGCAGAGGGAAATTTTCTGGCGTTCAGCGTGGACCCCGCTCACTCGGGAGAAATCCGTTCGCCCGCGCATGTGCAAATTGAATTCGGGAAGGACGCTTTTTTCGTTCGCTCACTGCTGGGTTATCTCGAAGTGAAATATCCCGGGTCTGGACGGGTAGCGTTCAATCGCCAGGACCTCGCGCCGTGGTGGGGCGCGTGGCAACCGCCGTTGCTCGCTCTGGCGGTGGGCGGCGTGGTGGCTGGGCTGATGATCACCTGGTTTGTGCTGGCGGCGGTTTATGCGTTTCCCGTTTGGCTGCTGGTGTTATTTGCGAACCGGGATTTGAAACTCGGGGAGTGCAGGCGGTTGGCCGGCGCGGCCTTGATGCCCGGCGGATTACTGATGGCCGCGGGAATTCTCTGTTACGGTTTCGGCGTGGTGGATTTGGTTGGCTTGGGTTTCATCCTGGTCGGACATTTCATGCTGGGTTGGATTTATCTTTTCATAGCGCCGTTGTTTCTCCGGCGCAGTGTGACGGCGCAAGCGGATGGGAAAAATCCCTTCACCAGATCGCCTGACTCCAACTAGCGCAATTCCGCAACGCGGCGGTGCGGGGAGCGGCGCTTCGAGCATCAGCGATCCGGAAGCGCTTGCGGGTGAGGCCCGGAGTGTGGCCGGCCTCGGTCAGAGCAAGGTGGCGCGGAGTCTGGCGGCCTGAACTTACCCAACCACCAAACTTAGGTGACTTGCTGCGCCCTCATCCGCCCTTGCTCAACTCCCAAACGCACCTCAAGGCGAGCGCACGATTGCTTGACTCCGGCGGTTCACATAACATGGCGCCATGATTTCGTTCCGTTCAATCCGCCATGCCGCCGTGGTGCTGCTCACCGCGACGATGTTGGGTTGCTTGCCTTCGGGGTCAAGCCAGTCGGACGAGGAAAAAGAAGCGCATTTCCAGACCGGCCGCGCGCGAGTGAGTGGCATGGATTACGGTGGCGCGATCGAGGCCTTCCAAAAGGCGCTCGAAGTCAACCCGCACTCGGGGGCGGCGCATTTTGAATTGGGCTGGCTCTTCGCGAACAAGCAATCCGATCCTGCGGCGGCCATATATCATTACCAACAGTTTCTCGCGCTGCGTCCCAAGGCGGACAATGCCGAGACGATTCGCCAGCACATCTTGGGTTTGAAACAAGACCTGGCCAAGGCGGTTTTGCCGCTGCCGTCAACGCCGGCAGTGCAGCGGCAGTTGGAGCAGTTGATGGAGGAGAATCGCCGGCTGCAGGACGAAATCGGAAAGTGGCGGGCGGGCTATGCGAGACTCGGCGGGACTTCGTCCACGAATCCGCCAAATGCCGATTTGGGTTCAACCCGGCCTCCGGCGGTTGGTGGTGGCGTCCCGAATTCTCCAGTCCCCACCGGCCCGCAGGCGCTCGCTCAGAACAACCGGCTTCCGCCAACCCCCAAACCCGGTCCCAGTCCGGCTGCGCCGGCCCGGACGCATAAAGTCCAGGCCGGCGAAACGCCATCCGCCATCGCAAAGAAATACAGCGTGAAGCTTGAAGCGCTGATGCTGGCGAATCCGGGGTTGAACGCGAAACGGCTGAAAGTGGGCCAGCTATTGAATGTGCCCGCTTCGTGACGGGGGCCGGCGGGTCGAAAGGCTTGAGGTCCGGTTGTTTGAACGGCAACCGATTAGATCCCCCGTCCGGCGGCGGCGAATGGTTTGGGGCGGTGAATGGTTGCGGCGCGGCGTTGATCGGTTGAGATTTTGGTTTACGGTCACAAAAAAAAACAAAGATTCATTTTGACACCCATGCTGGTTTTTCGTTAAACAAGCTGTGGATAATTCAATCGCCTCTTGGCGGACTTACAGCGACCAAAACTTTTATGAAAAGAATCGTAGCGTCTATCGGTGTGGCTGCTCTCGGGGCGGCGTGTGTTCAAACCTCAAACGCTCAAGGTGACGGCTCCAAACCGTTCACCGCATCCGTGGCCTTGCGCGGTTTCTATGATGACAATGTCAACACCGCCAATAGTGGCAAGCTTGAATCTTGGGGCGGAGAAATTAGTCCGACCTTGGGATTCTATCTCCGGGCGGATCAAACGACCGCTCAACTGGTTTACACGTATGACTTCATGTATTACCAGAACAGCCCGCAAGGCGACGGCGATCGCAATGACCAGACCCACACGATTGCCGCGAGCCTACTGCATACGTTCAACGAGCGGACCACTCTCGCAGTTTCCGAATCGTTCGTGATCGGCCAGGAGCCGGACGTTCTGCGCGCGGGTCCGGCCTATGCCTCCTTCCAACGAATTTCCGGCGACAATGTTCGTAACTTTGCCAACCTTACGCTTAACCACCAGTTCGCGCCCAAGTTTGGCATGGAAGTCGGATACGCGAATTCGCTTTTTGACTATGCAGATGATGTTTATCAAGTGAATCACTTCTTTGGCAATCCGGCTTTCCCTTTTTCGAACGTAAATCCCGTCAGCAATTCTGGATTGCTGGACCGAATGGAACAGACGGCGCATCTAGACGCCCGCTGGACAATTCAACCCACCACCGTCGGCCTGATTGGGTATGCCTTTCAATACAGCCATTATACGGCTGACCAGCCGATTGGGGTCATTCTTGTGCCCAACCAATTGATTAATAGCGATGCCCGCGATTCCCGATCCCATTACGTTTACGCTGGAGCCGAACACACATTCATGCCCGGTCTGTCCGGCAGCTTGCGCGGGGGGGCACGCTTCACCGACAACTTCAATTCGCCATCAAAAGAGTCCAGCACCTCGCCATACGTTCTCGCGTCGTTGACTTATGATTACTCCAAAGACAGCGCTCTGGCGGTTGGTTTCTCGACTGACTTGAGTGCCACTGACGCCTTTTACCCGTCGGACATAAATGGCGCGAATATCAGCACGGACTCTCAGTCCACCGTCGCCTATGTTTCTTGGACACACCATTTTGTGCCATCACTAATTGGCAACTTGATGGGGCAATTCCAAAACAACGGGTTTCGCGGAGGCCAGTATGACAACCAAAATGAACAGTACTACGTGGCCAGTGCCAGCTTGACCTATCAAATCAATCGCCACGTTGCCACCAGCCTCAGCTACAACTACGATCTGCTGGAGTCGGACATTCCGGGTCGCGGTTTCGATCGAAATCGAGTTTTCTTGGGTGTGACCTTTACCTACTAATCTTCAGCAACTGCTGACAGGGGACTGGGTTGTACGACCGGCCCCTTTTTTTTTTGCCTATGGATCCGCTAAAAGTTACGCAACAACAAGAAACGAAGCTTCACTTCCTCGATTACTGGCGGATTATTCGTATTCGCAAGACCGTTATCTTGGCCGTTTTTCTGCTAGTGGTCATCACGGCCACGCTGGTGACTTTCATTCTGCCTGAGTCCTTTGCCAGCACCGCGCGCATAAAAATCTCGCGCGATCAAACCGACATTGAAAGCATGACGCAGGGCAGCCGGATGAATAATGGCAGTTACGATCCGTTCTTCATCCAGACCGAGTTTGAAGCCATCCAATCGGAGCAGATTCTCGGCAAGGTTATTGATCTACCGGACCTCGACCTGAACACCAAGTGGGGCGTGAAATATGGCGGTGGGGCGAAACTCAAGACCACCGACACCATTGCGATGCTCAAAGGGCGGATGACGTTGCGGCCGGTGCGCAACACCAGTCTGATCGAAATCACGGTTTACAGCGAAGACAAACTCGAAGCTGCCAGAATTGCTAATGCAGTCGCGGAAACTTACAAGGATTCCCGGAGCGTTGATCGCCAAAAACTGGCGTCGGGCGGTATCACGGCGCTGGAAGAAAGGTTCAAAGCGCAGCAGGACAAAATTCACAAAGCTCAAAAGGAGTTGGAAGATTTGCGAGACAAGCATAAAATCAGCGACACGGAAGCCAACGGTGGCGGACCGGTTCAGTTGATTGAAGCCGACAGCCTGCGGCGCTTCACTGCGGCAAGAATTGAGAGTGAAAACCGCTTGGTTGCCATCCAGGCTTCCGTCAGGATGTTGAAAGCTCTCACCAAAGATGAACTTCGCCAGGTGCTGCCGCGGAGCCGCCAAGACGCCCGCCTGTCCGAGTTGCTCAGCCAGCTTGGCTTAGCTGAGCAGACCATGTTGTCCCTCGAAAAGGATATTGCCCCGGACCACCCTAGCTACAAACGCGTCCAGGCACAGATTGAAAAACTAAGGAAGGATGTTGATGATAATGTCGCGGGCATCATGACCTCGATCGAAGTCGAAGTGACCATGGCTCAGGCACAAGTGGACGGGCTTAAGAAGTCAGTTGAAGAGGCTCAGAAGTTAGACATAGATAAGGCCCAAAATAGCCGCCCCTATTTCGACAAGCGTCGGGAGTTGGAAGAGCTCATCACCTTCGGTCGGATCCTCAACATGAAGCTTGAGGCCGAGAAAATTGACTTGGCCCTACCCAAATCCACGATGGTTGAAATCATGGATCGCGCGCAACCGGGTGCCAAACCCGTGCGGCCGAACAAGCCGCTCAATATCATCCTCGGCGTCATCATCGGTTTGGTGGTGGGTGTGGGTCTTGCATTCTTCATCGAATACCTCGACACCAGCGTGAAGACCATTGACGACGTGGAGCGGTCGTTGCAATCTCCCGTGCTAGGCGTCATTCCCCAGAATGTTGGTTACCTTTTCGACGAGGGTTCAGAAAGCCCGCACGCTGAAGCGTATCGTGTGTTGCGCACCAATCTTCTGTTTTCCCGCAAGGACGACAAGTTGAATAGCGTTGCTATTGTCAGCGCTGGCGCGGGTGAAGGCAAATCCACCACGGTGCTGAACTTGGCCACGGTCTTTGCCCAAAGTGGCCAGCGGGTCGTAGTGGTGGACTCGGACCTTCGCCGACCCACGCTGCACAAACTGTTGCGCGTCACGAATAATCTCGGTCTGACGAACTACCTCCTGAAACAGAACACGCTGGAACAGGTTATTCAGACGACCCATCTGCCCACGCTCGACTTCATGGCCAGCGGGAAACTGCCCAGCAGTTCGCTCGGTATTCTTAGTTCCGCCCAGATGAAAGACCTCATTAACGAACTCAAACAACGATACGACTTTGTGTTCTTCGATTCGCCTCCGATCATGGGGGTGAGTGATGCCTCCATTCTTGCCAGCGAAGTGGACATTACGATGCAGGTCATTCAATACCGCCGCTATCCGCAGCCGATGAACATCCGCGCCAAGCAACTGATTGAAAAGGTCGGAGGCAATCTCGTTGGCATCGTCCTCAACAACATCAACATGTCGCAGGACGAGAGCTACTATTACTACAGCGGCTACTACCACGATTATTACTCGAAGAACGAGGAAATGGACGCTGCGGCTCCCACCGGCAAGGATGCTGGCAAGGATAAGGTTGAGATCAAACAAAAATACTGATTGCCATCCCCGGGATTCGCAACGACACATGTAATGAAATTGCCAAGGAGACTTTTGGAGAAAATCTTAATTCGATTTTGCAGCCTGCTCGTTACCGGACTGCTGATTGCCGGTTGTGCCACCCCGTCGGGACCGGCATTCACTTCGGAGCCCGAAAAACCAGCCGCCGTAAGTTCGGAGCCGGATAAGCCATCCGCCAGCGCTTCGGAGCTGGCCAACCGGCCTGTGACCGCTCCCGAAGGCGACTCGGTCGGGGGCAATCTCGCCGCTAGCCAGAAGGACCAAGGGGTTCGTTTGCAAGTCGGCGATATGGTAATCGTCACCTTTTCGGGAAACTCTGACCAAATCCCCCCCCATGAAGAGCGGATCAAAGAGGATGGCAATATTACGCTCCCCCTGATTGGGGCCGTCAAGGCATTGGGCAAGTCTGATGGTGACCTGCAAACGGAGATCCATAGTCTTTACGTTCCGAAATACTACGTCCGTCTCACAGTGACAGTGAGGTACAACACGCTGGAATTGTCCTACTCAGTGCTTGGAGAAGTGCGGGGGCCGGGACCAAAACCTTATTCGGGCAAGACCACGGTTACCAAAGCCATCGGAGCCGCTGGCGGCCTGACGGAATTCGCCAACAAAACCCAATTAGTATTGACGCGTGCCAATGGTGCTCGCGTAAAGATCAACTATAAGAAGGCGATCAAGGATCCAAAACTCGACCCCCAGGTCTTTCCGGGTGACTCCATCAATGTGGTGAAGAGTCTCTGGTAGATGATTCAACTTCAGGTTATCACCGGTAAAAAGGCGGGCACTCGTTGGGTGGCCCGCCGTTTTCCTGTCCGGGTCGGACGCGACCCCGCCAGCGACTTGCGGTTAGAGGACGATGGCGTCTGGGACCGGCATTGCGAACTAAACAGTGATGTCACACAAGGAATCCTGCTCTCGCTCCAACCAAACGCGTTGCTGACCGTCAATCAAGAAAAGGTGCTTACGCCCCACCACCTGCGTAACGGCGACTCTATTGAACTGGGCTCCGTGCGCCTCCGCTTCTGGCTCGGCGATCCAGTTCTTCGCGGCTCACGGATCCGGGAAGGGTTTGTTTGGACGCTCATTGTGGCGATCTGTCTGGGACAGGTTGCGCTGGTTTACTGGCTGTTGCGGTAACAGTCTGCCCCGTCCGACGGCTCATCTGTTCACCCCCGGTGACTTCAATGCCGGAAATGCCGCACCCCTGTGAAGGCCATCGCCACGCCGCGTTCATCCGCCGCGGCGATCACCTCGGCGTCGCGGACGGAGCCGCCCGGTTGAATCGCCGCTGTCGCGCCCGCCTCCGCGGCGGCAATTAAACCATCTGGGAACGGAAAAAACGCATCGCTGCAAACCACGCTCCCGGTGAGCGGCAGTTTGGCCTCGCCCGCCTTCCACACGGCGATGCGGCTCGAATCCACGCGACTCATCTGCCCCGCGCCGACTCCCAGGGTCCGGTCCGCCGCCGCATACACTATGGCGTTGGACTTCACATGCTTTACCACGCGCCAGCCGAACAGCATCGCGCGCAGTTCGGCTTCGCTCGGTTGCCGGCGCGTGACAATTTTCAAATCCGTCGCGCCCGTCAGCTTGCGGTCGCGTTGTTGCAACAGGAACGAATCCGCGCCCACGCTCCGCACGTCCAGCAGCGATGCGACCTCCGGTGACTTCAGGATTTGCAGCAGCCGGAGATTCTTTTTCTTCTGCAACACGGCCAGCGCCTCCGGCGAAAACTCCGGGGCCACGATGACTTCGCTGAAAATCTCCGCGATGGCTTCCGCACACGCGCCGTCAAGCGCCCGGTTCACCACGATAATGCCGCCGAACGGCGCCTGCCGGTCGGTGGCGAACGCCTTGTCCCACGCCTCGCGCAGGCTGTCGCCCTGACCGACGCCGCAGGGGTTCGTGTGTTTGAGGATGGCCAGCGTCGGTGGATCGTTTGCGAACTCCGCGATCAAACTCGCCGCCGCGGTGAGGTCCAAAATGTTGTTATAGGAAAGCTCCTTCCCGTGGAGCTGTCGGAAATACTCGCCGAACTTTCCGTAGAGCGCCGCCGCCTGATGCGGATTCTCCCCGTAGCGCAGCGGTTGCGCCAGCGATGCGGAAATTGTCAGCGTGGGTGGAGGAATGAACGCTGAAGACGGAACACTGAAGACTTTCCCCAAGTGCGCCGCAATCGCCCCGTCGTAAGCCGCCGTGCGCGCAAACACCTTCGCCGCAAGCGACCGCCGCAATTCCAGCGTCGTGCCGCCCGTTGTTTTGATTTGCTCCGCCACCACTGCGTAATCGGCTGGGTCCACGACCACCGTGACGCTGTCATGATTTTTCGCCGCACTCCGCAGCATCGAAGGCCCACCGATGTCAATGTTCTCGATGGCGTCATGCAGGTTCACGTCCGGCTTGGCGACTGTTTGCTCGAAGGGATAAAGATTCACGACGACCAGATCAATCGGCGCAATCCCGTGCGCGTTCACCGCCGCCTCGTGACTCGCGTTGCCCCGGATATAAAGCAGTCCGCCGTGAACCTTGGGGTGCAAAGTCTTCACGCGCCCATCGAGCATTTCCGGGAAGCCGGTGTGCTCGCTGATGTCCTTCACCACGAGGCCCGCGTCGCGCAACGCCTTCGCTGTACCGCCGGTGGAAATCAATTCCACGCCAGCGGTCGCCAGCGTTTGCGCGAGCGGAATCAAACCGGTTTTGTCCGAAACGGAAAGCAGTGCCCTTTGAATTATTGTCATAGCGGGGCACAATTTGCGGCACTTGCGGCGCGAGTCAATCGGCAAATCGGCGCGGGGGAGCGCGCCGGGCGCGGTCGAATTTCTGGCAACTTTCTAGTCGTGTGTTCCGGATTGCGTGTTGCGTCAAGTGGCGACAGCCCGCAACCCGGGCTGGGGCCAATGATTCAACTTCGTAAGTTTCCGGCCAGACACGAATGAGAAAATCCTGTTTTCGCCCGGCGAGGCATTCGGTGCCAGCCAGCCGCGCCGCGCCGATCGGTTTGGGCAAATGGATCAAGCAAATCATCATCGCCAACGCCCAGCGAACTTGACAGCTTCTCAGCGATGAACCTAGGGATTGCAATTGAAAGCCCGGCGCGATGCGATTGGACCCGAGCTCGACAGGGTTGCGAATCATGACTGGACCCGAACTCCGAATCGGAAGCGGCTTCACTGCTGTTCGGCGCTCCGCGACGGCTTCGCCGGGAAGTCGCCTGCCGAAAGCGAGGACGAGTCCGCGCATTCCAAAGCCAGTCTTGGCGCCGCAAGCTCTGCTCGCGGTGGTTGAAGCAAATTTATCAAACCATGTTGCCTGAAGAAAATCGCGTGCGGGAGGAGTTGGCCCGAGCTGGCCCGCTGGCGGCGTTCAATAAACTCATCGCGGAGAACGACGCGCTCATCCGAAGCCCGCAGTTGGACAACGGCCGTGCGATCGCTTCGGCGCGGTCGGCCATTTACACCGCGCTGGTGGCGGACTGGGCCGCTGGGCAGCAGCGCGCCGCCGGATACGACAAGCCGTTCGCCGTCGTGGCCCTCGGTGGCACGGGCCGCGGCGAAATGTCGCCTTGCTCGGATAACGACTTCGCTTTCCTGTTCGAGGACGCTCTGGAGGGCAACCCGCTGCTGCTCGCGCTCCAACGCCAGGTGCTCCATTCCGACGAGTTCGAGAAACGCTGCGGCTTTGCCTGTCAGGCCCTGCCTTTCAGCCTGGATGACGTGCCGAATCTCTCCGGCAAGCAGCTCAACTCCTTCCTCGACCTGCGCCCGGTGTTCGACCCGCACGGTCTCACGGCGCAATTTCGCGAACACATTCGTTCCACGTTTGACCCATTCGAACACTTCTTGCATGTGCGGAGTTTCTGGAAGGATCACTGGGAAAAGGCGGCGGGCGAAAGCGAACGGCTCGATCGCTTCGACATCAAGAACGACGGGTTGCGGGTATTTCTGGCGGGCCTCTGGACACTGGCCGGCAAACGCTTCCAGCACAGCCACGAGATTTACCAGACGCTCGCCGATCCCCGCGACCTTGAGGCTTACGAATTCCTGCTGCGCATCCGGGCTTTCGTGCATTTGCGACGCCGGCGCGCGAAGCAACGCTTGGCCGACGGCAATCATCCGGAAGATGTGCTCAGCTTCGATGACTTCACGAGCTTCGGCGAGTGGCTGGGACCGAAAGCCGACGAGCGCACCCGGTTTGAATTCGCCAACCATGTCCGGGCGCGGCTGCTTTCGGCCCGCCGCCGCGTAGCACAATTCGCCAAAGGCGTCATCGAGCGGGAGTTGAAGAACGGGCGCGAAGTCAGTCCCGGCAGCCCGCTCGTGTTTGGCGTGGGCGGCCTTTACCACGCCACGTCAGATCAGTGCCAGACGCCACGCGACAAAAGCCGGGCCGCGCTGTCTCTGCTCCTCGCCGCGCAACGATACGGCGTGCCGATTGGTCCCTCCGAACTTCAAGCGACCTTCAGCGAGGCGGGTGATTGGCTCACGCCGGGGCCGGAATTATCCGCGCTCTTCTACGATCAGCGGGGCAAGCTGGCGGAATCCTTCGCGTTCATTTCCCAGTTGGATGGCGCGCTGGATCGGCTGTTTCCCGGCTATGCGAAATTTGAAACTTCGCTCGACGCCCGCGTCATGTTTGAGGGCAAATTGATGCGCGGCGCGCTGGAAAGGCGGAAACTCCAGTTCCTCAATGAGTATGTGCGCGCGGGCCAGGCGCGGCTGGTTAGCGCCGTCGCCGGCACGCCCCCGACCGCCAGCAACCAGCGCGAACTGGCAGGGCTTGAAGCCGCGCTGTTGGACGCCGACCATCTCGCCGCCGTGAAGCTCGCACTCAAGACCAAGCGGCTGCCGTTGACCGCCGATGACCTGGCTAAGCGTCAGGATGAAAATCGCCCACTCCACGAACGCTTTGCCAGCGGCTTTTCCGAAATTCCGCTCGCGGAGTATTACGAGCTTTATGCCACGCAGTGCGACTTTTCCCGCGAGACTTTGCGCATCGTGGAATTCCTGATTGCCAACCGGCGCGCGTTCCGGGAGCGCTCCGAGGCTGGCCTAAACGATGCCCGGCAGATCGCGGAATTCGCGCAACTTTGTCAGAGCGAACCCCGGTTGCGTGCCCTGTTTGTCTTCACCTGCGCCGACCGGGCGGAATGGGAATCGGAAGCCACCGACCCTTCGCGCTGGTTCAACGCGCGCGAGCTTTACGCCAAGACCTTGCGGCACTTCCGACCCGCCGGAGATCCGACCCGTGCGTTGTCGGCGGCCGGATATTCCTCGGACCAATTGAAAATCCTCAAGGACTTCGGCGAGGATTTTTTTGCCGGCATCTATCGTCCGTATGCCATCCGCTTCGGGGCGCATCTCGTGCGGCTGTTTGAAGAACCAACCCTCACCAGCCCGAAGGCGAGCATCCTCCGGGACGGCTTTGCCACGATCGTGGGCGTCGCGGCGCGGGACTATCGCGGCCTGGCCGCCACGATCAGCGGTGCGTTCTGGCACCAAGGAATTGATATCCGCCAAGCCCACATGTTCTCGGCCACGAGCCACGGCTTGGTGCTCGATTTTTTCCATCTCCCCCCGCGCGACCAGCCCCTCGCGCCCGACCTGACGCGCTTCATCGAGGAAGCCATCCAGCGGCAGCTTTACATCGCCGAATCAGACGAGGCGAACCTGCCGCCCGTCATGGGGAAGGCTACATTGCGGGAGTGGCGGCCCGGGCAATTCTGCCTGCGGTTTGAAACCACTGGGGAAGCTCGCGGACTGATCTATGCCCTCACCTACAAGATTTTCCGGTACCTGCGGGGCAACATTTTTGGCCTGACCGCCCACACAGCCCGGGGCCGCGGCTTCGTCTCCGTGTATCACAGCTTGCCCGGGGACCTCTCGCTGGCGCAGGCCCAGGAGTTGACGGCAAAACATTTCTGAGAGCCTGCTTGAGAAGCCGCTTTGGTTTCGAGGCAGGTGGTGGCAGAGTGCGCCCGTTCTCGGGCGCACTCTGGGAGGTTGAGGGAAGTTTCGATCTCCAGCTTTGGTCGCGCGGCGCGTGCAAGAGTTGGAGTTGGCTCGTAGCGCAGGCTTCCCAATCTGCCAATCTGCGTTAGGAAGTCATCGGTAGCGGCGACCTGCGCGCTGACGCGGTGAGCTTCCGCTTCCACGGCAAAGGCCCGCCAGGCGCCAAGCTGAAGATCCCGAAGTCGTGGCGAATATGCTGGCGAGCATCAAACAGCGGCGGCAATCATGGTGCGCATGACCAATAGCCAGCCGGAGAATACGCTATGAGCGGAATGGAAACCCACCCGCCAGAACCATGGTGGCGCGAATGGCCGCTCGCCCTCGCGGTCGTCACCTTGACGCTGGCCTTGCTGGGCAAAGGCTGGATTGCCACCGCGCTCGGCCAACCTGCGCTGCTGATCGCCGTACTCGTGATCCTGTGCAGTGTGATCCTCGCGGCAGCAGTGGCCATCGTGCGACATGCAGAGGTGCTCGCGCATCGCCTCGGCGAACCCGCGGGCACGCTGCTGCTGACGCTGGCCATCACCGGGTTGGAGGTGTGCATGGTGGCTTTTGTCATGTCCACGGGCGCGGAAAAGCCGACTCTTGCGCGCGACACGATGTTTGCGGTCGTCATGCTGGTGCTCAATGGGTTTCTGGGGCTCGCGCTTTTGTTGGGCGGACTTCGCCACCACGAGCAGCACTACAATCTGCAAAGCGCCAACACCTTTCTCGTGATGATTCTCCCGCTCACCGTGCTGGGGTTGGTCCTTCCGAACTACACGCGCTCCACGGTCGGGCCGACGCTCTCGGCGTTTCAAATGGTGTTTCTTTCCCTCATGTCGGTGGGCATTTATGCCGTCTTCCTGTTCGTCCAGAATCGCCGGCATCGCGGTTTCTTCATAATGCCCGAGGAAGCGGCGGACGCGGCCACGACCGCGGACGAGCATCCTTCCTCGCGCTCGACGCTTTACCATGCGGTTATGCTGGGACTTTATGGTTTGCCGCTCGTGTTGCTGGCCAAGCAAATGGCCACCCCGCTCGACAGCATGGTGCTCAAGCTCGGCGCGCCGCCGGCGCTTGGCGGGTTCATCATGGCGGTGCTGGTGCTCACGCCGGAATCCATCGCGGCCATCCGCGCGTCGCTGGCCAACCGGCTGCAGCGGTCGGTGAACATCCTGCTCGGCTCGGTGCTGGCGTCCATCGGGCTGACGATCCCACTGGTCATCGCGGTGTCGCTGGCCACCGGGCGGGTGCTCGTGCTCGGGGTGGAGGCCGTGGACGTGGTGCTGCTCTTACTCACGCTGGTCACGAGCATGCTCACCTTCTCCCTGCCGCGCACGAACGTGTTGCTCGGCTGTGTCCATCTGCTGCTTTTCGGCGCGTATCTCATGCTGATGTTCAAGCCCTGAGCGCGGTTCCCGAGCCAAGAAACCGAACCGCTGCAGCGCCTGCTGAAAAGAATTCCCTCGCCGGATACTCCGCGCGCCGCGTTTTGTTCTTCCCTCGAATCGAGACGGCGGGCAACATTTCACCGTGATCGAAACCCGTTGCGAAAGGATCTACCATGGCTGAAAAAGATGCGTCCCTTAGGAAACTGACCGACAAGAATACCAAACAGGAAATGCTGGAAGCCTATCAGGCGCTGGCCAAACAGTTGGAGGAAAAGCGCCACGCCGAGTTGAACCCGGAACGCCGGCTTGAGGAGAAAAAGGCCGAGCAAGCCATCAAAGTGGCCGCCACCGTGGCCGCGGAGGGCATTGATCGCGAGATCGGCGGCCTCAAATCCGAGATCGGCAAAATGCTGGCCGACGTTTCCGAAAAACTCGCCGCCGAAGCCGCCCGATTTCGCAGTCTCCAGAAAGCGGTCGAGGTGAAGGAAGGCGAGGTCAAGGAGCTGTACGGCATTGAAAAATCTGCGTCGGCGCTGGCCGCCTTGATCGAGGCGCAAAACCAGAAGCGCCGCGAGTTTGAAGTCGAGACCGCGCAAGAGCGCGAGGAACTCAAGCGCGAGATGGACGAAACCCGGCTGGCCTGGCAAAAGGAACGCCAGACGCACGACGCCGAGTTGCGGGAACGCGAAGCGACCGAGAAAAAGACGCGCGACCGGGAGAAGGAGCAGTTTGACTACGCTTTCAAGCGCGAGCAGCAGTCCTTGCGCGACAAGCTCAACGACGAGAAGACCACGCTGGAAAAGGATTTACGCCTCAAGAAGGAAACCGTCGAAAAGGACCTTGCTGAGCGCGAACGGGTGTTGGTCGAAAAGGAAACCGAGTTGAATACCCTCCGCGCCAGCGCCGCCGCTGCGCCGAAGGAACTCGAAACTGCCGTGGACAAAGCCGTCAAGGAAGCCACGGACAAGCTCAAGCTGGAAGCCAAGAACCGCGAGGACTTGCTGAAGAAGGAATTCGAAGGCGGGCGCAACGTGTTGACCACGCAGAACGAGTCGTTGGAAAAAACCGTCAAGCATCTGACCGAACAGAACGAGCGCCTGAGCAAGCAGCTTGAACTGGCCTACCAAAAGGTGCAGGAAATCGCCGAGAAGACGGTGGAGAGCGCCGGTCATTCCAAGTCGCTGGCGGATTTGCAGAAACTCCTGGTGGAACAAGGCCGCAAGGCGGCTGAGAAGTGAGGGGCCAGGCGGCGAGGGCTGGGAACCATTCATTCATGAACGCTCACAGCGTCAACTTCACCGCCCGATGCTCGTCATCAAGCGTTCAGCTTCACTCCAAGAGTCCGCAAGGAGCGAAACCACAGCCAGGAATCGTGGCGGAGTTTCTGGTGGTGGTTCGGAAGCGACTGATTTAGCAGAAACACACAGTAAACATGATCGAAGCGATTGCAGAGCAAGTTGGAATCCGAGTCGAGGACCGGATTGAATTGCCACCGCGGGAGGCTTCTCTTTTGCCACCGCCGCCTGAGTTGCATGAAAACGTGCGGGCTTACCTTGCTGTGAAACATCCGAAGGGACTCTATTGTCACCAGAGTAAAGCCATCTCCACAGTCCTCGCCGGGCAAGACGTGTGCCTGTCCACCTCAACCGCATCGGGCAAGAGCCTGGTTTTCATGTCAGCAGCAGCGGACTTGTTAATGCGAGAGCGCCATGCTCGGGTCGTGGCCTTCTATCCCGTTCGTGCTCTGATTCAAGACCAACTCGAAAAATGGAAGGCAATGCTCGGTCCGCTGGGCCATAGCGTTGGATTCATTGATGGTAGCGTGCCCACCAGTCAGCGTTCCGACATTTTGCTTCGCCACCGTGTCGTGTTGATGACACCTGATGTGGCACACGCCTGGTTCATGAGTTCGCTTGGGGATCAACGCGTCGCGCTGGTTCGCAAGAATCTCGGACTCGTTGTGTTAGATGAAACTCACGTTTATGATGGTGTGTTTGGAACGAACATGGCTTTTTTCCTGCGGCGATTTCAAGCGGTATGCGCTCCAGCACGATTTATTTGCAGCACCGCCACGCTCGGTCAGCCCAATGATTTCATTTCTCAACTCACCGGGCGCGAAACGGTTGAGTTCGGCGCGGATCAGGAAGGGGCCTACATTCCGAACAAGACAGTTTGGGTCGGTCGCATTGATGGGAAGAAGGGGTTCGAGGTTTCGGCGAGACTGTTGAAAACACTCGCCCAACAGTACGCCGGACGATTCCTCGCCTTTGCTGACTCACGCAAGATGGTGGAGTTAATTTCAGCAGCGGCGCACCGACCGGATAAGGACGTGAGCGACGCAACCGAGGAAACCCTAGAAGAATTAGCTGACGAAACCGCCAATCACTTGGTGCCATATCGTGCTGGCTACGAGAGCGAAGATCGTCAGCGGATCCAACAAGCTCTGGGTAACGGCCAATTGCGGGGTGTAGTCTCCACTAGCGCATTGGAACTGGGTTTGGACATTGGCGAAGTGAATCTCGTTGTCCTGTTGACTACTCCGCCTTCGATGAAGGCGTTTTGGCAGCGCATTGGACGCGCGGGCAGGCGGGACGCCGGTGAATGCCTCGTTCTGGATACTCTGGGCACCATAGTCGGCGGTGTTAACGGCTTGCGCGGGTACATCAAACGCCCGATCGAACCAAACTGGCTTTACCTTCCGAACCGCTACATTCAGTACACGAACGCGCTCTGTGCTGCGCAAGAAAGACAAGACGCCGGCGACCTTTATGACGCCGCACACTTCGTCACTTTGCCGGCTTCGTTCGCACGGTTTGTCGAAGAAGAAGTCAATCCGACGCAAATGCTCCCAGCGGATTTTTTCTCACTCAAGCAGCGTGCCGGTGGAGCCGGACCCCAACAGGAGTTTCCGCTCCGCAGCGGCGTCGAACGGAATTTCAAAGTCGAAAGCCCGCAGCGCTCTTTGGGCAACTTGTCTTTCACCCAGCTTCTTCGAGAGGCGTATCCCGGAGCAGTTTACTACTACATGGCCCGCCCGTTTCGGATTCTCTCGGTCAACCACGGTGCGGGAGAGGTTCTGGCACAACCCTGCCCGAGATACACCACACAACCATTGACCCAAGTCATGGTCTTCCCGGACTTGCTGAACGGATTGCAGAAGCTGTTCGTTGGTATGGGTGGCTTCCTTGCAGAAGCCGAGATGCAAGTTGCTGAACGAGTGCTCGGCTTCAAAGAGAAGCGTGGCCCAAATGAGACATCGCACAACTACGGCGTTGGCAGTCCACATTCGCAACGGCCCTTGCAACGTTTCATCAAGACCACGGGGGTCTGCTGGTTCTTCCCCGAAGCTCTTGTGATGGCAGATGCGGTGGCTGTTCGGATTCTGCAAGCTTTTTGCCGGGGATTTGCTGTTCAACCTCGGGATTTGGGCTTTGGCCGTTTTTACGCGAAACAAACGCCACTCGGCACTGGCCCAATTCAAGGGGTATGCATCTTCGACGCAACCCACGGAAGTCTTCGGCTGACGGAACGGCTAGGCGAGAATTTTGCCAGGACTGTCCGCGCCGCACGAGAGGCCGCGGAGGCGGAATCGGTTGGTGGTATTTCTGGAAACGCGGTTACTGCGCTGAAAGTGTTTTGCGCGCTCGCTGAATCACTCACCGAAAAGTCGGTTCAGGCTTCGGACGATCTGCCGACTCCCGAATGGATGGAGGTGGTGGCCGCCGGGGAGAAAGCAGTTCTCGTATCTGGCGCGACGGAAGCGCTGGACGTCGTGGTGCAAGGCTATTTTTTCACACCGCAGGGTTTGAAGTATCAACTTCAGCATGAGAATCCAGCCATTCGATGGACTATTGAAGCCGCAGCATTGCAACCCATGCACGGCGTAACGAAAATGCTGCTTTACAATCCAAACACCGGCGAAGAAAAGCCCAAACCCTAATCAGATGTGCAGCAATGGCGGAGTCTTACCCTATCGTTGAAGTTCGTCCTGGTGAGGTCGAAGATGCCGAGCAGATGGGCACCAAAGCAAAGTTCTGGTTTCGGCGCGACCGGGAGCGATGGCTGTTCAAGGAGCCGCGTGCCAACACCGGCGAGCATTGGGCAGAAAAGGTCGCTGCCGAAATCGGACATCTGCTCGGAGTACCCTGTGCGCGAGTCGAATTGGCAGACTACCAAGGAAAACGCGGCAGCGCGTCGCTGTCCTTTGCCGATCGGTCGGAAGGGAAGATTCTGATACATGGAAACGAAATGCTGGCCGCGATTGTCTCTGGTTACGACAAAAACAAGATGCACAAACAGAGCGAACACACTTGGGACCACATCCTAACCGTCTTCGCCCATTTGAAATCCCTCAAGCACCTAGATCGTTCCGCAGAAATCGACATGGCTGGTTACGTTTTCTTGGATGCGCTCATCGGCAACATGGATCGGCATCACCAAAATTGGGGCTGTTTGCTTCAAATGCTTCCCGACGGAAAGTCCCGACTCACCCTTGCGCCCAGCTTTGACCATGCCTCGTCTCTTGGACGGGAACTTTTGCCGGAAGAAGCGGAGCGGCGCCTGGCTGAAAGGCGTGTCGCAAATTACGTGGAAAAGGGGCGGGGCGGAATCTATCGTGCGTCCGAAGATAAGCGCGGGGCAAATCCGCTGGCGCTCGCCTGCGAGCTCGCGTGTGATCGGCCAGATTTGTTCGCACCCTGGTTGGAACGGCTTCGGCAAATGCCGGTCGAAAGCCTGGCAGAGTGCATCGAACGATTGCCGGAGAGCTGGGCGATGTTGGACAACCGCCGTTTTGCGGTAGAATTTCTTCGTCACAGTTATGGGATGCTGACATTATTACGAATATGAAAACGCTTTTCCTCGCGTGGCAAGACCGCAGTCCAAAGCGGGCGTGGTATCCCATCGGGCGGCTTGAGGCGGACGTGCCGGCTTCCCGATACGAATTCCGCTATACGAAAGGGGCCGAGAGTGCCCAGCGCGAAGCAGGCCTTCCGGTCCTCCCCGCGTTCCCTGACTTCCATCGCCGCTACGAGTCCACCGAACTGTTCCCGTTGTTCCAGAACCGCGTGCTGGACCCCCGGCGCAAAGATTTCGCAGATTACCTACGCTGGCTCGACCTGTCGCCTGAACAGAACGACCCGATTGACATCCTGGCTGTGTCCGGTGGTGAGCGACAGACGGACAGTCTGGAAGTGTTCCCCAAGGTTAATAAACGACCTGATGGCTCATTCGCCTGCCGGTTCTTTCTTCACGGCATCCGCTACGTCAGCAAGCCAGCGCAAGAGCGGTTCACGAAATTGCGCAAAGACGAACCACTCCGGATTGCACTAGAACTGAATAATCCAGCCACGGGCGTGGCCATCCAGCTTTGCAGTGAAGATTATCAAATGCTCGGTTGGACCCCGCGCTATTTGGTAAATGATTTGGTTCAAGCGGTGGCCCATGCCCCCGTCTTGGAGGCCAAGGTTGTTCACGTCAACGAAGCGGGTGTTCCGCTCAATCAAAGAGTACTCGTCGAGTTCAGTGGGCGTTTGCCGGAAGGAGCGGAGCCGATGAGTTCGGAGTCGTTTCAGCCGATTGCTTGAATTTTGCCCGCACGAGCGGCGCGGAAGATGATCCCGCGCCCGCCCCGCACGTGAAAATGGCAGACTCGCGACATCAATTGATTCTAAGCCCGCACGGGCGGTTGCTGTGCGAAGCAACAGCGACTGCCGACTCGGGGCAGCCTGAGTGGGGGGAAATCCCGTCGGTTGTACAAGCGTTCGCAAACTCTTCAGCGCAAGGTTTGCTCGCGCTGGCGGCTTTGCGCAAGGCCGGCAGCACGTTGGCGGTGGAGTTTGTCTTCTGGCGAGCGTTTGCGGAAGCGTATCTCACGAAACTGGCGCACGCGCCAGAGCCGGCGGAGGGTCAAGTTACCGCTGAGATCGCGCCGCCGGCGGAGTTATTTTTCGATCTCACGCTGCGTATTCCCGCCATGCGCGGGGCGGAATACGCGGCACCTGAGGTTTTTGCGAAGCTTTGGGGCGAGTTGGATGCGTTGGCGCGCGAGGAGGCGCGGACCGCCGGCGGCTTGAAGACGTGGCTCGGGCGGATCAATCCTGCGCTGCATCTGCTGGGCAAGGTCACGTTTCATCTCGCCGAGAACAAGCGTTCGCCGGCGACGCCGTTCGCGTTCATGGCCACTTACACGCACCGACTTTCCGCGGCGGAGAAGCCGGTGCATCTGCCGCTGGCGCGGGCGTTGCAGGAATACGTCGGCGCGAAAAACCAGGCCGCGTTGCGCTCGCTGCTCGAACCCGTGCAGCGCGCCGCCGAAGGCAGCGCGTGGGTGCGTGACGCGCTTGAAAGCCGGCGTGTGTTTCAGCCGCAGGCGTGGACGCCCGCGCAGGCGCACGCTTTTCTGCGCGAAGTCCCCGCGCTCGAAGCCAGCGGCATCATCACTCGCATCCCGAATTGGTGGCAGGCGGGGCGCGGGCCGCGGCCCAAGGTCAGCGTGCGCATCGGCGATCAGCCCAGCTCCGGTTTCGGCGCGGACAGCCTACTGCAATTTTCGGTCGAGACTTCGCTCGATGGCGAGCCACTGACGAAGGAGGAATGGCACGCGTTGATGAATTCCACCGACGGCCTCGTGCTGCTGCGCGGTCAATGGGTCGAAGCGGATCGTGACAAACTCAGGAGCGTGCTCGAACACTGGCGGCAGGTCGAAGCGGGCGTCGCGGGCGACGGCGTGCCGTTCCTCGAAGCGATGCGGTTGCTCGCGGGCGTGCGCTTGGGCGACGCGACCGCAGGTGACACCGGCCCCGAGGCTGCGGCAGATTGGTCACAAGTTGTCGCCGGCGGCTGGCTGCGTGAGGCGCTCGAACATCTGCGCCAACCGGAGACGGCGGCGACGTTTGATCCGAACCAGCATCTTAACGCGCAACTGCGGCCGTATCAGGAAGCGGGCGTGAAGTGGCTGTGGTTTCTGCAAAGCCTCGGCCTTGGTGCCTGTCTGGCAGATGACATGGGCCTGGGCAAAACCATTCAAGTGATCGCGTTGCTGCTGCGGTTGAAGCATGGCACGGAGCGCGAACCGTCCCGGCTCGCAGCGGCTCCGAAGTCCAGAGACGCGGGAGAGCAGCCGTCGCGCGCCGACAGCCCCACGCTCATCATCACGCCCGCTTCGTTGATCGCAAATTGGAAAAGCGAACTGGCCCGTTTCGCGCCGACTCTCCGCGTCGCCTTCGCGCACCCGTCCGAGACTCCCGCCGCCGAGTGGCGCGACGAGGCCGCCGGAAAAAAGTTCACGGAAAGGCGGGACGTGATTGTCACCACTTACGGCAACGTGACGCGGCTCGACTGGCTGGCCGCGCGCGAGTGGCGGCTGATCGTCATTGACGAGGCGCAGGCGATCAAGAATCCCGGGGCCAAACAAACCCGCGCCCTGAAGCGCCTGCGCGCCCGCGCCCGCATTGCGTTGAGCGGCACGCCGGTCGAGAACCGCCTCGGCGATCTCTGGTCGCTCTACGATTTTCTCAATCCCGGCCTGCTTGGGCTGGCGCCGGAATTCTCGCGCTACGTCAAAGCCATTCAAGATGCCGAGCCGCCGGACTTCGCGCCGTTGCGCCGCCTTGTTCGCCCGTATCTCCTGCGCCGGCTCAAGACCGACCGCAGCATCATTTCCGATTTGCCGGACAAGACGGAGCTCACCGCGTTTTGCCCGCTGACCAAAAAGCAGGCCGCGCTTTACGAGCGCAGCGTGCGCGAACTCGCGGAGAAACTTGAAGCCACCGAGGAGGGCATCCAGCGGCGCGGCCAGGTGCTGGCCTTCCTGATGCGCTTCAAACAAATCTGCAATCATCCCAGCCAGTGGCTCGGCGACGCGGCCTACGCGCCCGACGACAGCGGCAAGTTCCAGCGCCTCGCGGAACTCAGCGAGGAGATCGCGTCCCGGCAGGAGAAGCTGCTGGTCTTCACGCAATTTCGCGAAATGACCGAGCCGCTGGCCGCGCGCCTCCGCGAAGTCTTCGGCCGCCCCGGGCTGGTTCTGCACGGTTCGACGCCGGTGAAGGAGCGGCAGAATCTCGTCGCGGCGTTTCAGCGGGATGACGGCCCGCCGTTCTTCGTGCTCTCGCTCAAGGCCGGCGGCACCGGACTCAACCTCACGGCGGCGAGCCATGTGATTCACTTCGACCGCTGGTGGAATCCCGCCGTGGAGAATCAGGCGACCGATCGCGCTTTCCGCATCGGGCAGAAGAAGAATGTGCTCGTCCACAAATTCGTCTGCCGTGGCACCATCGAGGAACGGGTTGACGCGCTTATCTCCGGCAAAAAACAACTCGCCGAAGCCGTGCTCGGTGCGGAAACTGGCGCCGAGTCAATGCTTACGGAAATGTCGAACGATGAATTGCTGCGCTTCGTGGCGCTGGATTTGAAAGCGTCGGCGGGCGAATGAACGGCCGCCGCCGATTAACTCACGAACCCTACTCACCCTCAACCCCACACCCACTCATGTCCCGGTATCATTCCTATTTCCCGCCCTACGTCCCCGTCGCCGAACGTCGCCGGCAAGCCGCGCAAGCCGCCAAGAAATTATCCAAAGGTGGACGCGCGCTTTCGCCCGTGCAATTGACCGGCCGCGCCATCGCCCAGACTTTTTGGGGCAAGTCGTGGTGCGCGAATCTCGAATCCTACAGCGATTTCGCCAACCGCCTCCCGCGCGGGCGCACCTACGTTCGCAACGGCTCGGTCATTGACCTGCGCCTCGACGCCGGCAAAGTCAGCGCGCTCGTGCAAGGCAGCAGCCTTTACAAAATTGAAATCGGCATCACCGCGCTGCCGCAGAAAGCGTGGGAACAATTCACCGCCCGTTGCGCCGGCAAAGTCACCAACCTGCTCGACTTGCTGCAAGGCCGACTCTCGAAGGAAATTCTCCAGGAAATCTCGACGCCCGGCACCGGCCTGTTCCCCGCGCCCAAGGAAATCAAACTGTCCTGCTCCTGCCCCGACTGGGCCGAGATGTGCAAGCACGTTGCGGCCGTCCTCTACGGCGTGGGCGCGCGGCTCGACGAGAAGCCCGAGCTTTTCTTCACCCTGCGCGGCGTGGACGTGCAGGATTTGATCACGTCCGCCAGCGCCGCAGCCACCGCGCCCCTGGCCGGCGCTCCCGCCGCCGACACCGCGATTGCCGACGCCGATCTCAGCGCCATCTTCGGCGTTGAGGTGGAAACCCCGAGCGCTGCCACGGCACCGGCGCCAGCCAAAATCACCGCGAAATCCCGTGCGCTCAAAAAGCAGCCGTTGGTGGCGAAGCGAGAGCCAATGTTGAAAAAGAAATTCGCCCCCAAGGCAGTGGCTAAGAAAACGAGTCCAAAGCGGTCGTGACTTGGATGCCGGCGCAGTGAGCGTTCACCTTCACCGCAAAGATCCGCCAGGCGCGGAGCCGAAGGTGGAAGGGGTGGTGCATTTTCTGTGCGCCATCAAAGCCCGGAAGGTCTAAATCAGCGCCATGGTATGCCCCGAAGCGTGGGTGGGCGCCAACTACTCAACCCTTACCCGGTAGTACTCGCTGGTGGCGCCGCCGAGGGTGATATTGCGGGTCATTGAGCCAGCTACGCCCGGTAGGTTGGTGTGTGGCGGCAGGCTGGCCCATGTGGCCGGATTCAGGCTGGGCGTTGACTCGATCGTGTAGGGCGCGGAAGCAGTGCTCGCCCAAGTCAGATTGAGCGTGTTGTTCGATCGGGTGAGAGAGGTGATCCGGAAAGGATTTGTGATCGTGTAGGTGTAAGTCGCAATCGGTCCGAGGTTGGCGACGGAATTTCCCGGCGCAAGTTTGATGACCACGGTTTTGTTCTTGGGAACGCCGTTGTGGATGATGGTGAGCGGAATGATGAACGGCGAGGGAGCAAAGCCGCCATAGAAGTTGATGATGCCCTCATGCATCTGGTAGTCCACGCCATATTCCGCAGTGCTGCTGTTGTCAATCCAGTAGGGGAACGACTGTAGGCCGGGCCAATTCGTCATTCCCGGAGGGAGGGTCATGACAACCGGAATGCCGACGGTGCCCACGGTGTCGTCGCTGTTCGTTCCGCTGGAGGTGAAAGCAGTCAGTGGCATTGCCCCGGGAATGTCCACGAAGAAACTCAGCGTGATGACATCGTCCACCACCCGGTAGGGTTTGGGGAAGTCCGAGGACACGGTATAAGTCGGGTTGGTGGCGGTGGCGGTCAGCGTCACGAGGGATCCGTCCGCGATGTTCAACTGCCAACCACCGTTGGTGACCAGATAGCTCTGGGAGCCATCGCTTACCGATAGAGGGCCGTCAGTTGAGCTGTTATAGCCGCGTCCGGCGACATAAACGCCGCCTGAAACGGCGCGGGTGGTTCGCATGCGCGTGAAGTTGAAGTTCGGGATGTTGGCATTGACCACGGTCGCGGTTCCACCGAGCGAGTTCGTGAACGAATAGCCCAGGTTCATGGCCGCCAGCTTGTAGGTGAAGTTACTCTTCGGAAGCACGATCCGATATTTCCCGTCCGCGGCGGTGGCGCTGGAGCCCGCGAAGTTGGCTGAGCCGTGCGCAACGCCGGATCGGTAATTGTTCACGATCGCGCCTTCGAGCGGATAGCCCAGTTCATCCGTGACCAGGCCGGTGATCGTGAGCGGAGCGGCGATCCCGTTGGTCACCGTCACGGTTGCCGAAGCCGTCCGGCTGCCGCCTTTCATATCGGTGACCGTGCAGCGCACCAACCAATCGCCCTGTTGCGTCCACGAATGGACGGCCTGCGTGCCGGAGGTTGAATCGGCACTGAGTCCTCCGAAATCCATCCCTCCGGACTTCGTGGCGTCGTCGAACTCCCAATAGTAAGCCAGCGTATCGCCATCCGGATCAGAGGCCGTGGCGGTGAACATCTGCGTGATGTTTGACCCCAGAGACACATTCGCGGGCGAAATGGAAATCGTGGGCGCGTGATTGGTCGGGAACGGTCCGAAGTTGACCACCACGTCCAGCGACTCGGGCGTGGTGCCGCCTTTCTTGATCGGCGTGACGTGGAGGTTCGCTTCCGTGTCTGAATAGGTGCGGCCGATCTGGAGCGGCGCGTCGTGCATCGTCGAAAACGTACTATTGCTGGGCCCCCGGCTGTCGGGTGTCATGTCCCACAGGATCGTCGCCCCGCTGGAGCCGCGGGGTGATTCCGCGCCGTAGCGGACTTCGAGCCCCTGTTGCGACCACTTGGCATCGGGCAGGTTCGTGATGGCCTGGCGGAAGCTGAACCAATAGGTGTAACTCGCATCCCGGGCGATTCGCATAGCGTAGTCCTTCCCCGCAGCCAACGAACCTTGATCGAACGCGTGAATGCGGTAGAGGCCGGAAGTGTTGGGGGTGATGATGTTGTTGGTCGTCAACCAGCCTAGTTCATATTTGAAGAACGGATTGGCGTCGCGGTCGGGCGGCGGCGTGGCCGTGCGGCTGTTCTCCTTCCAGCCCATGAGGCAATAGACATCGCCGTAGGCTTGGAAGAAGTAGGACCCCGGTTTGGTTGGCGAGTAATAGGTGGCGCGGGAATAACCGTTGGCGTGCTGCAACCCCAGGCAGTGACACAATTCATGAGGTAACGCGGTGAAATAATTGAAGGCGATGACCGCCCTGCCGCCGTCCGACGCCGCGCCGCCCTGTCCGGGGTAGGTCCCGGTGGCGATGACATCGAAGTCGTAGTTGGCGCTCTCGTATAGTGCGGCTTGGCCGTTCGTCAGACCAATCGCCCGGGCCCTGGCCCGCACATCGTCCGCCAAAGACCCCGGCGCGCCCCACGCCGTAATCTTTGAACCCGAAGTGCCCGGCAGGTTGTTCGTGTAATACGTCGTCGCCACCCCGAGGCTGATTTCCGGCAGGATGGTGAACTCGACTGAGATCTGACCGTAGGATTGTTTGAGAAAGAAACTGTTTACCTCGGCTGGGATCGTGCCATTGGTCAAAGCATTCCAACCCGTGAACCCGCTGGCATCGGAATTCGAAGGCCCGACCGCATTGGTGAATCGCACTGGGAGGACGAGAATCTTCTTATGACCTTTGGTCCACGTCGAGGTCGCCGATGCCGCCAGGCCGGTTTGCGCCAGAAAACCGGACAGGGCTAGCATCAGAATGGACACAGGGCGCAGGCTTCGCCGGATGGAAAATTGGATGGCCATGGTGCGGTATCACCCTACGCCACATCGGCGCGAGGGCGACGAGTTGAAAGCAGGTGGCGAACCACAATACCGGCTCAATTTGGCCGCTACCCGCGACTGCGGAACTTCACGCCGTCGCCAGATTCTGTTCCAACACCTTGGATTTGCCTGACGGCGGTTCGGCTTCGTTCGCGGCGGGAGCGTTTTCCAGCACCCGGATGGGTTCGTAGAAGGTATTCCGTTGCACCGGGGTGCGGCCGGCTTCGCGGATGGCTTTGATCATGTCGGTTTCGGTCTGCAATTGCGGCGAGGTCGCGCCGGCCATGTGGAAGATGTGTTCCTCGATGATCGTCCCGTGCAGATCGTCCGCGCCGTAGCTCAACGCCACTTGCGCCAGCTTCGTGCCCAGGCCCACCCAGTAGGCGGTGAGGTGATCGAAGTTGTCGAGGTAGATGCGGCTCACGGCGAGGGTGCGCAACGCGTCGAAGCCCGTGGGCGGCGTCTTCACCGGGATGGCGTTGTTTTCCGGGTGATACGGCAGTGGCACAAAGCCGACAAAGCCGAGCGTCTCGTCCTGCACCGCGCGCAATTGCCGCAAATGATCCACGCGGTCGGCGAGCGATTCGACGTGGCCAAACAGCATCGTGCAGGTGCTGCGACCGCCGAGCTGGTGCCAGGTGCGGTGAACGTCAAGGTATTCCTCGGCGGATTCCTTGCCCTTGGCGATGGCGCTGCGGACTTCCTTGCGGAAAATCTCCGCGCCGCCGCCGGTGAGGGAATCGAGGCCGGCGGTTTTCAATTCAACCAACGTCTGCTCGACGGTTTTCTTCGCGAGCCAGGCGAGGTGCAGGATTTCGATGGCGGTGAAGCATTTCAGATGAAGCTTCGGTAGTGGCACGGGCGTCTCGCCTGGGAGTTTCGGTTCGGGCCGCACAGGCGAGACGCCTGTGCCACTACCGTTGAGCGCACTCAACGCCTTGAGCATATCCACGTAGTAACTGAAAGGCAGCGAAGGATGCAGCCCGCCGACGATGTGCAACTCCGTAATGCCCAGCTTCAACGCTTCGCGAGCCTTCTCGACCATCTGCGGGATGGTCAGTTCGAAACCGTCGGCGTCGCGCTTCTTGCGGGCGAACGAACAGAATTGGCAGCTCAGGATGCAGTAATTCGAGTAGTTGAGGTAGCGATTGATGATGTAGCTGGCGCGATTACCGACTTTCTTCTGCCGCGCGAGATCGGCGATGGCGCCGAGGGCGTTTAGGTCTTTGGATTCAAACAACCGCAAGGCGTCGGCTTCGGAAAGGCGTTCGCCGGCGGCGACCTTGTCGTAGAGGTCGCGCAATTCGCTGCGTTGGACGAAGAAATGCACGCGGCCAGAGGTAGCAGGATTTGCCAGATTGGGGAAGCGTGTTTGCGGGGTAATTCACTCTGGCGGCAGAGGATCTACTTCGCCGGGAGATGGTTCACCAAAGCAATCAGCGGTATCACCACTGCGATCAACGTGGGGAGCGTGATGAAAATCAGGAACGCCGTTGTGGAGGCGAAGAATCCCATCCAGGAACTTTTCACGCTGGATTTTCGGAACCAAACGTAAAGGCAGTAAATGAAAGCCAGCAGTGGCGGCACGAACATGAAGTTGCCAAGCCCCATCATCATCCGCGTGAAGGCTGGCAATGCTCCATAACCGGTGACCTGATCGACCACGCCAAGTCTCGCCAACATTGCTTGGGTCATCTGCGGGAGGTGAAGCGTTCCCCAGAGGAACCAGCAGACAACGCTGAAGAAAACAAGAATCAATCCGTGGACGATCAGGCTCCACGGATTCCGATTCACTTTGGCGAACTCCGGCTCCAGTTTCTCTGGACTGCCTACGCGATGAGTTGCGACCAGAAATGATTCCTCGGACGACAACCCCTTACCCTCGAGTTGCGACATCGAATCGCAGACGTGCGACTCCAATTCCTTCAGGTTCTCCGCCTTGACCTGCGGGGATTCGCCCAGCCGAGCCAGCCAGTGTTGCAGTGCGAGGTTCAGATTAAACTCAGAGATGTTTTCCATAGTTTTGTGAGGGTTTCGTGGACGCTCATCCACTGTTGTTTGTCTTCCTGCAAAGCTTTCCGGCCTTCCTTGCGCAGCCAATAATACTTCCGCTTGCGGCCGGTTTCGGCCTCGCGCCATTCGGACTCGATCAAGTCCTCCTTTTCCATCCAGTGCAACACCGGATAGAGCATGCCTTCAGTCCACTCGATCTTGCCGCCGGACAATTCCCGAACCCGCTGGATGAGCGCGTAGCCGTAGTTTTCGCTTTCGGTCAGCACCGACAAAACCAGCGGCACGGTCGAGGCAGCAACGAGTTCTTTCGTAAGCATGGCAGTGTTATGCCTTGCGATGCCAGGCTTGTCAACTCGAATTCTTGCGGGCAAGCTACGGTTTAGTTTCTAAACCGGCGAGCGAGTTGCTTGGCTGTAATCCTCCCATTACTCCAGCAGGCAAAGCAGTGGTCTCGGAGCTGCGCGACCAGGCAGGAATCTTGTCTCCAAGACAGCGGGGTGCGCAGAGAGAAATGCGCAAGGCCACGTCACTGGAGAGTTTTCATGCGCGCATGGCGAGCAAGGTGAGGACGGCCAGAATCGAAGAAAGCGCAAGGGTCACGAGCACTCCTATCCATTTGCTGCGAGCCCCGCGTCGGATGAGGCAGGCCAGCCCAGCTACAATGATCAAATCCAATCCTCCGGAAGTGACCCACAGAACTGCCTCTGGCAAACGGTCCGAAATCCATCGCAAAAGCACCATGCTGGGCAACAGACTTGGCGCCAGGGGCAAGATTTCCCAAACCGCCTTTTTGCAGTGCGGGCAGGGCACGGCTAGCAGCGTGTAGCCGACCATGATGGCGAACGGGGCGTACAGCACGCCGACAGATTGGCCAATGGCTTTCCACCAAGCCGGGGGTTTTCCAACATTTTGAACCGCGGCATTCATCCGCTTCAAAAGCAAAGCAATGCTGGCAAGGGGAGGCAAACTCAGCTCAAACAAGTTTGGCAGGCATCGCGACGAACTGGAGTTCGTCGGAAGCCGGCTCAGGGCTGAAATGCGTAGAGCAACCGGTCTTCGTCCGAAACGGCCCAGAGATTCAGCGGGTAGATGTCCTTGCCGAACTTGAGGTAACGAGCGCTGCCATCGGCGAAGGCGTAGTTCGAGCCGCCCGCCTTGCCGAGCGTGCCCGCCCGCATGGCCGAGTGCGCGCCGTGTTCGAGTTGGTCGGCGTCGTTGCCCTGGCCTTCGAGCAGGTCCATGAAATAGTGGGGCGAAATCGCGAGCCCCGCTTCTTTCACGAGGTTTTTCTTCTCACCAAAGATGATGGTATCGGAAGACTTCCGAATGTTCTGTTCCTTCATGCAGCCTTGCGGGTAGCCAGCCGCCATGTAGGCGTTGAAATCGGCATCGCTCAAGGCGTGTTTGAAGTAGTCGTTCCAGCCATTGATCATGTAGCTGCGGGGCGAGCGATCCGCTAGCGACGGGGAGGTGGTGTCCGTAAGCGGGACGCCGCGCTTGGCGTCCGTCGTACAGATCAACAACTCGAGGCTCTTGTAATATTCCTGCAACTGGGTGGGCCAGCGATAGGCATTGGTGCGGGGCGGCAGCAGGCTGTTGTTGTCTCCCGCGTACAGGGTCGTCGAAAGGGAAAGTTGCTTGAGGTTGCTGGCGCAGCGGATGCGGAAGGCGGCTTCCTTGGCGCGCGAGAGGGCGGGCAGCAGCATGGCCGCGAGGATGGCGATAATGGCAATCACCACCAGCAATTCAATCAGCGTGAAGCCCGCTCGCCCAAAGGCGCGACCGACCCATAAAGTTTTTTTCGTGCTCATCATCTTGTGATTCATTTTGATTTCCACCGTCAGGACGCCCCCTGAACGCCGCAGGTTTCATTTTTCTAGGTATTTCACCCGGGCTCGAATAGCTTCTCGCCCGCGGCGGCCATGCTGCCATTATGTCACGGACGAAAACAATCTTGATCGTCGTTCTTCTCCTCGGGTTTGGGAGTCTGGCCGTTTACCTCAACAAGGACTGGTTTGCGAAGCGGACTATGCAAATTTCCCATCGCGTCAGCCCGTGGATGAAGGACGCCCGGCGCGGGCGAGGCCGGGGCGATCTCGGCACGCCGGTGACGTTTCAACTCGATTCGTATTACCGGCTGACCAGCGTGAAAGTTGTCATCGCGGCGGAAATTGCGACCAACAAATACGCGCATCCACTGTGGGAACTGGTGACGACTTCCAACTCGATTCCGACGGCCAGTTTTGCCTATGGGGAACGTCTCCGCGGCATGACCCCAGCCGTCAAAGGTGCGGCCCCCGACCCGCTCGACCCCGAGGTCAAATACCGCTTGCTCATCAAGACCAAGGACCTCGCCACGCAGCACGACTTCTCGACCAAGCCAGCCCAAGCGGCCCAGTGAGCATTTCGCCGGTCGCAGTCAGTCCGCTTTATCCGGAGGCTCAACCAATCTTCGCGGCAGGTTTCGCGCCCCGGGCATCAACCGCCACGCTTCCAACCGGTCGTTCGTGGCATGATGGAAAATCAAAATCTGTTAAACGAAGCCTCAACTTGGAACGAACAAAGCCCGGGCAGCAGTGGATTGCGAAACCGCCGCACCCGCCCGAGGTCTGATTGACGAGCAAAGTTTGAAAACGTCTGGTCAACCGCATTGAAGAATCGCCCGGCCAGTTCCTCGCCCGCCTCGTCGGAATACCAGCCTAACGGCTTCGTGACATCCGCGTGGAACAGCGGCGACTTTTCGATGGCAAGGCTCATCGGCGCTTTCCACGGAGGACGCGCTCACAGGCAGCGCGCAGCTCTTCCGATGAATAGGGAGGGAACGGCCCGTTGGCCGCCTTCAACAATTCCAGAGCGCGGGATACGAACTCCCATGCCGCGGGACGCCGGTCCTACGCAACATTCACGGTTAAGTGTTGGAAGCCCCCATCTGGCGCGCTAGACTGGCCCGGATGACTGACCAAAACACGGCTTGCCGGCTGTCCCGCCTCCCCAGGCAAGGACGCCTTGGAGATTTTCAGCCATGAATTCCATTCCCCACCTCCCGGCGCTGCGACGCGGGCGCGCTTACGGAAGCCTCGAACAAACCGAAGTTAAGGATTTTCGCACCGGCGAGGTCAAAGCCCGGGTCAGTCAGGTGAACGGCGGCATCGTGCGAAAAGATCTAGCGCGCGTCTCGGAGGGACAGGCGGCGCTCAAGAAGTTCTCCGTCGCCCAACTCATCGAGATTTGTGCGCGGACGGGGGCGGAATTTCTCCACGGCACGCTGCCGCTGGGCGATCAGGGGCATACGCAATCGCCGCAGCAATACATTGAGACGCTCTCGGCTACGAGCGGACTGCCGCACGTCATGGCGCGGCGCAACATGGAGAAAATCCATCTGGCGCTCACGAACATGAGGACGGTGCTCAACGGCCTGTCGCGTGGCCTCGATCTCTCCATCCTCGACACCGGCAGCGGCGCGCAGTTCGGCACGCGGTTGAGTTTCTTCCCCACGACTGCGGCGCTGGGCCTGGTGATGCCCAGCAACTCGCCGGCGGTGAATTCGCTGTGGCTGCCGGCCATC
>CAIKLQ010000051.1 GCA_903828255.1 uncultured Verrucomicrobiota bacterium
AGTGCCGGCGAGAGTCGTCACGCGCCCATCGGGATGAACTTTGCGAACCCGGGTCAAATCGCTTACTACCAGTCCGCTGTCGGTGTCGGTTGCCAAGGCCAGTGGGCGGACAACCCGGGCGATTTGGCGTGAGCCATCGGGGTAACCGGGAGCATCGCCTGCATAGATCGAGTAGCGCCGGTGGGAGAGGGAGGCCCGACGCGTCCATAGTGCCGCCCCGACCCAACCGCTCAGGTTTGACCTCGCGATCAAGGCCGCTCGCCGCGCGCGAGCCGGGCGTTCACGTCTGCGATCACCCCTTCAATGTCGGCGAGGCTGTCAATGACGTAGTGCGCGCCGGCTTTGCGCAGGAGTTCGCGCGTCTGTTCCAAGCGGCGCTGGACCTCTTCCTTGGACAAGGTGGCCTCTTCTTCCAGCGAGTTGATGTTCATGTAATTGCTGTAGCGCGCCACGCCCACCGCCCAGCAGCCAGCGTTCAAGCCTTCCCCGACGCCGCTGGTCGTGTCATCCACCTTGATCACGGATTCGATGGGCCACGCGTCCAGCAGATCGAGATTGCGATACACCATGAAGGGCCGCGGGCGCGCGCCATGAATCACTTCGTCACCCGCCACCGAGGCGTCGGGCACGTAGCCTTGTTTCTTCGCCGCTTTCTCGAGCACATCCACCATCGGACGCGTGAAACCCGTGGAACATCCGATCTTGATGCCCTGCGCCTGGAGCCGCTTGATGACCTTGGCGACGCCAGGCAACAATTTGGTGTACTTTGGCAGGCAAGCCAGTTGGGCGGGAACAAAATCCGTGAACATCCGGTCCACGTCCGCCTGGTTCGGATATTTGCCGTGGACGCCCTTCCACCGTTCGCGGATGACGGGGTCTTCCGTCAGCGCCTTGATGTGCAGATCCTTTCGCAAGCCCATTGGGCCGCGGGCTTCCTCCATGGAAATCTCCACGCCCTGATTCTTGAACACTTCGGCAAACACCACCGCCGGGGCGATGACGTAGGCATCCGCGGTCGTGCCGCTCCAGTCGAGGATGAGGGCGGTGACTTTGCCCTTGTAGATGCGTTTGAAAACAAAATTGGCATTGGCGCTCATGGTATTTTCTATTTTTTGGTTTGTTGTTGTTTGGTTGCTTTACACTTACTGCAAAGCTGGGCGCAGAAGATCACCAGCCGCGCGGATGGATTCAAGGTCTTTCCGCACTTTGGACCCGCCAGCTTGGCGGCTGGGTCCGCGGGCGCTACCTCCCCATCATCCCTGGCATCACCCCGCCCATGCGGCTCATCATCTTCTGGAACTTGCCCATCTTTTTCATCATCTGCTGCATCTGGGCGAACTTGTTCATCATCGTGTTCAACTCGGTCACGGTCACGCCGCTGCCTTTTGCCACGCGGATGCGGCGCTTGGCGTTCAGGATTTGCGGATTGCGCCGCTCCTTGGGAGTCATGCCGCAAATCATCGCCTCCATGTGGCTGAATTCCCGTTCCTGCTTCGACAGGTCCTGCCCCTTGATCGCTTCCGCGCCGCCGGGCAACATCTTCATCACGTTTTCCAGCGGGCCGAGCTTTTTCATCTGGCGCAACTGATCGAGGAAATCTTCGAGCGTGAACTCGCCCTTGCGCATCTTCTCTTCCATGCGCCGCATGTCGTCTTCGTTGACGGCTTCGGCCGCTTTCTCGACGAGACTCACCACGTCGCCCATGCCGAGGATGCGCGAGGCCATGCGCTCGGGATGAAACGGTTCGAACTCGTCGAGCTTTTCGCCCACGCCCGCGAACTTGATCGGTTTGCCGGTCACCGCCTTCATGCTCAACGCCGCGCCGCCGCGGGCGTCGCCGTCGAGCTTCGTGAGGATCGAGCCGGTGATGTTCAGCGCTTGATCAAAATGCGTGGCGACGTTCACGGCTTCCTGGCCGGTGGCGGCGTCAAGGACGAGCAGAATTTCCTGCGGCTTGATGAGATCGCGCAGGCGGACGAGTTCCTGCACGAGCGGTTCGTCAATCTGCAGCCGGCCCGCGGTGTCAAAGATGAGCGTGTTGCGGTTGTTGGCTTTCGCGAAGTCGAGCGCTTCGCGGGCGATGCGCAAGACATCGGTCTCGCCGCGTTTCACGAACACCGGAATGTCGAGTTGCTGCCCGAGCGTTGCGAGTTGGTCCATCGCCGCCGGGCGATACACATCCGCCGCGACGAGCAATGGCTGGCGGCCTTGCTTGAGCAACAGCTTCGCGAGTTTGCCGCTCGAAGTGGTCTTCCCCGAGCCGTGCAAACCAACCATGAGAATGCAACTGGGATTGCCGCTGAGATTCAGCGCGGCGTTCGTCGCGCCGAGCAAATCCACCAACTCGTCGTGAATGATTTTAACGATCTGCTGGCCGGGCTGGATGCTGGCGATGACTTCCGCGCCAAGGGATTTGGCTTTGACGCGCTCGATGAAATCGCGCGCGACCTTGAAATTCACATCGGCTTCCAGCAAAGCCATGCGCACTTCGCGCAACGCGTCGCCGACGTTGGACTCGGAGATTTTGCCGAGGCCACGCAGGTTGCGGAACGCGTTCTGGAGTTTGCCGCTTAGGGAATCGAACATCGGGAGAGACTAGGAAAGCGGGCGCGCATTGACAAGGCTGCGGCAGTCTGGCTTAATCCGCTTCCCTGCGTGGTAGGTTACCCAAGTGGCCAACGGGGGCAGACTGTAAATCTGCTGGCTTACGCCTTCGATGGTTCGAATCCATCACCTACCACCACCTCTAAAACCGGGGGAAAACCGGGGTTTTCTCCAATAACTGCAAGCCTTTCGTGCAACCTGCGTGTTTTCAATCCGTGCGCTTTCCGGCGTTTGGTGACTTTTGCCGACTTCTCTAAAACATGTTCAGAAAGCATACAGAGAGCATACAAGCCGGGCCGGGCGGCGGCTCGGATGCGAAGCCGGTCGGGACGGTGTTCATCGGACTGGCCGGGCCGACGGGCACGACGGGGCTGCGGCAATTCAATCCCTACGATCGCGAGACGTTCAAACAGGCCACGGCGAATCAGGCCCTGGAGATGTTGTGCCGGGTGCTCCTGGGTAGAACCAGCTCCATGAGTTCCCAAAAACATCCCATCACAATGGCGGCTGTCGTGGCGCAGTTGTGTCCGCAGTGCGCGCTATGTTGCAACGGGGTTTTGTTCAAGGATGTGGAGCTTCAGCCGGGCGATTCTGCCGCGAGGCTAAAGACGCTCGGGTTGCCGGTTTCCGAAAAGCGGGTCGCAAAATTTCCCCAGCCATGCGCCGCACTCGAAGGATGTTCGTGCCGGGTTTACGCGGATCGTCCGACTCGCTGCCGGGATTTCGAATGCGCGTCGCTCAAGTCGGTGGCCGTGGGGAAAACCGGCGTGGCGGGAGCGCTCCGCGTGATCCGCGACGCGCAAAAGCGAGCGGAGAAAGTCCGGCGACTCCTGCGGGCGCCGGGCGATTGAGTGCCAGCGGTCCGTAGTGAGAATGTTCTTGCCCCCGATCCGCCGGCAAACTCTGCTTCCTCAAACATGTGGCGACGCATTGTAATCGCGGGGCTCATCGTCCTGCTGCTGGCTGGCTTGGCTTTTCTGGTGTTGCGGAAGGACGAGCCGACTTACCAGAACCGGCGCATTAGTCTTATCCTGGACGATTGGGCGGCGGGAAAACCGGGCGTGCCGGTCAATGAGGCTCTCGCCGCAATCGGCACGAACGCGCTGCCTTACGCCGTCCGAACCCTGGCGCGCAACGATTCAAACTGGCGCCAGAAGTATCGCGACACCTGGCCCAAGCTGCCCAAATTCCTAAAATCCATTCTGCGCCAGCCAAAACCCAATTCGCCGGTCGGTGGTGGAGGGCGGGTGTTTTCCGCCATTGGTCCCAGCGCAGTTCCACTGGCAATCGAACTTTTGCAGCATAGCAGTCCGTCGGTCCGGGAGGCCGCGGCTTATGGAATTCAAACGCTGCGGCTACACACCACAGCGGCGAGTGCTGCAATTCCTGCGTTGAGCCAAGCATTGCAGGATCCCGAGCCGAAGGTGCGGGCTTCCGCCATGTGGGCATTGGCCACGATGGGACCAGATGCCTCCAACGCCGTGCCTACGTTGACGAAGGTTTTGGCAAATGCCGGGGCCGGTCCACAGACGGGGGGCTTTTTCTATCAGCGTGGCAATGCTGCGTTTGTCTTGGGGAAAATTGGGCCAGCAGCCGGGCAGGCCGTCCCGACATTGAAGTCCGCCTTGCAAGTGCCGAATCCGTATCTGCGAGGGCAGGCGGCCGTCGCCCTGTGGCACATTGACGGCGACGCCGAAACCGCCCTGTCCACATTGCTTCAACTCATGCCGTTCACGCACGAATCTGACAAGCGGGACTGGCTCATTGCCCTGAGCGAAATGGGGCCGCGGGCGGTTTCTGCGCTGCCGCAACTCGAAAGGGAATTGTCTCAGGACGAGTACCCTGAAATCCTGGTGCAAGTTACAAACGCGCTTTTGAGCATAGACACCGTGGCGGCCGGAAAGTTCGGCGTTTTTCCGATTGCGCCAAGGAAATGAGTCAACCCAGGTGTCACAGCGCGAGGATTTTTCCCAGCCGGGCCGCGAGGTCCTTCAAGCCGTCGGGCGTGTCGCCGCCGCCTTGCTCGGTGATGGCCCAGCCGTGGTAGCCCACGTCGTCGAGCGCCTGGACTACGGCGGGCCAGTTGTCGTCGCCTTCGAGCAATGAGACGTCGAAACCTTTCCAGAGGCCTTCCTTGTCGCGTTTGGTGCGGCTGAATTCCTTGATGTGGACTTTTTGAATCCGCTTGCCGAGGACCCGAATCCATTGCTCGGGCCAGCCGGTATTGACGACGTTGCCCACGTCGAAATGCCAGCCGACCGCCGGGCTGTTGAATTCATCCACGTAACGCGCGGCTTCGAGCGGACTGAGGAGAAAACCGTTCCAGACGTTTTCGATGGCGATCTTCACGCCGAGTTCTTCGGCGAGCGGCACGGCTTTACGAATCTCGGTCTGGGAGCGCGTGTAGGCGTCGGGGTAGGAAACGTCTTTGTTCACGACGGCGGGCACCAGCAGCACGGAGGTGGCGCCGTAGCGGGCGGCATCGCGCAACGATTGCTTGAGGGAGTCCAAGCCTTCCTCGCGGACTTTCGGGTCGGCACTGGAAAGCGGTTTGGCCCAGTGGTGCGAGCAGCAGACGCTGGGAATCTGAAGGCCGACTGAGTCGCGGGCTTTCAAAACTTCGTCCCCGCTCATGTGGCTCATCATCTCGACGCCATCAAAGCCCGCATCCTTCGCGGCTTGCATCTTCTCTGCGACGGTCCCTTTGAGGCCGATGGTGCCCCACATGATGCCTTTCTTGATGGAGCGCTTCGGGGCGGCGGCGGTCTTGTCCTCGGCGGCGAGAAGTTGCAGGCCGGCGGCGGCGAGCGCGAGCGTGGCGCCGCTGGTTTTTAGAAACTCACGACGGGTGGGGGAGAAGGTGTTCATGCTGGGAGCGGGCAGTGGCGGATTGAGCCGTTTTGCGTGTTACGTGTTGCGTCAAGTAGCGAAGGGAAGCCACGGTTGGTGGCTCACCTTCTAGCAGTCTGGACGAGCGGGAAATCAAATGAACTTGGTCGTTCCCGGCGTCGCCAGCGGCGGGAAGTCGAGGGACATTTTCCAGTCGAGCTGCGCCGGGACGAGTTGCTCTTTCGAGTTGAGCGCGTCTTCCCAGGTGACTTCCTGTCCGGTGTAAGCGGCCATGCGGCCCATGATCGCCATCATCGTGCTGTGGGCCATGCGGTCGCCGTCGTTGAGGAATTTGCCGCTGCGGATGCCGGCGAAGAGTTCGTTGTGCTCCTGCTGATACATGGCGGTAGCCGGCCCGCTGTATTTCCAATCAACCTTGCCTTGAATCCGCGGCGCGGCCCAGCCGGGAATCTGGGCGAAACCCTCCGCGCCCATGATGTAATCGGAGTTCTCGCTGTGGCAGTTCGCCACCTGCCGCTGGCCCATGAAGGCGCGCACGTTATTGTCGAACTGGTAGGTGATGAACATGTGGTCGAAGATGTTGCCCTGGTGGTTGGGGGTCGAGCGCCCGCCGACGGCCACGGCGCTGCGGGGGGTGGCGTCTTTCATCGCCCAGGCGATTTTGTCCACGCTGTGACAGGCCTGTTCGACCAGGCCATCGCCGCAGATCCAGACGAAGTTGTACCAGTTGCGCAACTGCCATTCGAGGTCGCCCATGCCCGAGGGCCGGGTGTTGGCCGGCGGCATGGGCTTGACCGGGCCGGTGTAGTAAGTGGCATAAACCGCGCGCACCTCACCAATCGCACCGTCGTGGATGCGCTTGTAAAACTCCCGGCGTCCGCCCTCGTAACGCCAGCAAAAGCCGGCCACGAGGGAAATCTTCTTTTCCTTGGCGAGCTTCACGGATTCGATCACGGAACGCACGCCCGGCGCGTCCGTGGCCATGGGTTTCTCGCAAAAAATGTGTTTGCCGGCTTCCACCGCGGCGCGCAGATGCACGGGCCGAAATCCCGGCGGCGTGCATAACAAAACCACGTCCACGCCGCTATCAATCACCTTCTGGTAGGCATCGATGCCGGTGAAACATTTCTCCGGCGTGACTTTGACGCGATCGGGGTGCTTCTTTTGCAGTTCGCCGAGGCTGGATTGAATTCTTTCTGAAAACGCGTCACCCATGGCGGTGAGCACGACGTTTTTGTCGGCATTGAGCGCTTGCTCGGCCGCGCCGGAGCCGCGCCCGCCGCAACCGACCAAGCCGATGCGGAGCGTTTCGCTGTTCTCGGCGGCAAAGAGATTGCCGGAGAGAATCGCGGGGGCGCTGAGGGCGGCGCCCGCGGCGGCGGAGGTTTTTAGGAAGTTTCTGCGCGTGGTAAGTTGATCTTGGTTTGTCATAATTCGAAAGCGGCATCCGTGATACGAGACCGGGGGCGCTGGGTCAAGACGGCGAATCAGAAAATTAGACAACGGAACGGCCAATCGGGAGCAAAGTCGCGGCTGGCCGTTCGGGAAAGCCTACGCTTGGCGACTTGGCCCCGCCCCACCTTGCGGTGACTGAGGGCGACCACCCGCCGCGCTCTACCCGTTTTGGATCATACCCCCGGCACCAGGCCGGCGGAAAGATTTCTGTTGTATCGGCCCGGTTTCGTCCAGAATGTCGGTCATTGATTTATGACTTTGGACGATAAACAACGCCAGCAGGTCGCCGCTTGGATCGCGGACGGCCTCAAGCTTTCGGAAATCCAAACCCGCATTGCGGCGGAATTCAGCCTGCGGATGACGTACATGGATGTGCGCTTCCTGGTGGATGACTTGAAGCTCACGCCGAAAGACCCCGAGCCGCCGAAGCCGGCCCCCGAGCCCGCCGCCAGCCCGCTGGCGGCGCCGCCAACGCCTCCCGCGGCCCCGCTCGCGCCGGCAGCGCCCGCCCCCGGCGGCGTCTCGGTCACGGTGGATCAACTCGCGCGCCCGGGGGCCATGGTCAGCGGCAAGGTCGCGTTCAGCGACGGCCAGAAGGCGGATTGGTATCTGGATCAGACGGGCCGGCTCGGCCTCGTGCCGACGGTGCCGGGTTACAAACCTTCTGCCATTGACGTGCAGCAATTCCAACTCGCGCTGCAAGACGAGATGGCGAAGATGGGGTTTTGACGGAGCGCAAAGCGCCAGCTTTGCGTGCTTCGATGTCTGGAAACGAGCCGAAATTGTCCACGCCAGATCGCCCCGCTGGCGGGCGACAGAAAGAACCGATAACCATGTCTATCCACCGATTGAAACTCGTTGCCCTATCCTGCGCGGCCGCCGCTCTGCTCACTGGATGCGTGAGCGAAACCGCCCCGCGCCCGACGCACTTTCAGACAGGTGAGTCCGTGGTGCTGGTCGGCCAGGAGCCGGCGCCCCTAGCGTTCGCGCCGTTGCACTCCAAGCCGATTGACGTTCGCAGCACCTACCGCGACGGTTTGCCGAAGACGATTCACTACGAGGCCGGGCGCGACTTCGTTTTTACCGCGGCGGGTGCGCTCCAGCGCACGCCGAGTTCCCGCATTCCCGATTTCGCGACGAACATGTTGTTCGGAAAGGAGGATTTTAATCACAGCCAGTTTCCCGGCTTCGGCAACGGGCCGTTCTTTGTTTTCGTGGATTATTCGCACCGGGAAGCTTTCCGGCCGCAGTCGGCAAAACCCGAATTCTCTGCCGCCGCGCTGCCAGTCACGCGCCAGAAACTCCGCGCCGGCGGGTCGCTCCGCATCGTCGCTTATGGCGACAGTATCACGGCGGGCGGCGAGGCCACCGAACCGGGGCTGATTTTCTGGGAACGCTGGGCCGCCGCGCTGCGGACGAAATACCCGCGCGTCGCCATTGCCATCACGAACGGCGCGACGGGCGGCGACTCCACGGTGCAGGGTCTGCAACGGTTGCCCGAGAAAGTGCTCGCCCAGAAGCCCGACCTCGTGCTGATCGGCTTTGGCATGAACGACCACAACCGCGGCGGCGTGCCGCTCGCGAAATTTGCCGAAAACTTGCGCATCTTGATCAACCGGATTCGCGCCGAAACCGGGGCGGAGGTCGGGTTGTTTTCCGCTTTTCCGCCGAATCCCAAATGGCATTACAGCTCGCACAACATGGCCGCCTACGCGGACGCGACCGAACAGGTCGCCCGGGAAATGCGCTGCGCCTTCGCCGACGTGTATCATCCGTGGCAGGAACTGGCCGGGCGCAAAAAGCCCGAAGACCTCCTGGGCAACAACATCAATCACCCGAACGACTACGGGCACTGGATTTACTATCAGGGGCTGCTGGGGCTTGGGCTTTGATCAAGAGCAATAGCGGCGAGACCTTTTAGCGGTGTCGCTAGCGATCCAATTTTCCATCGTCACTTGCATCACCGCTCGCTAATCTGCGGCGTGCTTTCCGAAAAGCCCTGGAAATCCGAGGCAATCATGAGGCTCGGTCTGAGCCTGTTCATCTGCCAGTTCCTCGGCACCCTGGGGTTGGCGGTGGCGCGGTATTTTTCCGGCCAACCGCAGGTGAACGTCTGGTTGTTTTGTGCGCTGACGGCAGGCAGTGTGGCCAGTTCTGGGGCGGCGCTCTTCCTCGTCCGCAAGCCCTGGATGCTGGAGGGTTTCTCGCATCGCGCTTTTTACCTGATTGGTTTTGTTTATGTCGGGCTGATCTTGGGCGCGTTCGTGGCGCATTATGCCGGGACCTCCGGGGCGGCCCCTACCGCGGCCCGCACAGTGGTGGCCGCTTTGAGCTTTCAGGGCGCGGCGCTGGTTTTGGTTCACCGGTTTCTGCGCGACCACGAGTCGGGTTGGGTGGCGGGCTTCGGTTTGTCCACGAACGGGCCCCGGGCGGTTATCTATGGCGTGCTGATCGCGGGCGCCTTCCTGCCGGTGGGGCAAATCCTGCAATCCGTATCCGCCGAAATCATGACGCACCTACACGTTTCATTTGAATCGCAGGTCGCCGTACAGGCGCTCAAGAGTTCCGTCTCCTGGTTCGACCGCAGCGTCATGGGCGTGGTGGCGATCGGGCTGGCACCCGTGGCTGAGGAGCTTTTGTTTCGCGGCCTGCTTTATCCGGCGGTCAAGGCGGCGGGCTTTCCCCGGCTGGCACTGTGGGGCACGGCGCTGTTCTTCGCGCTGATTCATTTCAATCTGGCGACGTTTTTGCCATTGCTGCTTTTGGCGCTGGTGCTGACCTGGCTTTATGAAAAGACCGGCAACTTGCTCGCGCCAATCGCCGCCCACGCGGCTTTCAACGCCCTGCAATTCGCGATCTTCTACCTGCTGCCGGTGGCGACGGAAAAATACGAATGGCTGCGGCGACTGGGAGGCGGCGGATGAATGAATTTGAACTCATCCAGCGCCTGACGCACAACCTGCCCATGAACGATTCCGTCGTGGTCGGGGCCGGCGACGATTGCGCGGTGCTGGACGTGGGCGCGGGCGGGCGGTGGCTACTTTTCAAAACCGACGCGGTGGTGGAAGGCATCCACTTCACCAGCGAAACCGCGCCGGAAAAAATCGGGCGTAAAGCATTGGCCCGTTGCTTGAGCGACATCGCCGCGATGGCCGGCACGCCGACCGCCGCGCTGGTGACGATCGGCCTGCCGCGCAAGTTTGACGCGGAGTTGGTGGAAAAAATCTACGTCGGCTTGAACGCGCTCGCCCGCCAGCACGGCGTGGCGATTGTCGGCGGTGAGACGACCACGAATCCGGAGCGCATCTTGATTTCCATCGCCCTGATTGGTTTTGTGCCGCGCGGGAAGGTCCTGCTCCGCTCCGGCGCGAAAGTGGGCGACGCTATTTTCGTCACAGGCGAACTGGGCGGCGCGCTCGCCGGAAAGCATCTGGATTTTGAACCGCGGCTGGCCGAGGCGCGTTGGTTGGCGGAAAACTTTGCGGTCCACGCTCTCATGGACTTGAGCGACGGACTTGCGGGCGATCTGCGGCATATTTTGAAAGCCAGTGGCGTGGGCGCGGAGCTGTTGAAGCGCGCCGTGCCAATCAGCCGCGCCGCAAAAGAAAACGCGAAACGCGGCGATGCCGCCAAGCCCGCACTCGTCGCCGCGCTGACGGACGGCGAGGATTTTGAATTGTTGTTCACCCTCGCGAGCAAGCTCGCCGTGCCGCTGCTCGACGCGTGGCAGCAGGAATTTCCGAAGCTGCGGCTCAGTTGCATCGGCAAGATCGTCGCGGGCGAAGGCCTCCGGCTGCGCGACGGAACCGGAGTTCGCCCGCTCCCCGCTCATGGCTACGTGCATTTCTCATAGTTCGGCGGAAACCGAATCGCTCGGCGAACGCTGGGGCCGCGCGGCGCACTCCGGACTCGTCATCGCGTTGAGTGGCGATCTCGGCGCAGGCAAGACGCAACTGGTGAAAGGCCTGGCGCGCGGATTAGGCGTGGCGGCGCGGGTCCATTCGCCGACCTTCACGCTCGTCAACGAATACCGGGGCGGGCGATTGCGGCTGTTTCATCTCGATCTCTACCGGCTCGAAACGCGGGCGCAAATTCATGGCGCTGGATTGGAGGAATACTTGCAGCCTGACGGCGTGGCGGTGATTGAATGGGCGGAACGATATTTCGGAGTCTGGCGTTCAGAGTCCGGAGGCCAGAGTCCGCCGGCACTTTGTCGGTGGGTGAAGATCGAAGTCCTCGGCGAAACCGAGCGGCGCATCACGTATGAAGATTCTGGCGTTTGAATTCTCCTCGCCGCAACGGAGCGTGGCGGCGGGCGATGGCGCGGCAACCTTTGGTGAAGTCCTTGACACTGCGCCCGGCAAGGCGATGCAGCCGCTGGCGCTGGTGGCGGAGGCGCTTCATCTAGCGGGGCTGGAGCGGGAACAGATTGAGTGCGTTGTGATCGGACTGGGCCCTGGTTCATACGCCGGCATTCGCGCGGCCATTGCGCTGGCGCAAGGCTGGCAGCTTGGGCGGGACGTGAAATTGCTCGGCGTCAGCAGCGCTGCGTGCGTGGCCGCGCAGGCGCAGGCGGAAGGCCTGACTGGCAAAGTCGCGGTGGCGATTGATGCGCAGCGCGGGGAGTTTTATCTCGCGGGCTATGAAATCAGCCCGGGCGGACGACGCGAGGTTTCCCCGTTACGGCTCGCCACGCTCGCCGAGGCGCGGGAGCGCGAACGCGCGGGCGAACTCCTGATTGGGCCGGAAGTGACGCGGTGGTTTCCTTGCGGACGGGTGGTTTTTCCGCGCGCCGCGATGCTCGCCCGGCTGGCAACGGGGCGAAACGATTTCGTGGGGGGCGAAAAGTTGGAGCCGATTTACCTGCGCGAAACGACGTTCGTCAAAGCACCGCCGTCCCGAATTCTGCCGGCAGGCTGAGCAACTCGCTCCGCCTTCACCCGCCGAAGATCAGTTTCTTCAGCGCGCCCGACGCGATCAGCCCGGCGATGCCGATGCTCAGCGCCGCAAGGGAATCGCCCGCGATCAAGCCGCCGCCCACCAGCGACATCGTGCTCATGTCCTCGGGCAACGCGCCTTCCGCAGGCTTGGCCTGGGGTGGATTGAATTTGGCCTGCACCGTGTCGTAAACCGACGCCAGCACGCCGCCACCCGCCCACCAATAACACGTCGCCAACTCGACAAAGCCGCCAAACGACGACGCATAGGGGCTCGGTAGGATGAAGGCGTCGAGCGCAAAATCGGTGACGCGTCCCGAGCGCGAGCGTGTGGAGAATTCTTTGTAGCGCGCGTTACCTTTGAGTAGCTTGCGGGTCACTTCGATGAGCAGACCGAGGACGATGCCGAGCTGAAGCGCCTTCATGACGTGCGGCTTCTTGTCGGTGATGCCCTGGAGCGCGCCGACAAATTTGTAAGTCATCGCGGATTGCCATTTTTCCGCGCCTGCGACTTTGTGGCTGAACTGGTCCTCCGTCAGCACGGGATACGAACTCATGAAAGTCTTCGCGAGCATCACCGCAAGCACCGCGCCGACCGCGATGCCGATGACTTGATAGCGGAATTGCACCACCCGGTTCGTGCCGAGCCGCCAACCGGTAGAGCGGTCTTGCTGCATGTCGCCGCCTTCGCTACACGCGATGAGCAGGACCGAGGCGCACATCAAACCCACGCCCGCCTGGTTCAGCCCCAGCGCCGCCATGATGAAGACCGTCATCACGAAGGCACTAGAAATGGGATTGCTATCCGAGATGCCCATCGAGATTCCATTCACCAGCACGAACAGGAAACATAGCAACACCGCGACGACCAGGAAGAACACCGGCTGGCCCAGAATCTTGCTGCCCACCACCACGATCCCCGTGCCCCAAAATAAAACCCACAACACCAGGCGGAGCATGTTCACGCGCTTCCAATCCTCGACTGGCTTCGCCGGTTCACTGCTCTGCTGGCGGAAACGCTGCACCGCCTGATACAGGATCATCGAGACATCCACCAGCGCCGCGCCGAGAATCGTTCCGAGCGCGATGATGAAACCGATTTTCCGAAACGGCGCGCCCTGGTCCAGCCAGCCGATGCTGACGAGGTAGGGTTTTAGCCCCTCGCCGATGAGCGCCACGAAGAGCGCTGGCAGCGCAATGCGTGCCCCGACGATCATGCCCGCGCCAAAGGTGGAGGTGGAGATTCCAAGCGCTTCGACCGAGGGAATTTTGCTGGCGGCCAATCCACCGACCAGTCCACCCAACATCCCGCCACCCAACTTGGCGATGGAGCGTTTGAGCAAATTCTGGTCCGTGAGGGCGCGAAGAATGTTGGCCACCGCGTAGCCGGAAGGGAACATCAATTGCATCCGATCCACGAGAATCGGCGTGTAGAGCATCCCCACGCCAACGCCGAACATCCCGATGCAAAGATAGTAAAGCACGAGTTGCCAGACGGGCGGTTGGGGCAGCCCCATCCACACCATCGCCTGCATGAGCACGCCCATGCCGCACATGCCGGCGACCGACGCGGCCAGCGTCTGGATGTAATTCGCGCCGTGTTTGCCTTCCGGTCCGTAGGGCAACGTGACGGCGCTGCCGAGAATCCCCGCCAGCACCTGGCCACCGATGAAGAAGCCAATGGAAAAATTCATGAACGCCGCCGAGATGCCGCCGAGCGGGCCGAGGATGAAAATGGCCACCGACGCGAGCAAAACATGGTAGCCGGGCGAGCCGATGCGCGGGAGAAAGCGTTTTAATCCGGTTGGGGATTCGTTGGGCGAAGACATGTCGCGGCGAATCAAACCAGAACGCCCGCGCTTAGAAAACAGAAATTCGTGGCCGCCTGTTGCAGCGCACGGCGAATTCACGAAGCGGTATGGAAGCTTGGCGGGCGGGCCTGGAGACCACGAATGCCCTAGCCCCACTACAAGTGTGATTTTCTAACTGTGCCGGAAAAAAACTCAAAATAGCCGTGAACATGGGGCGAACTGCGGTTGTCCACAGCATAGTCGCCATCATGAAAACGTCATTTCGAGTGAATAGAAGCTATCGCAAG
>CAIKLQ010000052.1 GCA_903828255.1 uncultured Verrucomicrobiota bacterium
CGCATGGGGAACTGACGTGGCCCGCCCGCGTTCGAGGCAATGATTTTGTTAGGCGCACGTCTCATAACTTCTGAATCACAACTGCGGTGCCGTAACACAACACCTCGGTCGCTGAACCCTTGCTGACAACCTCTGAGGCATCGTATCTGACACCAACTATCGCATTGGCTCCAAGCCCCTGTGCGTGCTGGAGCATGGAATCGTATGCCTGCTGCCGCGCCTGCTCGCACATCTCGGTGTAAGCGCCGATGCGACCACCGATGATGTTCTTCAATCCGCCGACAATGCCCTGCGCGATGGTCGGTGCTCGAACGATGATGCCGCGAACCAGTCCCTTGTATTCAGTGATCTGGTAGCCTTCGATGGTGAATGTAGTGGTGATGAACATAATTTTGATGGGTGCTAGTGCGCCTAACTATTTATCATACGGATCCGTATATTGAAATGCCTAACCGATTGCCTTTCAGTCTTTTCTGACCTAACAGCAGAAAGGCCTGCACACCCCAACCCGGAGTTCGCCGCCGCAGGTGCAAGGTGTATTTGGACCGTTCCACGCCGTGACACTACGCCGGACTGGGGGGTGGGTCAACTTGAACCCGCCCGCCAGACCGAGCGCGGGCGCAAACTCATGTTCACCAACGTCTTTGCGGGGCAAATCCGGACGGGGGACTTTGCGAACACGCTCGTGCCCTACAGCACCGGCTGGAATTACGTGTGCTCGCAAATTTACAAGGATGGCCACTTGTTGGAAGATGACCCCGCCGCGAACACGAAGCGCGGCTTAAATATGCCCGTCCCCCACAATGGCGACATCGCTTACCTGATGCTGGGCGGAGAATGGAAAAACTCAGGTTACAGCACCAAGTCAGGCGTATGGTCCGCGATCACCAACTGGGATGTAAGTGGTGACCTAGGGCCGCGAATCTATCTGGGCCAGTGCTTCTTGTATGGCAACAATGCGAGCACGAATACGACGTGGGTGCAGGGGGCGCACTACTGAGGCGCTGGGATGATGTCCCCCCCGGGCCCACAAACACCTGCACACCTTCCTTGGTGATGAATGCCTTGGGACCGCTCGGCCCGCGCGCCGGAGGAAAAGGATCCCCTGGCAAGACGTTGTAAAACAAGTGGACCAGAAGCGCGAAGAATAAAATGACCGCCGCGATGACGGCGGCCCCCGCCTGCCAGCCGCTCTGGCGGCGGTGGCGCGGGTGACGGGGGCGGCGGGCGCGTACCACCTCGGGCCAGGATAAACGGGGGCGAGATTTGACCATGCGCGGAAGTTAGGCGCGGCGGCGGAATTCGTCAAGGGCGGACGTAGCGGCGGGGCCAGAGGGCAGAAGTCGGAAGCCCGCCCTCCGCCCTCCGCCCTCGTCTTTGCGTTGCATTTCCCCCTTTCCTGAGTTTCGGCTTGACCGTTGCGGTGGGCCATAGTTGAATCCTGTCCGTGCGGCGGAGGCGAGCAGTTCGCTTCCGCCGTTTTGTTTCCCCTTTCCCCAAAACAGATTTCTGCCACGGTAGGAAACCGCCTCCGCCGCCCCTGTGCTTTACTCTGCGCGTGAAAAGAAACGCGCGATCCAATCACGGGGATTCAGCCTCCTCGGCTGCGCTGGGCGTTCCTCCCGCCCGGCGCAGCCTTCGCGCTTTTTTCGGCAGGTTTTTAACGCAAAGGCGCAAAGGCGCAAAGCCGCCGAATATCACCAATAATGTGTAGGTCGCTTGGCATTGCGTGCGCTTCACATCCACTCCCCTGTGGCTGCCACATCGCGCAAACAACGCGATGCGGGTTGATGCTCGTGAGGGTGTAGTTGCCGATGTAGTTGGCCCCGACCTCCTGTGCTCGCTGTTGGCGGTTGTAAGCTCTGCCCTCAAAGGCTTCTCCGATGCCGATGAAGATGGCGAAGATGACGAACAGGGCGATAATGACGGTCAATACTTTGACGAGCAGCGGTTCCTTTTTCCAGGCGGTGAGAATTGCTTTCATGGTTTGGTTTTGGAATAGACGACCACAAACTGCGGCTCGTCCATATTGGTTGCAGTGAGGGAGTTGCCGTGGTTGGAAACGTAGGCGGTGATCAGTTCATAATCCATCCATTTTACAATGAGTTTGGGCACGTTGGTGGAGTTGACATAGACGTAGTTCAGGATGCCTCCACCCATCCGATTGTCGTATTCCGGTGTCCGGTGGCGGAAATGCGTCTCCAGATGGCATGTGCCGTTAGTGCTGATGGTGACCGTTCCGCTCACGACGGTATCGGGTCTGTCGTTCGTAAGCGTGAACGGTAGCCTCTGGCCGTTGACGGCGGTGAGGGCGTAGGAGCCGATGTAGCTGTCGGGTTTGTTCGAGAGACACCCAGCGCAGCAGACCATCAGCAAACACAGGGAACGTGTGCTCACAGCTTGCCGCCGATCTGCTTGGTGAATCCGTGACCAGAGCGTACGTGTGTTCATACCGGAGTTGCGCTCCTTCGCTTTAGTCCGCCGTCCAAGTGGCCCGTTCTCATGGCTCCACTTTAGCCGCAGGCCGGCTGCGGGCGTGAATCGAAAAAACTCCTCGGCAGCATCGTCCACTCAATGCTCGTCGGGAAGCCGTCGTCAACAATATGGCCAAAGTCGGCCCCGCACTTCTGGCCGGTCACAAAGCAGGAGGAAGAATGGCTTCGCTTAGAGGGTTTCTCGCTCAATTGCTGAGGGCGGCGATCAATTCCCGGATTTCCGCATCAATGTCTGCCGGATCAGCCACGGTGGGGGCAATTTCCGGCCGCAGCACTTCGCGATACCGCGCCCGCAGGCGATGGACCGTCATTTTCAGATTCCCTTCGGTCATCCGCGTTCAAAGTCATCCGCGCCCGCACGGTGGCTCAAAATTTACAGAGTCATTGACACACTACGCTAGCAGAAGGTCTTGTATCCGTGGTGGAGGGAGGCTTGAAAAAAGTCCGCAGCGAAACCCGGATCGGGATCGGGCTGCAACGTCATGAGGTAACCTCCTCGACCTTCGCCAACCTTGCCGCCTGCTGCTGGCTCAGAACAACCCCATTGCCTTGTGGCGCTGCTCGTCGCGTGGGAACGGCAGGCCGGGACGGGTTTGCTCACTTTTGATTCTGTTCCCGCGCAGCCTCCAGAACGCTGCCGGGCACTGCCAGCCCGGCCTCCTCGTAAAACTTCACGGCGCAATTCGGGCAGCAGCCATGACTGAACGTGGCCCCGGAATGTTCGGAAACGTAGGCTTCGATCTGATTCCAATACCCGGAATCGTCGCGCACCTTCTTGCAGACCGAGCAGATGGGTAGCAACCCGCTCAAGGTTTTCACTTCCGCGAGAGCTTTCTGGAGTTCCAAAATGAGGCGTTCGCGTTCCTGTTCGGCAAGCTTTCGCGCGGTGATTTCCGTGCGGATCGCCACATACTGCGTGGGCTTTCCGTCCGCCCCCAGGAACGGCACGATCGTCGCGTGAACCCAGTAAAATGTGCCGTCCTTGGCGCGGTTGCGGATTTCGCCTTTCCACACCTTGCCATTGCCGATGGTGGTCCACAGCTCGCGCATGAATTCTTTCGGGTGGTAACCCGAATTGAGGATGCGGTGATCCTGGCCGAGCAACTCTTCGCGTGAATACTTTGAAATCCGGCAAAACTGGTCGTTCGCGTAAGTGATGCGGCCTTGCGGATCGGTGATGGCCAGGATGGCGTGTTCATCCAGCGCTGCCTTGAAATCCTCAAGTTCCTTGAGCTTGCGCGCCAGCCCTTCCCCGGCGCACACCCGCTCCGGGAGGGCACGAAGGGCGCGCATCGTCAACGGACCATCCTCCGGGTCCAACCGGTTCAATCGGTGTTCACTGGCACTGGGTGAGTCGTTCATCTGTATGAAATCTAGCCGCATCAGGAAAATCCGCACTAGAAAACACACTCTGCTGGAAACTGGCTATTACGGTGATCGTGCCTCCTTGCTGGCCGGTCTGAAAGCTTCGCCGCTGGCTCAGAACCGGCCCATTGCTTTGTAGTGCTGCTCGTCGCGTGGGAACGGCTGACCTTCCTGCCAGCCTTCTTGTTTGAGGTCAGCGACGATATGCAGCGAGGCGGTTTCGGCGGCTTAGTCACCCCAGAGCTTGCGCACGACTTCAATGCCCGCAAGCTGGTTTCGCAACTTGCGGTGGCGCATTTCGTGCGGTGGCTTGCCGGCGAATTCATCCAGCCAGCGGTGGACTTCCTCGAACGGTTTGCTCAACTGGGAGAACGTTTCGGCACAGTGCTGTTCAAAGGTGGGTATGTGTCGTTTGTCTCTCAGGAAGTGCCACTCGCCGTCAGACACTCGTGCGGTACGACGGTCGTGGTAACTTGAGTCATCACTGGTCGGGCAGGCTCCGAAACAATCAGGGGTTGCATTGGTTTGAGCGTTCCAACAATTGAAGTTCATAAAGGGCTGGTTTCATGCCCAGTGCTGGAAGCCATTACCGACGAATTGGTACGACCTCGCACCATCTTGATAATCCGGTTCGCGACTACGGTGTAGGTGCCCGTGGCCCCAATCGCTGGCAGCGTACCCTGTGTTAAGGTCATTGCTCCGCGAAAAGTGCCGTTGGTGTTGAAGGTGTAGGTCGTGACGGAAGGGCCCAACTGCGACAGCACCATGCCCGTCCGCCACTCTCCGATAACGGAATCCGTGTCTGCGGCGAGGCCGTGCAGAACCGTCAAAGTGAGCGCGAAGGTAACTGCGAATAATGTTTTCATCGTTTTGTCGCGTGATGACGCCTAACGTGCGGCAGCAATTAAATTCCCCAAATCCACAATCGGAGCCGCCGGGCCGTCGGTCTGACGTGCGGTGGTCTGGCCGATTTGAGTTGCCACAGTTACGCCGACGAAAAATGCAAGCCCGACGATGGTGATCGCAGCCGCGCAACCAATGATGCGCCGGAGTTGCACAAGGAATCGCATGGGCAAATTTATTTTCATGGCTTGAGTATGGCTCGCTACGGGCTGCGGGTGTTAATCGAAAGATTAACTGGCTCATTGAGCCAACCGATGAGGGGCAGATGCCCCCGCTGCGCCGCCGGAGCCGCATTGTCAGTCCGGTGCTGGGCTGCTGAGGCCGTTGGTGTTCGGGAACTGGTGCATGGGGCCGTCTGTGATCCCCCTGGCGATAATGACCGGAATGGTTCAGTCCGTTGCAACGCCCTTTGTTCTAGGCTTGCCCGCACGGTGGACTCGCAGCGAAAACCCTCGCCCATTCTCAAAC
>CAIKLQ010000053.1 GCA_903828255.1 uncultured Verrucomicrobiota bacterium
GTTGCTCGGTTTGCTCGAGGCGGGTGGCCCGGCGCTGAAACAGCTTTTGAAGGCGCACGGACTGAAGCGGGAATCCGTAATGAAGGCGCTGGCCGAGTTGCGCGGTAATCAGCGGGTGATCGATCCAGCTCCGGAGGGGAAATTTCAAGCCTTGGAAAAGTATGGCCGCGATCTCACCGCCCTCGCGCGGCAGGGGAAGATTGATCCTGTCATTGGGCGCGACGAGGAAATCCGCCGCGTCATGCAAGTGCTCACGCGTCGCACGAAGAATAATCCCGTGCTCATCGGCGAACCCGGCGTGGGCAAGACGGCCATTGCCGAAGGTTTGGCGCGGCGCATCGTGAGCGGTGACGTGCCGGAGTCGCTCAAGAACAAACGGCTGGTGGCGATGGACCTGAGCGCGATGATTGCCGGGGCGAAGTATCGCGGCGAATTCGAGGACCGGCTCAAGGCGTTTCTCAAGGAGATCACCGCGAACGAGGGGAAGATCATCCTGTTCATTGACGAGTTGCACACGATCGTGGGCGCCGGCGCGGCGGAAGGCGCGACGGACGCGGCGAACATCATGAAGCCGCAGCTCGCCCGCGGGGAGTTGCGCTGCGTGGGCGCGACGACGCTGGACGAATACCGCAAGCACATCGAGAAAGATCCGGCGCTGGAACGGCGTTTCCAGCCGGTGCAAGTGGCCGAGCCGACGGTCGAGGCGACCATCGCGATTCTGCGTGGGCTGAAGGAGCGTTACGAAGTTCACCACGGCGTGCGCATCCAAGACGCCGCGCTCGTGGCCGCTGCCACGCTGTCGCATCGCTACATCACGGATCGGTTTCTCCCGGACAAGGCGATTGATCTCGTGGACGAAGCCGCGTCGCGCATCAAGATGGAACTGGATTCCAAGCCGACGGAGTTGGACCAGCTTGACCGGCAGATTCTCCAGCTTGAAATCGAACGCATGTCGCTCGCGAAGGAGAAAGACCCGGCGAGCAAAGAGCGTTTGAAGCGAATCGAAGTGGATCTGGCGAACTTGAAGGACAAGTCCAAGGCGCTGACGGTCCAGTGGCAGAACGAGAAAGCGTCGGTCAACGCCGTGAGCATCGTTCAATCGCAGCTTGAGCAGGCGAAGTTGGAGTTGGAGAAAGCGCAACGCACTGGCGACCTTGCCAAGTCGGCGGAAATTCAATACGGCAAAATCCCGGACCTCGAAAAGAGACTGGCCAGCATCGAAAAACAGTCCACGCAACCTGCCACCCGTAACACGCTGCTCCGTCAGGAAGTCACTGACGAAGATATTGCGCGCGTCGTCGCCGCCTGGACGCACATCCCTGTCAGCCGAATGCTCGAAGGCGAGCGCGAGAAGTTGCTCCAGATGGAGGAGCGGTTGGGGAAACGTGTCATCGGGCAGAAGCAGGCCGTCGTCGCCGTGTCCAACGCCGTGCGCCGTTCCCGTAGTGGGTTGCAAGACCCGAACCGGCCCATCGGCTCGTTCATTTTTCTCGGCCCGACCGGCGTGGGAAAAACGGAAACGGCCCGGGCGCTCGCGGAATTTCTCTTCGACGATGAGCAGGCGATGATTCGGATAGACATGAGCGAATACCTGGAGAAGCACACAGTTGCGCGGCTCATCGGCGCGCCGCCGGGCTACGTCGGCTACGAGGAAGGCGGGCAACTCAGCGAAGCCGTACGCCGCAAACCTTACTCGGTGATTTTGTTCGACGAAATCGAGAAGGCGCATCCCGACGTGTTCAACTTGTTGCTGCAAGTGCTCGACGATGGCCGGCTCACGGACGGGCAGGGGAGGACGGTGGATTTCAAGAACACCATCGTCATCATGACCAGCAACCTCGGCTCGCCAATCATTCAGGAATATTTCATGGATGGACGCACCGCCGTCGGCGCCCGCGCGGCGATGGAAGACAAGGTGCTGGCCGAGTTGAAGAAACATTTCCGCCCGGAATTCCTTAACCGCGTGGACGACACGATCATTTTCCAAAGCCTCGATGAAGCCGAACTGGCGCGCATCGTGGACATCCAGCTTGGGCGATTGGAACAACGCCTCGCGCAACAGAATCTCACGCTCGAAGTGGACGCCGCCGCGAAGAAGCTGATTGCCAGTGAAGGCTACGACCCGCAATTCGGCGCGCGCCCGCTCAAGCGCGCGATTCAGGAACACTTGCTCGACCCGCTTGCTACGAAGCTGTTGGCGGGCGAATTCAAGCCGGGGAACCGGGTCAAAGTCACGAGCAACGGCGACGGCTTGGCGTTTCGAGCGCAGTGATCAATCGCTCAAAGGCAACAATCGCAGCCGTGATTTATGACCTTTGACCGTGATGCGCGCGCCATGCCGAAGGCTTTCTTCATGCTGATTTAGTATCAGGACGACATCTTCGCCAATAGCGGGTGGCCGAATATCATCGAGCCGAAGTTGAACGACGCTTGGGAGTCTTGCGCCTGATTGGAAAAGCAGTCTTGTAAAATCAAGGTCATGTGTGAGAACGACAGCGTCATTCTTGGCCGCCCACTGCATGATTACCGTGTCGGGTGCGTTTGATGGGCCGAGTTCCCGCCAGTGACGCGCGGCGTGTCCATGTTTGCGGAGGTAATCAACCCACGAAAGCGGAAGACAATTGTCAATGACGACGGTCACGCGGGCTGAAGCTCGATTTCCCGTTCCCGCGTGAGCTATGCGGCGTAAGCCATGCAAGCCTTGATGTCGTCAAGTTCAAGGTCGGGGTAATCAGCCAGAACTTCCTTTTCCGTCGCCCCCGAAGCCAGCAGCCCGAGAATCGTCGTGGCGGGGATCCTCAGGCCACGAATGCAGGGCAATCCGGTCATGAATTTCGGCGCGCGCCCGCTCAAACGTGCGATTTAGGAATCGCTAGAGTAATTCTCCGCGCTTTTCATCGCCGCTTCCGCCCGGTTAAATTCCGGCGTGGCGACTTTACACATAAAACCGGTTCAAGCCCTCGACGCGCCGGAGTTGGCGTTGTATCTGACGCTCCGCCGCATCGAGGAACACGAGCGAGCTGGGGTGCTGGTGGCCGCCAATGCCAAAGTGATCAAACGTCTGTTGGCGAGCCGGTTCACCGTGGTGTCCGCGCTGCTCACGCCCGCGTGGTTGGAAAAGCTCGAACCGCAACTGCGCGTGCGACCGGAAGCCGAAATCCCCATTTACGTCGCCGAACAGAAGGTGTTGGAAACCATCACCGGCTACACGCTGCATCAAGGCGCGCTGGCCGTGGCTAGAATCCCGCCGCAACCGGACTTTGGAACGCTGCTCGGAAACTCTCCGCGCCCGTTGCTGCTCGCGGCGGTGGAGGGCATTGCCAGTGCGGAAAATCTCGGCGCAGTGGTCCGGAGTTGCGCGGCGTTTGGGGCGCATTTCCTGATCGTGGGCGAGACGTGCGGCAGCCCGTTCCAGCGCCGCGCGGTTTCTGGTTCCATGGGCACCATCTTCCAGCAGCCAGTGGCGCGAGCGGCCAATTTGGCGGAAACCTTGACCACCTTGCGCGCGCGGGGTGTGCGATGTCTGGCGGCACATCCCCGGCCCGGCGCGAAGAAACTGCCCGCCGTGGATTTGCGGGGCGATTGCTGCCTGGTGTTTGGCGCGGAAGGACCAGGCCTCACAGCGCCCGTGCTGGCGGCGTGCGATGACATGGTGGAAATCCCGATGCCCTCCCACATGAACTCGCTGAACGTGGCCGTCGCCACCGGCGTGTTTCTTTATGAAGCGACGCGGCAGCGTGGCTGACTTGCGTTGTGTTAGGGCGCGGTGTCCTTTAGCGACCGGTCAATTGCTCCAGCTTTTCCGGATACCGCGCGCCCTGCACCGTGATCTTTGATGCCGCTCTTTCGATTTCCCGAAGATGGTCAGGCGTCAGTTCGATCGCGACGGCCCAGAGATTCTCGTCCAGCCGATGCAGCTTGGTGGTGCCGGGAATGGGAACAATCCACGGTTTTTGCGCCAACAGCCACGCGAGCGCGATCTGCGCCGGCGTCGCCTGCTTCCGCTTGGCAATACGGCCGAGCAGATCAACCAAGCTTTGATTCGCCTTCATCGCTTCCGGCGTGAAGCGCGGCAGCGAACTGCGGAAGTCGGTGCTGTCGAGTTTGGTGTTCTCGTTCATCGCGCCCGTGAGGAAACCCCTGCCCAGCGGGCTGTAAGGAACGAGGCCGATGCCGAGTTCTTCGAGAGTCGGGATCACTTCCTTCTCCGGGGTTCTCGTCCACAGCGAGTATTCGCTCTGGAGCGCCGTCACCGGCTGGACGGCATGGGCGCGACGGATCGTTTTCACTCCTGCCTCAGACAGGCCGAAATGCTTCACCTTGCCAGCCTGAATCAACTCCTTCACCGCACCAGCGACTTCTTCAATCGGCACGTTCGGGTCAACGCGATGTTGGTAGAGCAAATCAATGACCTCCACCTTGAGCCGCTTCAGCGAACCTTCGACGGCCTGCTGGATGTGCTCCGGCCGGCTGTTCAAGCCCGCCGCCCCCGGCCGCGTGTCGCTGCCACTCAGGTCGAAACCGAACTTGGTGGCA
>CAIKLQ010000054.1 GCA_903828255.1 uncultured Verrucomicrobiota bacterium
CAGGCCGGGTCCACCGCGCCAAAAAAGTTGCGGCCCGGCCCGCAGGCCCAAGGCGTTATGTTCGCGTTGGTCCGAGCCGCCGTGGACGAACTCCATAATGCGTTGCAACGGCGGTCCCGGCATTTCTGATGAACGCCGCCGCCGGGAACAACCACAGACTCCGCAGGGCGCGGCTGGATTCGGCGTGCGAGGTAGCGCAGGCGTCCGCGCCTGCGAGTTCGCCCGGCGTGTTCGTGCGGGTGGCGGGCCGCTGCCGCAATTCGCAGCCGGGACGAACGGCGCGACACGGTTCATGGGAAGCCTCGACCTTCAACTTCGGAGGAGCATCGGGACCACCCACCGGAGGGCCCCCGTCCCTGGGCGCCGCAACGGCCGAACTTTCGCGCGGGAACAGAATTTCCAAACCCCCTTCGACCTCGGAGTCTGCTGCGCCCGAGGACGGACGCACTCCGGGCGGTTCATGGCAATAGCCGAAACCAATTCATGAAAATCGCAATTGTAACGGGCGGCGGCGATTGCCCGGGACTTAACGCCGTCATTCGCGCCGTGGCCAAGGCGGCCACCAAACGCGGGTGGGAAGCCATCGGCATTGTGGGCGGCTTCGAAGGGCTGCTGCCGCCGCAAAACTTTCGCGTGCTGGATTACAAGGCGCTCGACGGCCTGCTGGTGCGCGGCGGAACGATTTTGGGCACGGCCAATCGCGGCCAATTTTCCGCCAAGACCGGGCATGGCGAGACGCGCCAACTGCCCGCAGCGTTGTTGGAGGAGACCCGGCGCGGCATGGCCCAACTCGGCATCGAAGCGCTCGTTTGTGTGGGCGGCGATGGGACGCTGACCATCGCGCAGCAGATGCACGAACACGGCATCCCGGTGGTCGGCGTGCCCAAGACGATTGATAACGATCTCGCCGCGACGACCGTCACGTTTGGTTTTGACTCCGCTGTCGCCTGCGCTACGGACGCGCTGGATCGGCTGCATACCACGGCGGAAAGCCACAATCGCGTCCTGGTGCTGGAAGTGATGGGCCGTTACGCCGGGTGGATTGCGATTTACGCGGGCGTTGCGGGCGGGGCGGACGTGATTTTAATCCCGGAAATTCCCTTCCGCTACGAAAGTATTTGCGCCGCGATTGCGGAGCGCGAAAAGCTGGGCAAGCGGTTCACCCTGGTCGTCGCTGCGGAAGGGGCCAGGCTGGCCGGCGGCGACTTCGTAACGTCTAGCGCGCAACCGGAAAATCGCGAAGCCCGACTAGGGGGAATCGGCGCGGTGGTCGGCGCGGAAATCGAGAAACGCACCGGCAAGGAAACCCGCGTCGTGGTGCTGGGCCATCTCCAACGCGGCGGCAGCCCGACGACCATGGACCGGGTCTTGTGTACGCAGTTCGGAGCGAAGGCCGTGGAATTAATCGCGGCGGGCAGCTTCGGCCGCATGGTGGCGCACACCGGAACTTCCGTGGAAAGCGTGCCACTGAAGGAAGCCACCGGGCAGTTGCGCACCGTGCCGCCGGACAGCGCGTTCGTCAGCACCGCCCGCGCGCTGGGCATCTGCTTGGGAGACTGAAATGAATCTCCCCGACGACAACGGCAAACTCCGCATGGCGCCGCCGGAATCGCCGGAGCAGATCGCGCGGAAACTCGAGCGCGAGCGGCTCCTGGCGAATCGCGAGCGGGAGTATGGCCTGGAACAATCGCTGGGAAATTTTCGCGTCGGTTCGGTCAAAGCCTTGAACGCCGTGCCGCTGACCCGTGGCATCGAAGCTCAAACCTTTTACGCCACGCCCGCCAAACTGGCCGAAATGTTACGCCGCGATGAACTGGACGCCGCGCTGGTCAGCGTCGTCGAACCATTGCGCAACGACCGGTACGACATTCTCGACGGCGTGGCAGTGGCGGCGCTGGGCGAGGTGAAGAGCGTGTTTCTCGCGCATCGCCGACCGCTGGCGGAGGCGAAGGAAGTCTTTTGCGACACGGCTTCGCTTACGAGCGTGGCGCTGCTCAAAGTGCTGCTGGCAGAGCGCGGGCTAAAGCCGGAGTTCAAGCCGTTGGAAAATTATGGGGCGGCGGCGGCGAAGGATTTCGTCCTGCTAATCGGCGATACCGCGCTGGACTTCGTCCTTCCGCCGGTTGCGAGCGGCACGGAAACCATCGCAGCGAGCGCGGCCCATCAGCACAAGATATTCGATCTCGGGGCCGAGTGGTTTGAACTGACGAAGCTGCCGTTCGTATTCGCGGTGTGGGCGCTGCGTCGCGGAATCGAGAACCAGGAACTCCGCCGCCAACTGCACGAGGCGAAGGATTTCGGCCTCGATACGCTCGACCACATCGTCGCCAACCGCACGGAATACACGGAGGACTTCCGGAAGGATTATCTTGGCTGGCACATCCACTATCACCTCGGGCCGGACGAGAAGCGCGGCATTGCGAAATTCATCGAATTGCTGCGCAAGCACGGTCACGGGCCGGTGTTTGAGCCGAAGTTCGTTTGGTAGGAATGCCGGCTAACAAATCCGCGGCAACTGCTCGCCGCTGGGCATGTCGAGAATCCGGCTCACGCCAATCGCGCTCTTGAGCGTCACCAGCGGCTCGGGACTTTCCACCACCCGGCCAATCAATGTCGCGGCCGCGCTGATCGGGTGCTGGCGGAGAATTTGCAAGGTGTTGTCCGCAGCTTTCGCAGCGACGAAAGCCACAAAACGGCCTTCGTTCGCCACATGCAAGGGATCGAGTCCGAGGATTTCGCAGGCTGCGTGAACATCTTCGCGGACGGGAATGGCCTTTTGGTCCACCGCGATCTTCACGCCGGCGGCTTCGGCAATTTCATTCAATGCGCTGGCCAGGCCGCCCCGCGTAAGATCCCGCAGGCAGTGGATTTCAACCCCCGCTTTGAGCAACGCCAGAATGGGTTCCACGACTGGCGCGGAATCGCTCTCAATCATGCTCTCAAACTGCAATCCCTCACGCACCGCCATGATGGCCATGCCGTGCCGCCCCAAGTCGCCGCTGACGATTACCGCGTCGCCGGGTTGGACCCTTTGGGGAGCGATGTGCAGCGAGTGTTCAATAACGCCAATGCCCGTGGTGTTGATGAATAAGCCGTCGCCCTTGCCTTTGTCCACGACCTTCGTGTCGCCAGTGATGATCTGCACGCCACAGCTTCGAGCGGCGTCCCGCATCGAACACACCACGCGCCACAGCATTTCCATCGGCAACCCTTCCTCGATGATGAACGCGCAACTGAGATAGAGCGGCCGTGCCCCGCTCATGGCGAGATCATTTACCGTGCCGTGAATCGCCATCGAGCCGATGTCGCCGCCAGGAAAGAATAGTGGGCGCACCACGTAGGAATCCGTCGTCATCGCGAGCCTGCCGGGCGGAACGGTGAACTGCGCCGAGTCGTGACGGGTGTCCAGGATGGGATTGCTGAATGCCGGGCCGAAGACGTCTTCGAGCAACTGCTGCATCAACTTCCCGCCGCCACCATGCGCCATCAAAACGTGCGGATACTGCCGGATCGGAATGGGGCAGCTCGCTTTGAACTCAGGAGTAATCATTTTGATTTTGTGACTTCGGCCGTGTGGGGGCGGCGATACCGGTAATACGCCGCGCACGCGCCTTCGCTCGAAACCATGGTCGCGCCCAGCGGATGCTCCGGCGTGCAAAGCTTGCCGAAGGCCGGACACTCGTGCGGCTTGATGTGTCCCTGCAAAACCTGACCGCTCAAGCAGTCTGCTGGTTCATCCACATGACGGTCAGCGACGCCAAATTTGAGTTCCGCATCGAATGCCGCATACGGCCCGCTCAAACCGAGGCCGCTGGCGGGAATTTCCCCGACGCCCCGCCACTTGCGCGGGACGACGCGGAAAACTTCGCGCACGAGTTGTTGTGCCGGCGGGTTGCCTTGTTTGCGCACGGCGCGGGTGTATTGGTTTTCCACCTCGGCGCGACCGGACTCCAGTTGCTGCACGCACATCAAGATGCCCTGCAAGATGTCCAGGGGCTCAAACCCCGTGACCACGATCGGCACGCGAAACTTCGCCGCGAGTGGTGGATATTCCTCGTAGCCCATGATCGCGCACACATGCCCCGCAGCGAGGAACGCCTGGACGCGACAGTTCGGCGATGCCATCAACGCCTCGATTGCGGGCGGCACAAGCACATGCGAGATGAGCATCGAGAAATTCTTCAAGCCTTTTTGGGCCGCCTGAAACACCGCCATCGCCGTGGCTGGTGCGGTCGTTTCAAAACCAACGCCGAAGAACACCACTTCCTTCTCCGGGTTCTGTTCGGCGAGTTTCACGGCGTCCAACGGCGAATAAACCATCCGCACATCACCGCCCTTGGCTTTAACACTCAACAAATCCGTCGTGCTGCCTGGCACGCGCAGCATATCGCCGAAGGAGGTGAAGATGACGCCGGGCCGCGCCGCGATCTCCAGCGCCTTGTCAATCATCTCCAGCGGCGTGACGCACACCGGACAGCCCGGGCCGTGGATGAGGGTGATCTGGTCCGGCAGCAATTCATCAATGCCGAACTTCACGATGGCATGGGTCTGGCCGCCGCAGACCTCCATGATGTTCCAAGGGCGCGTGGTGATCCGGCGGATCTCCCGCGCAAGCTGCTGCGCGAGTTCGCCGTCACGATATTCGTCGAGATATTTCATGTTCCATTCGCCAACGGCTGAAGAGTCCCAACGGATAAATTCCTTTCCGTTCGCCATCCGTTGGCCCTTTTCATCCGCTGGCGCATCAAGGGCTGCCTTCCTTCAGCTTAGCGAGTTCCTCCATCTGTTTCAAATACGCGAACCCCTTTTGCGCCTCGTCCGCATCCACCTTGCTGAGTGCGAAGCCGGCATGCACGATCACAGACTCGCCAACCTGCGCTTCCGGCACGTGCGCGAGGCTCGCCTCCTTGCTGACGCCGCCAAAGTTGATCCGGCCCATCCGGGTCCGGGGATCATCGCCGGTGACGCTTTCAAGTATTCCTAGGATGGGGCGACACATGCGAGCCCAACTTTCGATACTGGAGTGAGTTTTTCCTGGCGCCCCGCGGATTTCTGTGATTTTTCGCGGGGCGACAGCCAAAGGTCTTCACAACATATTTGCTACGCCGGTCGCTCCTTCCGGCGGTGCTGTTTTTCGTGAATCCCCCCGCGCCGATCAGCCTCAGGTTCTCTGTTAACACCAACGTCATCATTCTGAGTTGGCCCGCCGGCTGGACCTGGCAAAGCGCGAACGAAGTCCTTGGTCCCGGGAACGATGCGCCCGGCGGACCAGTCCCTATATCGTGTCCCCGGTTGGGTTGCGGAGATTCTTTCGACTGCGCTTGTAATGAACCTGGTCGCTCAACCTCAGACCGGGACAAAAGCGCAACGAACGAGAGCAGGGGTCGGGTTCTGGCTCGCCATGGACCGAATTCGACACCTCACCCGGCCCTTATAGTTGTTCCAAAGTTATTCATCGGTGGCGAGGAGAGATGCGCAGCCACTCCCCGCAGCCGCCGGTGAATAACTTTGGCCCGATGAAATTTTTTGCTTGTCAACAACGCCACTTTCGCCCCTCCAAAAGGCGTCACGTGGGACTGGGAAGCCGAATCACCCGGCCCTTGTCTCTCTCCCCTTCCGAAGGGGAGAGGGAAGAGACCGCCGAAATGTCGTCGAGCTCGCGAACTTGGCGGTAATTCACGCTGGCCGACGTCGTCGGCTACGGAATTTTGAAAGAGGCTCGCGGGTTTGCCGAAAATATCCTCGGCGGAAAAAGGTTTGTTATTCGCGCCGGGCTGTGTTCTAAACACGGGCGAAAGCTGCCTTGGTTATGAAATCAAATGTCGCCCAACCCCGCGCGATGGCTGGCCCTCGCCGCCGCCCGTCCGAGCCGCCACGAGCCTTCACGCTGATTGAACTTCTCGTGGTGATTGCCATCATCGCGATTCTCGCCGCGATGCTCCTGCCGGCGTTGTCCGGTGCGAAGCTCAAAGCCCAGGCGATCAATTGCACCAGCAACCTGAAGCAGATGGGTGTGGCGCATTTCATGTACGTCAACGACTTCGGCAAGACCGTGCCCTACACCGCGTATGGGGATTTGTGGATGCGCGCCTACATCGAATTTCAGGCGAACGTCAACAAGATCCGACTTTGTCCCCGCGCCCAGGAAAACACGCCGCCGACCCCGCGTAAATCCCTGTCCGCCCCCGGGGCCGCCGGCATGTTCGCGGAGTGCGGCACGCTCGATCAAGCCTGGCTCTGGCCGACGAACGGTGATTGGGGTAATCCCTCTGCGCGCGGTTACCAGGGCAGTTACGCCTTCAACGCGTGGCTCTACGCCGGCGGTTGGCCTGCCGGTTGGGCGGATGAAAACCTCGCTTACAAGAAGGAAGGAGACATCACCGCCGCCGCCACGACGCCGGTGTTGGGCGATTCGGTTTGGGTGGACGCGTGGCCCAAGGCGGACCAGCGTCCGTCTTTCAATGCCTACTACGGCTGGAACGACGGCGGCATGGGGCGCTACGTGATCTCGCGCCACGCCGCAAACGCCGCCGTGTCGCGCGGCACCGCGGCGGCGAACACACCGTTGAGCGGCGCGGTGAACATGGTGTTTTCCGATGGTCACGCCGACCTCGTCCGCCTCCCGCGACTGTGGCAATTGACCTGGCACAAAGGCTACGTGCCGCCGGCCAATCCGCCGCGTTAACTCAGTCCTGCTTGGCGGCGCTGGGAGTCTGCGTTCTTGACTGCGGCGTCCGAGAAATCAAAGTTCCGGCATGTTCCTCTATGTGTTAGCTCAGCAATGTGCGTCTTAATCCTTGGATCCGAAATCGAAGAGCTCTCCCGGATGGGAGGGGCGCTACCTGTCTTGGCGGAGCGCGGGTCTGTGACCCGCAGCGCTCCGGTTCGGATGCTGGCGAGAGCTTTTCCAGAGGCCTTCGGCATGGCGATCTGCTGCGGGTCACAGACCCGCGCTCCGCGGCAGCTTCGCCGCCCCCGCCCCAGTTCTATTTCGGATTGCGTCGTCAATTCTCCACCAGACCGCAGGCTTCGTTGAGCCCGTCCTTGGCCGCAGGAAGATTCTCGCGATGACGTCCGACAAGCTCGATCCCCTCCACGTCACGCGCCGCCAGTTCCTGGGGCGCGCGGCCACGGGAATCGGCGCGGCGGCGCTGGCATCGTTGTTGAATCCGCAACTGTTCGCCGCGCCGGATTCAAAGAAAGCGCTCCTCCCGCATTTCGCGCCGCGCGCCCGACGGGTCATCTGGCTCACGCAGGCGGGCGCGCCGTCGCAACTAGACTTGTTTGATCACAAGCCTCACCTGCAGGCGCGTTTCAAGGAGGAACTCCCGGACTCGATTCGGGGCGGGCAACGGCTCACGGGCATGACTTCGAGCCAGAAAACTTTTCCCGTCGCGCCGTCGCTGTTTGACTTTAGGCAGCATGGCCAGACGGGCGTGTGGCTGAGCGAACTGTTGCCGCACACCGCACGCGTCGTGGATGAGCTTTGCATCATCCGCTCGCGGCACACCGAGGCGATCAATCACGATCCGGCCATGACGTTTCTCCAGACCGGCAGCCAGCAATCGGGACGACCGGCGCTCGGCTCGTGGCTTTCGTACGGTCTCGGCACGGAAAACCAAAATCTGCCGGCGTTCATCGTGATGATCTCGCGCCCGAGCGGCCCGACGAACGCGCAGCCGTTGCACGAGCGCATGTGGAGCGCTGGCTTTCTGCCGTCCGTTCACCAGGGCGTGCGGTTCAGTCCGGGCAAAGACCCGGTGCTGTTTCTTTCCAATCCGCCGGGCATCACGAGTGAGCGCCGTCGCGCGATGCTCGATGACCTCGCCCAGTTGAACCGGATGAAGTTCAACGATTATCAGGATCCGGAAATTCAGACGCGCATCGCCCAGTACGAACTCGCCTACCGCATGCAGGCGTCGGTGCCGGAACTCACTGATCTTGCGCACGAGCCGGAATCCACCAAGCCGGGTACCTACGCCGCGAATTGCATCCTCGCGCGAAGACTGGCCGAGCGCGGCGTGCGGTTCATCCAGCTCTATCATCGCGGCTGGGACCAGCACGACAAACTCCCCGAAGGCATCAAGAGCCAATGCTACGACACCGACCAATCCACCGCCGCGCTTATCACGGAACTGTGACAACGCGGGTTGCTCGACGACACGCTGGTCATCTGGGGCGGTGAATTTGGCCGCACGGTTTTCAGCCAGGGCAAGCTGACGGAGAAGGATTACGGACGCGATCATCATCCGCGTTGCTACACCGTATGGATGGCCGGCGGCGGCATCAAACCTGGCCTGGTCTTCGGCGAAACCGAGGACTTCTCCTACAACATCATCCGCGACCCGGTGCATATTCACGATCTGAACGCGACCATTCTGCACTGTCTCGGCTTCCAGCATGAACGACTCACCTACCGTTACCTCGGTCGCGACTTTCGCCTCACCGACGTCCATGGCCAAGTCGTCAAAGAACTGCTGGCCTGATGGAACGCGGCTGGATCGTTATCGGCAATAATCCTCATGAAACCGCCCTTGACACTGGCCCGACCGAACGTAAAGTTGCGCCCATCAAACACGACGCTGGCGGGCAAGACCGTCATCCGCTTGGCGTCCATTGCCAAATGCCCTGCACGATGAGTCAGTTTTTTGGACTGCCGCGACGAAAGCGCTGCGAGCGGCGACTTGCCGCGAACCGGCGGCTTGGTCGGCAGGTCGGATGGGCATCCGAAATAGGGCAGATCACCACAGTTCCACAACCACACCAATACCATGATTGATCCCTCTCTCGCACTCTTCGCCATCGAAGCCGGCGTCAAACTCGGACGCAAAGTCTATGACGTTCTGGTGGACGCGACCGTCGAAGGTCCCCTGCTGCTGCCAGTGGGGAATTTGTTCGGCGACATCATCGACGCGGACGCCGTGGATTTTTTTGATCGCGCTGAAAATCGGAGTCTGACCGGCCCGAACGGTCCGTATGCCAGCCTGGATCGCGACGGCAAAATTCTCGCCTACAAAACGCTGCGGGCCATTGATGCCCGCGTGGCCACGCCCACCGGCGCGGTTGAGCCCGCAACGGAAATCATCCTGCGGTTGCACGCATTCGAGCAGGTTAAGAAGGGCTTCGGCGCCAAGTCGCCCTGGCAACGCATCCTGGGGACGGTCGTCGAAATCGGCATAGACTATTTCGCCGCGAACCCGGCGGCGCTCGGCAAGGACTCGCCGGCCCGCGGCGTGGTTGAGTCCTTCCTGATGGGCATCGCGGACGTGGACTTCGCGGAAGGCGCGCCGACGGAAATTCTCGGCAGTGTGCTGTCCGCGGCGCTGCATACGTTCGGCCAGAACGCGAGCCTCTTGACGGATGACAAGCGGGCGCAGGCGCTGCTCGGCGGCGTGGCGGAAGCGTTTGTGGATGACGTCAACGCGGCCACCTCGCAAGGGGATTTGCTGCGCCGGCAAGGTCTGGCGCAGCGCATCGGGTCCAGCATCCTGCGCGGCGCGGCGAGCGCGGTGGCCGGCGACACGGACTTGTTCATTCCGCGCAATGAAACCGCCCGGCGTCTGGTCCATTCCGGCCTGACGCAACTGCTGGAAGGGGTGCGCGGCCAGGAAGACCTCTTCACCAACGAGTCGTTGGAAGCCCTCTACAAGAGCGCCCTCGGGGCCGTGGCTGAGAATGCCGATCTCTTCAGCGATCAGAAAATCCTTCAGCAATTGATCCAGCGCACGTTGACTGCGCTCACCGACACGCAGGGCCGGAAATTGTTTGCGCCCGAAACCGTGCCCGCCGTTCTGCAAGCCGCGTTGGAAGTCGTCCGCGACAATGTCGAAACGCTTGTGGATCCCGAGGATCCGCAACAGCAATTGCTGGCCTGCGCCGCGAGTGCCGTGGCGCGCAGCCTGGCCTCCGCCCTCGCCGGCGGCGGCAAGGTCAAAGACCTGCTCTCGAAGGCGCAATTGGTGGATCTCACCAAAGCTGTCTTCCAGGAAGTCGCCAAACATCCGGAGCAACTTCTCGGCAAGAACGTGGACGATGTTAAACGCACCGCGCTGGCGCAGATCATCGGCTCGGTCGCGTCCGGCTTGGGCGAAGATCCGCTGCTCCTGGTTAACGGCGCGGGATTCGTTCAGTTGGTGAAAAGCGCGTTGCCGGTGGCCATCCGCAACGCGGACAAGTTGCTCAACCTCGAATCCGCCGATCCCGCGACCAACGGCTTGTTCAAGGTGATCGAGCAAATCCAAAGCGGCATTAGTGGAGGCGGTGACAAACGGAAGCTGGTCGGCGTGGAAGTTTTCCTCGAGATCGCCCAGTACGTGCTCCCGATCGCTTCGGCGCATACCGACGTTTTTGCGGCCGCCACCCGAATCCGCCCGATCGAAGCGACCGTCGCCAAAGCGCTCGAACTGGCGAACACCACGTTCGCCAATCGGATCAATGGCGCGAACCTGCCCGGGCTGATCGGAGAATTGCTCCACTCGGTTTTGGATGACAACCTCAGTCTGGACGAAACCAATGCTGTGGAAACGGCGACCCTCAGAATTCTTCGCAACGCCTGATGCCTTCAACCATTGCTGTCATGAAAATCCATTCCCCCATGAAAACACTTTCGCGCAACCTCACCGCCAGCCTCGCACTGGCGTTATTGGCGTTCAGCCTGACCGGCTGCCGCGTCCTGGACTACCGCGCGGTGCAACGCGATTTCAACCTGGCAGTCCAGGCCGACAACGCGGAGCAACCGTTCACCGAACCGCACGCTCAGATCGTCGCCACCCTCACGACGAACTACATCGCCAAGCTGGATCCCAAGCTGCGACCCAATGCCTGGATGTTGCGCGCCGTTTCGGCCTGGCGCTCTGGGCAATTGGAACTGGCTCGAACCAGTGCCGAACAGGGGCTACACGAGAGCGCCCTGCAAGCGCACTCCCGCGACGCGGTAATCCTCAAGCTCGTGCCCGGACTGGTCGTGGATTCGGAGTTACTCGGGAAGTGGCGTGTGGCGTCGAACCACCTGTCCGCCGCGCAGTACGCCCCGTTTGCCAGTGATTTCCGGACGGCTTGGGATCAACTCCAATCCGCGCAGGCGGAGGTCGGGCCGCCCACACCGGAGAGCGTCATCAGCTACGTCCATTTCCAGAAATGGCGCGTCCTCGAAGATTGGCGCATCGTCCTGAGCGGCCTCACCGATGACACCACTCGCCAATCCGCTCGCGATGAGGCCAAGCAGGTGCTCGGCAAAGACCTCAAGGAAGCGGCTGATGCCGAACGCAACGCGATCCCAGCGGGTCACCCTCTGCGCGAATACATCCGCGCCCGCGGCGGCGGGTAATTTGAGCGGTTTTGCGACCGGAGCGCGGGTTTGTGACCCGCAGCGGTTTGCCGGCTGTGCGATTGAGGAAATTCCCGGCGCGTCTCCGGCGCGGATGAATCTAGCGAGCAACAGACCGGCGCCCAACGCATACCAACCTTGGCGCAGGATCGCCCAACCAGCGCTTCCGACACCGATCAGAAGCAGTCACGAAAAGGTTCGCGGACCACCGGGCTGCCGCCGCGCGGACGCGCCTGGGTGTGCCGCGCGCGCGTGATCGGTTTCTTGCCCACAAATCTGGGTTGATCGCCGTCCAACCGTGGTTTCCCTTCTCTGCCCAAAATTCAACGGTCGAATTCTGGTTGAACGCAAAGTAACCCGCGATCTGAAACGTTATATCCTTCGAGTTCACGTCAGTGCTTTTTGGTGGCTGAACCCATGGCCTCTCCTTTGGGTGGCGGACGTCCTTTGGGGCGAGCACGACGAGGAAACTGGGCTCAGACGCCAGCGGACGTTATTTGCGCAAACCTTGACCTGGGGCAAGACGGGGTTTCCGAGAACCGGTCAAGCTCATCACGACCTCTCGGTTTGGCGACCGTTGGTTCGCAGTAGCTTTTGTTTCGAGCGTGCCATCCTCTCCTGGCCCGACCCCGAGAATTCGGGTCCGTCAAAACCGCGGCTTCAACTGGAGTTTTGCGCGTCGTTACCGCAGCGGCATGAGCTACGACGGGCCGATGGGCCAGGGCTGGGATTTCAATTACAACCGCCGCCTCGTCGTTGAAACCAATGGCAACGTTCTTTGTGCCAACGGCCTTGGTCGTGTGGACCGCTACACGCTGAACACCAACGGCACTTTCATGTGCCCCGCCGGGTTCGACACACAACTCGGGCGCGAGTTGGATGGGTCGTATCGTGAGCGCGACCGCCACGGGACGACGAATGTCTATTCGGCCACGAACACCCTCGGCATCGCGAAACTCAGCAGCATCAACGACCGCAACGGCAACCAGATGACATTCGAATACAACGCCACCGGCCAGTTGACCAACGTCATTGACACGCTTGACCGTTCCATCGCCTATTCCTACGACCCCAACGGACGGCTGACCAACGTGACAGGCTTTGCGGGCCGCGCATTGAGCTTTGCCTATGATTTCAGCGGAAACCTGATTTCCGCCACTTCACCGGCGGTCACCAACACGCCGAACGGCAATGATTTTCCGTCCGGCAAGACGACACGTTACATCTACGCCACCGGCTTTGCCGATGCCCGCTTCAATCACAACCTCCTCTCCGTTACGGCACCGAACGAAGTTGCGGTCAGCGGCCCGGCCCGGTTGGTCGCGCAATACGATACCAACCCGCTCTCCACCAACGCCGACCGGCTCGTGTCTTTGCGTCTCGGTGGCACGAACGCCGCCGGTGTCGTCTCCGGGGGGACGATTTCCTACACCTACACCAGCTTCGGTGCCGTGGGCAGCACCGACTACGCGACGCGTGTCTTTCAAAACACCGCCACCGACCGGAACGGCAACGTTACGCAGTACCAGTTCAATCAGCTTGGCAACATCGTGCGCTCCATCCAGTTCACGCGCGGCCTTCGCGCCGGCGACCCGGCGGGCTTCACGAACACCTTCGCTTTCAATCGCGACGGCGAGAAGATCGCCCAGACGAACGCGGAATTGGATTCCCTTCAATACACGTTCGACTCCGCCAATCCCGACCGCTTGCAACAGGGCAACCTGCTCCAAACCCGTGCGCTGCCCAGCCCGCGCGGAGGCGACCAAGCCCAAATCGTTGGGGTCAATTCCTACGAACCCAATTTCAACTTCGTCGCCACTACCACCGATGGCCGCGGCAACACCATCAGCTTCAGCTATGACTCCTTTGGCAACCGCACCCAAACCACTCACCAAATCCCGTCCATCGTGGATGACTTCGAATACAACGAATTCGGACAGATGACTGCCCACATTCTGCCCGAGAACGACACTGCCTCCCGCCGCCGGGACCAAATGCAATACTACTCGTCCGGCAGCCAGAATGGTTATTTGCAAAGCCAGACCGTGGACGCCGGGAGCCTGCATCTCACCACGGCTTACGGATACGATTCGGTTGGCAACATCGTCCGCACCGTTGACCCGCGCAACAACGATATAACCAACGTCGTGAACCAGCTCAATCAGGTCGTGCGCGGATCCTCCCGGGAGGTCAGCACCGCGTCCGGCCTGGTTCGCTACCTCCGAGATACGTTCTACGACGCGAACGACAACGTCGTGCGAACGGACGTGCAGAACCGCGACGAAACCGGCGCGCTTGTTTCCTCGAATCCCGTGTTCACCACCACCTCCACGTTCAACATCATTGACCGCCGTCTCGGCTGGACCCAGGAAGTGACCTCGGCCAGCAGCATTGTCACCGCCTTCTCTTACGATTCCAACGATAACCCTGTATTGACGCGCTTCGGCGAGGCAGTTGCCGGCCGGCAAACCAACAATGTGGTGCAGATGAGTTACGACGAGCGAGACCTGCCGTGGCGCATCACGCGCGCCCCCGGCGATCCTAATCAATCCACCGACCAGTATGATTACGACGGGAACGGAAATCAGATCCGTGTCAGTCAAGGCCTGGAAAACTCCTCGCGAATTGAGACAGCCACTTTTGACGGCTACAACCGACTGACTGCACAAACCGACCCCATGGGCAACACCGCTGCCTACCGCTACGATGCCAACGGCAACAGCGTTACCAACCGCCGCGACGGCGAACTGATCGACCTGCCGGGCGACACCAGCAACGTGCGACTCACCGAAATCACCTACACCTACGATGCCATGAATCGTTTGGTGCAGACTGACCAGGCCTTCTTTGACACTGCCACCGGAACCGACCTCGCCGGGGGCCATGCCATCAGCCAGACGGTTTACACCGGCACCAGTCAAGTCTTCCAGACCATAGACGCCAACGGTCATCTGACCACAATCACCCATGACACCGCCAACCGGCCCAGTGTGGTTACAGACTCTAAAACCAACACCGTTGCTTACACCTACGACGCCAACGGGCGCGTCATCACAATCACCGAAGTGGACAAATCCGATCTCGGATCGCCGGACCAGACGTTCGTCACGCAAAAAACCTACGACAACCTGGACCGGCTCATCTGGATCGTGGATAACGCGGGCGACACCAACCGCTACGCGTATGACTCACGGAACAATCTGCTGACGCACACCGACGGACGGAGCAACTTCACGCGCGACACCTACGATGGCGTGAACCGGCGGATCGCGACGACCCGCTTTCTCACGGCCGATGGCCTGGGCAGCGGCACACCGGTCGGAACCATCGTGACTGGCCAGAATTGGGACGATAGCTTTCGCCTCACCGGCCAGATCGACGGCAGCTCGAACACGACGGCTTTCGCTTACGACTCTCTCAGTCGGACCATCCGAACGACGTTCGCCGACGGGACCACCAACCGCGCCACCTTCGACGTGCAAGGGAACAAAACTTCCGCCACCGATGCCATTGGCAACGTGGTGAACTCGACCTTCGACGTGCTCAACCGGGAAACCACCCGAACCATCACGCGCGCCGCCGCCGTCGCGGGGACAACCTCCGAGAATTATCAATATGACGGTTTGTCGAGGCCAACCCGCCTTGAGAACAACGACTCCGTGGTATCGCGCAACTACGATTCCCTGTCCCGTCTCATACGCGAAACTCAGCAAATCAATCCCGGCGGCGCGGATCAGACCATCGCCCGCACTTACGACAGTGTCGGCAACCAACTCTCTTGCAATTATCCCGGCGGACGGGTGGTCAATACTACCTACGACGTTCTGAACCGGCCGCAGACGGTTTCCGATAACTCCGGCACAATTGCTAATTACAATTACTTCGGCCGGGGGCGCGTCGAGCGCCGCGACTATGGCAACGGCACGCGCGCGGATTATGGCTTTGACGAGGTTCGCCGGATGACGAATTCGCTGCACAGCGTCATTATCGGCGGCGCTCCGATTGATTCGCGCGCCTACGGCTGGGACGCCGCTCACCACAAGACCGCCTTCAATGATCTGCTGGTGCCCACGTTGGACTCCCGCTCCTTCAGTTACGATTCCGCCAACCGACTGGTTCAATCTGCAACCGCAGTCGCCGGCCCGACCATTTCCTATACGCTCGACGCCGTCGGCAATCGCGTCAGCGTCACCGGCGGTAGCAGTGCCGGGTCTTATTCCATGAATTCCGCCACGCCGCCGGCCGATTTCCAGATGAACCAATACTCCACCACTTCCTTCGACATGCGCACCAACGACGCCAACGGCAACCTGGCCAGTGCCGGGCCGCTGAAGTTCATCTTCGACTATCGCAACCAGCTTGTCGCTGCCTTGCGCTTCGATGGCATCAGTGCCTACACCAATGTCCTGTCCGCCAAGTATGATTGCTTTAGCCGGCGCCTCGAAAAGTCGGCCGCCGGAACCACGAATCGTTATTATTACGCCGGCTGGCAGGAAATCGAGGAACAGGATGGCACCAATGCCACAGTCGCCACCTGCATCTGGATGCCGGGGCCAGGATGACCTGCTCGAAATGGACCGGGGCGGTCAAAGCCATTTTTTTCACAACGATCTTCTGGGGAATGTCCGCAAGGTCACCGACTCCGCCGGCAACATTCTCGAACAATACCGCTATGGCGATTACGGCCAGTCGAGTTTCTTTGATGTTGCCGGTGTTCCTCTGGCCGGAACGCAAATCGGCAATGCCACTCTCTTCACTGGCCGCCGCTACGACCCGGAAACCGGACTCTATTATTACCGGTCCCGCTATCTTGATCCTGCCGCCGGTCGTTTTATCTCGCGTGACCGGATTGGGGTCTGGGGCGACCGCCATAATTATGGCAACGGCTTCGCTTATGCCGGGAACAATCCTTGGAGCTGCCTTGACCCACTTGGCATGACAGCGGGCGATCCCATCCCTGGCATTGATGTCAGCCTCGACCAGATTCCCGGCGGATACACCGCCCCGGAGCCTGATACGCAAACAGCCAACAACTACAATTCGGCCAAGAGTAACACCGCCGGATTCGCCGCTTCTGGCAGCACTGGACTAAATGCCACAGGCGACCCCATCCCCGGCATTGATGTCAGTCTTGACCAGATTCCAGGAGGGATTCCGGCCTCTCTTCCTCGGGGCAAGGGAGCAAGCATCGTCGTCGGCGACCCGCATGCCGGCGGAGCAAGCGTTGCCTTCGGTGGAACTGGAGATATGCCCGCATCACGGTTATCGGCATTGCCAGTTCGTAGATCTCGTGTGGACCTGCTCCGGTCACGGGAAGAGACCAAGGCCGACATTCTAACAAGGTGGCAATGGCCGGGCAGGCGGCGATCTGCCATGTGATGAACTCCGGCTAGGATCGCGAGTTGGCCGTGACGACCGCCGAAAACCGATCCTCAAGCAGGATCCGGAGCGCCAGCGCTTCCTGTGGCAGGGTGCGTTCCTGGCGAAAGTCCAGCCACCTTACCGACGCCACGCGCGGTGGAGCGGCTGGGCCGAATGACGGAGGCGCAAATCCGCCAGATCGAGGACGCGCTACTGGATTGGCTGGAAATCAGCCGCGCAATCTGAGCTGGATTTCTGCCGCCCGAGCGCTGGCTTGGGCGGACGAAGAAAAGCGCGTGGTGCGCTACTCGTGTTGGGCGTTTCCTTCCTGCCGGTGCTTCTTGTATTCCTCAACGAGTTTCGCTTCAGCTTCGCGTGGCATTTCTTCGTAGTGGCTGAATTCCTCGGTGTGGACGCCGCGTCCGCCGGTGAGCGAGCGCAACGTGCTGGAGTAGCGGTAGAGTTCCTTGGCCGGACAGTGCGCTTTGATGACTTGGAAACTGCCGTCCACGTCCATGCCCTGGATTTTTCCGCGCCGGCTCGAGAGATCGCCCATCACCTTGCCCATGCAATCTTCCGGGATGCGAATTTCTACCATGTTGATCGGCTCCAACAGGCAGGGGCGCGCGGCGGTGCAACATTCTTTGAACGCAAAATAGCCCGCGATCTGAAACGCGATGTCCTTCGAATCCACCGGGTGCATTTTGCCGTCGTAAAACTCGATCTTCACGTCCACCACGCGATAGCCGGCGATGATGCCTTCCAGGCACGCCTTATCCACGCCCTTCTCCACGGACGGCACGAAGGACCGGTCCACGTTCTGCCCCACGAGCGATTGCTTGAACTCGACGCCCGTGTCGCGCGGCTTCGGCTCGATGCGCATCCAGACTTCGGCGAATTGGCCCGAGCCGCCGGTTTGTTTCTTGTGCCGATACTTGGAGTCGCCCTTGCCGCGAATCGTCTCGCGATAACGCACACGCGGCTCGTGCAACTCGACGTGGACGTTGAACCGCCGCCGCAACCGATCCGCGATGACTTCGAGATGCAACTCACCCTGCGCCGAAAGGATCGTCTGATGCAACTCCGAGTCCACGACATGAATGAAGGTCGGGTCTTCGTGATGCAACGCCGCCAAGCCGGTCGCAACTTTTTCCTCCTCGCCTTTGACCGTGCTCTTGAGCGAGGCGTGAATGCTCGGCCGGGGATAAACCACCTTGGGCAGCGACACCGGATGCTTGGGGTTGCAGAGCGTGTTGCCGGTGTGGGTGTCTTTGAGTTTCACTACCGCGCCGATGTCGCCGGCGTTGAGCTGAGGCGCGGTTTCGCGCAGCTTGCCGTTGAGCAAATAAATCTGGCCGATCTTTTCCGTCGAGCGCCGGTCAATGTTGAAAAGCTCGCTGCCGAACTTCACCTGCCCGGAATAAACGCGGAAGAACGACAGCTCGCCAAACTGGGCCTCGCTCATGGTCTTGAACACGTAACACACCGGCTCGGGGCTGGTGAGCGTCACGTCACATTCCTTGCCGTCGGCGTCCAACGCCGCGACCGTCTTGCGGTCCACGGGGGACGAACCGTATTTGGCGATCACGTCCAGGAGCCGCGCCACGCCGATGTTGTTTTCGGCGGACGTGCAGAAGACGGGCACGAAGGATTGTTTTTGCACCGCCGCGTGGAGGCCCATGCGCAACTCCTCTTCCGTGAGCGTGCCTTTGTCCATCCACTTTTCCATCAGCGTGTCGTCCGCCTCGGCGATGTATTCGATGACTTGCTTGTGCAACGCTGTCACGCGCTCGGCGTTTGCGCCCGCTGCCGGGGCTTCGGTGAACTTGCCGCTCTGGTCAGCCGCGTAGGTGATGACTTCGTTGCGCAGCACATCGAGCAACTGGTTGAAGCCCGGTCCGGGATTCAACGGAATGCTGATGGGGAACACCCGCGTGCCGAAATGCTCGCGCAACTCGGTCATCACCTTCTCGAAATCCGTTTCCTCTTTGTCGTAGCCGTTGATCACGATCAATTTCGGGATGCCGTACTCGGTGGCGTATTTCCAGACTGCGTCCGTGCCTACGCCCACGCCGTCGCGCGCGTTCACGACGATGAGCGCGAAATCCCCGACGCGCAACGCCCCGAGGCCTTCGCTGATGAAATCCGCGTAGCCCGGGCAATCAATGATATTGAACTTCTTGTTGAGCCATTCGAGATGCAGCAGCGACGCCTGCACGGAAATCTGCCGGTGGATTTCGCTCACATGATAATCGGAAGCGGTCGTCCCGGCGGCGATGCTTCCCATGCGATTGATGACGCCCGCGCACGCGAGCATGGCCTCGCACAGCATGGTCTTGCCCGAGGACGCGTGGCCCACGACAGCGAAGTTTCGGATATCTGCAGCTTGATATTCTTTCATAAAATGGAAACAGCAGGAGACGGTTGAAACCGAGGAAGAACTTTAGATTGGCTAAGTCCAGCTTTCACGCGGCAGATACTAGGAACCGTTTCACGCCCTGCCAAGTGCGAATCCTTGCCGTATTTTGCGGAAATCCCGGCGTGGCTTGGCATGCGTAGCGGCAACGAGGCGGCGCCGCTACGCGCGGACAACTCCGGTTTTCGGATTGGCGTTGGTGGCGGCCCACACCCCGATTGGCGGAATGATTCTGTCACTCGCTTCGGGAGAGCGGCCGAGTTGGCAGCGATGTCGGTCCTGAGTTATTAAGCGGGAAGCTGGGTCGGAATGGCGGGATAGAAACTATTCTGACCCCCATCATTCTGACCAGTTCTCCTGCGGTTGTTGGCGGGCTAAAACCGCCTCCGCCCATGGCCGAGGCTCGTGGGATTCACCGGGCCGGACTGCGCCTCGCCCATCAACCCGCGGGCCTGGCCGATAAGCGCATCCCAATCCAAAGCGGGGCCGGGGTCAACTTTGTTGGTCTGGATGTGATAATGGCCCAGCACGCCGGCGTATTTTTCCAGCTCGTCGTCGGCGAGTTTGCGCGGGATGAGCTTACCCGCGGCGTCGCGCGGGTAATCGCATTTCATTTTGGGGAACACGCGGCACAGCGCGGCGGTGAGGTGCGCGAGGGCGCGGTATTGCTGCGGGGTGTAATCGTATTGGGTGAGTTCGCGGCCTTGGATGACGCCGCGCACCGGTTCGTTGCGCGCCGGTCGGCCCACGAAATTCGGCGTGCGGAGGCCGCCGTCGCCAAAGCGCTCGGGCAAGGTGAGGCGGGTCTTGCCCTTGGCATCCTTGGCGTACCATTGTTCCAAGGGACTGTTCTCTTCCTTGCCGTAGCTGCCCATGTTGGCGATTTCGATGCCGACGGAGCGGCTGTTCGAGGTGGTTGCGTGCCAGGCGCGTTCCTTGAGGTCGAGCGTTTGATAGAGCGTGCCGTCAAGGTCGAGCATGAAGTGAACGCTCAGGTCGCGATGATCGTGCAGGATGTTAAAGCATTGCCGGCTCACGCCGCACACGTCGAAGTGCAGGACGAACTGATCCACCACGCGCTGGAGCAGGGGCAAATCCCAACCGCCGCTGCGCACGCGTTCGAGTTCATTGGTCGTCAGGTCGCCTTTGCGGGTGTTGTAACGGTTTGGGGTCGTGAGGCCTTTGACCTCTTCGCTCGATGTTTTCCAATCCGACTTGGCGAGCGGGGCGAAACGGCGTTCGACGCGATAGGCATCGTAACCGCCGGGGTCGGTCCACAACACCACGGGCGTGCCGGTGTGGACGTATCGGCCCGCCACCATCATTTCATCGCCGGTGCGCGGCGCAAACGAGCCGACGCGCGGCGCGAGGGCGCAACCGGAGAAAAGCCCTGCGGTCGTGAACGGGGCGAGGGCGAGGAGGATGTTGAATTTTGAGAGGCGCATAAACGGGTTCGAGTTCGCGGGGGTATTTGTGCCCGGAACACGGCGCAGGTCAAGCGGAACTCTCGGCGCGGAATCCATGCTGCACCTTTGCCACACTATCCGCCCGCTGGTGTTACCAAGCCCACCACGCAGTTGCGGTTGGGTTCACTTTTGACGCAGAGATGGGCGATCAAATTCGCGCTCGCCAGAGACGGGTTCAAAACTTCGTAGCCGCCGCCATTAGTTGGTGCAAATCAAAGGCAAGTCAGCGCGGACTCACGTTCGTGGCTACGGCTCAGGAAGATGACCACCGTTCGACGGGTTTCACCGGCTTCCGCTCCGCGCCCCTCTGCGGCCTCAGCGTCTCTGCGTTTACTTCGGAATCCGCTTTTTCAGTTACTTGGAGGCCGCTAAGCTGCCCGCGTGAAGCTCAACGCCAAATTCCGCCGCCGGCTGTTCGGAGCGTTTTGCCTCGGCGCCGCCGGCGTGATGCTGGTGGTGGGCGAGACGAACCCGTCGTCCGGCACCAGTCCGGGGGCGTTTATCGGATACTGGCTGGCCTGCTTTGGGTTCGCGAGCTTCGCGATCGCGGTGGCCGTGCTGGACTTGCGCGCCGTCCGACGCGAGGCGCGCGAGGTGCAACGGAATTTACTGGCCGACGCGTTGCAGGAGATCGAGGCGGAAAAGCGCCGGCGCCAAGCCACGCCCGGGCGAAATGGTTCGGCCCCTTTGAAAGATTGAAATTCGCGCCAGTTTCTGATTCAATGTGCCTGTTCCTATGGAGCCGTTTTCAACCATCATCGCCCCGGAAGAATTGCGGGAGAGCCAGAAGGCCGCGCTGATCAATCTGCTGTCTGACGAGGATCCCGCGGTGCATGAGGCCGTGCGCCGGAAAATCCTATCCCTCGGCCCGGTCACGCGGACCTGGCTGCAACCGCACACGTTGAGCAGCGACCCGCTGCTGCGCCGCCGCGCTTTGGAGTTGATCCGCCACTTTGACCGGCAGGCCGCCGACGACGCGTTCCTCGGTTTCTGCCTGCGGAACGGCGAGGAGTTTGATCTGGAGGAAGGCGCGTGGCTGCTGGCCCGCACGCAGTATCCCGACATCAACATCATCGCATATCAGGCGTTGCTGGACAGTTTCGTGGCGGAATTGCGCCAGCGGATCGCGTTCTCCCAAAAGCCCAATCAAATTCTCGGCCAGATCAACGAGTATCTGTTCAAGGAACTTGCCATCACCGGCAACCAAAAGAACTATTACGATCCGGACAACAGTTTTCTCAACCGCGTGCTGGATCGGCGCACCGGCAATCCCATCACGCTTTGCCTGCTCTACATTGTGGTCGCGCGCCGCCTGCGGCTGCCGGTCGTCGGCGTCGGGCTGCCGGGCCATTTCGTCTGCCGCTACCAGTCCAGTTCGGACGAGATTTACATTGATGCCTTCTATCACGGACGGCAATTAACCCGGGCCGACTGCATCCAGCATCTCGTGCGCGGACATTACGATCTGAATGACGACTACCTCACGCCGGTCAGCGCGCGTCGTCTGTTCCAACGCATCTGCCGCAACCTGCACCAAATTTTTCTCCAACTGGAAATGTCCGAGCCGGCCACGCGCTTCCAGCGTTACCTCGTCGCGTTGGGAAAATAACTCCGCTCAATCGGGCAGCGCCCGCCACTGCCGCCGCGCCACGAAGGGATCAATCCGCGCGAGAACAAAATGCGCCCAGCGCTGCTTGAAGCGGGTCCACAGCGAGCGCGACGTTTGCCAGGCTTCCAACTCCACCGGGCGACAGTGGCGCAAGGCGGCCCCGAAAATTTCACGCGCCTCGCGGGC
>CAIKLQ010000055.1 GCA_903828255.1 uncultured Verrucomicrobiota bacterium
GCGACGGAAGCGGCGTTGCGGAAGCTGGACCTGATTGACTTCCTGCCGGACAGCTTGGGCAAGGCGCAACTGCGGACGTTCCAGGGGCGGCGGGTGGTGGTGGACGACAACTTGCCGACGGCCCCCGGGGAGACTGACGGGGTGGTTTACACCACGTACCTGTTTGGGCAAGGGGCGTTTGCGAAGGGGTCGGCGACGTTGGGCACGAGTCCGCTGCAAGGCGGGTTTGGGACGGCGGGGGTGGAGATTGCGCGGTCGGCGTTGGACAGCGACACGCTGTTGATCAATCGCCGGCGGTTTCTGTTGCATCCGCGCGGGGTGCGGTTCACCAGCGCCGATGTGGAGCAGGACACGCCGTCGAATGCGGATCTTGAAAACCCGACGAATTGGGAGCGGGTGTGGGAGGCGAAGAACGTGCGGATCGTGGCGGTGACGCACAACAACTGAAATGGACGGATTGCTGCCAATCATCCGGCGGCTGCGGCGGCCCTTAGTGGGGGTCGCCGCAGAGCCGCGGCCGGCGGTTGGCGGCCCGAGTCCTGAGACCCGCGTCCCGAGACCTGCGGCCAGTGAGCCGCAGCCCCCGGCGGGCGAGGGACCCACGAACGATGCGAAAATCTCCCCCAAGCGGCGGGCGCGGTAGGCCCGAGCCAGCGGCGCGGCGCTTGCGCTGGGCGGTGGCGTTGCTGCTGCAAGAGCGGCGGCGGGCGCGGCGGACGCGGCAGGCGACGGGTTACGAACTCCAGGATGAAACGAGCCAGCAAATTTCTGATGAAAACAACAATTCGATTACCCCGGACAGCCAACCGGGCCCGGTTAATCCTCGCGACGTGGCTTTGCCTTAGCGCGCTGTTCGCGCTGGGCGCGTGGGGGGCGGTCTTCTCGGCGTATGAGCGGACGAACACCCTGGGGGCGAACGACTTGTTTCTGGTGGCCTCCGGGAGCAACAACGCTTACGTGACGCGGACGGTGACGTTTTCCAACCTGGTGGGCAATGTCGCGGGGCTCACCAACGCCGCCGTGAAATTCCGGGTAGGAAATACCAAGCTCACCCTGGCGACCAATTCGGCCACCTTGCAGGCGCGGGGCGGCAGCAGCGTCTTGCTGGGGGGCAACCTGATTACCCTGCTGGACTCGAACGCTGTGCCCCGTCTGGAAGTCGCCGCCAATACCACTGCGATTTACGCCCCCAACGGGACGCTCGCAGAGGTCATCACCGCCGACGGCACGGCGTATTTCGCGACCAATGTGTTCATCACCAACGGGGTGCTGCATCTCGGGTCCGCGTCGCTGGTGCTATCCAACTCCCCGGCCAACACCGTGTTCTACGAGGGGGGCGTGGCGGTCATTGACCTGCGCCCCAATGCGGTGACGATTGCCACCAACCTGATCGTCACCGGAACCCTCACCGGAAATGGTGCTGGGTTGACGAATTTGCCTGCGGCCCCGCTTTCGACAAACGTAACCCTCGGCAACGGCTGGGTGGGGGGTGGGGACGCATTGACAAGCGGTGGTATTTTCGTCGGCACGGGCGATCCAGGTTGGCAGACGAATGTTTTCAACGCGGAAGAGAATTACATTGGCAATGGTGCTGTAGCTGTCAGCGGATCATTCAGCGGAGGCAACTTCAACTCGGCTATTGAAGGCGTGGTGCGCGGTTTCCGCCGGGCGGTCGTGGAAAACCAGCCGCGCCATTACAAGCCGTGGACACCGAGAAATACAAAATGGGCTGGCTGATTGTGGCATTTGATCTTCCGGTGGGAACGAAGCAGCAGCGCAAAGCCGCGACTGGCTTCCGCAACTACCTGTTGGATGACGGCTTTCAGATGATGCAGTTCAGCGTTTACGCCCGGGCCTGCGTTTCGTTTGCCCGGCAGGAAACGCACATTGATCGGCTGAAGAAAAACCTCCCGCCCGAAGGGAGCGTGCGCGCCGTGTCCGTCACCCGCGCCCAATGGGAACGCTCTTACGTGATCCAAGGTTCGCCCGCGTCCGAAGTGGACGCTGAAGACTTACCCGAACAAATCCAACTCTGGTAATCCTGCTTTGCGTGACAAGAGCGGCAAACTTAGGGGCTTACGCCCACCAAGTTTGCCGCCCCCGTTTTTGGAATCAAGGCAAAGCCCATGATGCAGAAGGTCCAATCGCACTTGCAGTTTGCCGCCCCCGTTTTTGGAATCAAGGCAAAGCGCAATGGCGTCCACGGATGTGAACGTCGGCAGTTTATGGGCGGGAGTTGCAAGCTCCGCCGCTTGCCGAATCTTCCGTAGAGCGTCCGTGGGCGGAATGGCCGGTGCCGATCAAACCGCCCCCCCCCAACCCCAAGTTTGCCCAGTTGTCACAGTTGCCAAAAATGCCTAGTTTCCACGTATTTTTCCGACCTTGATCGTCATTGCCATGATGACAGGCAAACCAGCGTTGTCGCCTTTGTTTATAGGCTTTTCTGAGGTTTCGAGTTGGTTTTAGTGACCATTTGAAAACGCAGAGCATGGCCTCACGTCAGCCCAGACCCGCACGCCAAAGGAATGATCCTTTGGAATTCTCATCGAAAAAAAAAGCCACCCGCCAGGAAAAATCGACTCGCGGTAAAATCATCGCGGCTGGCATCCTGTTCGCTCCATCCGTTGCCCCCTTGTTGGGGTGGCGACCATTTACCCCCAGCCATCACGCCGACAACAATGCGCCCGCGATAGTTTTCCAATCACCGTCTTGAGTCGCTCAACGTGGTCGCACGGGCTTTTTCGGATTTTCCCAGGGGACTTTGATCATTGACCATTTCGTGCGGGAGTGACTGGTCGAAGGTTGTTTTTGCCCTGCCTTTCCCGCCTCCTACTCACTCACTCTGGTTGCTCCGCGCACCGTTCACGCCAGCAAGCTGATCATTCCGGTGCTTCCGCTCCGCCGCCCGCCGTTCCCTCGTTCCCGGCTCCCGTTTGCCTGTTTTCGGGTCGGTTGTTTTCAGTTCCAAGTGAAAAACAAAACCGCCCCGAAAACCGGGGCAAAACTAAGAAAGGCAATAACATGAGCAAAAACCAAAATCCTGCGGCTGAAACCAGCCACAAACCCGCCCACGAAATCCGTATCAATGGTGGAACATCGGGCTGGCGAGTGGGTAGTATTGGATGCTCGAATTGTATTTGAGCCTTTGTTGATGGGGTAAAACGGAGCTTCTGGTATTTTGAACATCCGTTACGCTTTAAGGATGTCAAAATCACGACGGCGGCGAACCTTGCGCGAAGCCTATAGTTTTCCGGGATTTGTGCCGACCCTGACTCTGCGCGGCATCTTCGGTAAGCCGCTGGCTCGCGTGCTGCGGCTTCAGCGCCGCCAAAAAAAACAGCCTGCGGGATCTGTGGCCGCTGGCACCGGAGTTACTATGACCGAAAGCGGCAGCGGGTCCGCGATCTGTCCTGTGGGGCCTTGGACATTTACCTGGAGTTGGAAGTTCGCCGGGTGGCCTGTGTCCGGTGTGGCAAGGTGAAACGCGAGCGGTTGCCGTGGGTGGCGGAGCGTCCCTTTTACACCAAACGCTTTGCGTTCTTTGTTGGGCGTCGCTGTCGTGCGGCGACGATTAAGGATGTCGCCCAGGAAGTTCATTTGGACTGGCATTCGGTCAAGGAACTGGAGAAACAGTATCTGCGCGAGCAATTGCGTCGCGCGGGCAGGCCCGGCCCGACGGTGATTGGCATCGATGAAATTTCCATTGGCAAGGGGCACTCCTACCGGATTGTGGTGAGCGATCTGTTACGCCGCCGCCCGATTTGGTTTGGCGGCACGGATCGTTCCGAGGCGAGCTTGACCGGGTTCTTTCAGGAGCTTGGCCCGAAGAAGTGCCAGGGTATTAAATTGGCGGTTATGGATATGTGGAGACCCTTTCGTAACGCCACGGTAACGCAGGTGCCGCACGCGGGCATCCTCTTCGATAAGTTTCATGTGATCAGCCATCTTGGGCAGGCGTTAGACCAGGTTCGCAAGAGCGAATCGGCCCGGCTGACGGGCCCGGGGCGGCAATTTATCAAGGGCCAGAAATACACCCTGCTTTCCAACCACACCAATCTCACGCTGGAGGGCCGGCGGTCGCTGGCCAAGCTGCTCCGCACGAACAAGCGCCTCAACATTGCCTATCTCCTGAAGGAAGCTTTCGGCCAATTGTGGGATTACCGGAGGGAGGCTTGGGCGCGCCGGTTCTTTGAGCACTGGAAGCAGGCGTTGAAGTGGCAGCGGCTGGCCCCGTTCGAGAAATTTGCCCGGATGATTGACCAACACTGGGCGGGCCTGGTGAGTTATTGGCAACCGCAATATCAGGTGCCGCTGGGTTTTGTGGAGGGGCTCAACAACAAGATTCGCGTCCTCCAACGCCGGGCCTATGGCTTCCGCGACGAAGAATATCTGCGCCTCAAAGTGCTCACGTGCATGTTACCAGAAATCTGACCAGCAGAATCCCAAGGGAAGGAACCGAAGCGCCACGAACCTTTGACCGCAGGGGGCGCGAGCGTAGGCTCGCCGCTCGCCCCCTGCTAGTCTTAATTCGCAAAGAAGTCGGAAAAACCACCGAAAATCACCCATGCGCTAGCCCGATGCCCCTCAATGGTCTCAAGGCCACGATCTGGAAAAACGACACCGAAAAAGGCCCGCGCTACAACACCACATTCACGCGGTCTTACAAGGACGGCGAGGAATGGAAAACGACCGACAATTATGGGCGCGAGGATTTGTTGCTCCTGGCTTACATGGCCAAGGAGGCGTTCACCTGGATCGCCAAGCAGCCCACCAAGTAGGTTTCACCGGCTGGCGGTCGCACAGGCCGCCAGCCGCTTTGGTTTTGATTTTACAGGGGAGGGGAGAAACAAGGGGATGAAGGTGGGTGAACTGGATTGCCTCTCTGCATCCCGCAAACGGCATCTTTGGCTTCGATCGTCGCCTCCGATGGCGTGACAGGCCAGCAGGAAGCTGGTCGCCCCCACAAAATGTGTTGATGGTGCCTTGACTGAATTAAGGAATAGCCGATAGAGCAGGTGGGCCGATTGTCGTTTTGCCACGACCTCAATAATTCGTGGACATGACATGCAGATTCGCTGGGCGCATACCTTCCTGGAAGGCTCAACGGTTTCAACCGGTCCATCATATCTTGGGCGAAAGTAATCCCCAATATGAAGCAAAAGAATATCCGCATCGTGGATCAATGTTACGAACCTCAACCCCTTTGCGGTCTCGACAACCACGGATACGCAGCTCGAGCGCCCGGTCGAGCAATAGCGCCCCTGTGTGAGTAGCGGAGATCCCCGGCTAACAAAGCAAGCCCACAAAACCTTATGCAACTAAAAAGCGCTCAAATCATCAGTCTCTCGACTTCACTACTATTTACACTTTCCGCAAGCGCCGCCGAACTGGGAACCCGCCAGCGAACGATCACGCCAGTGGCTTTGACGAACGTGCCGGGGATTTTCGCATCCGACGTCGCCCTGTATGAAACTAATGGCTACAGTTCGTGGCAGTGGGGTCCCGGCCAGAACTCTGGTCAATTGACGACAAATATGATGCCGAATGGCTACTTGGGAGCCGCGAACGCGGCCCGGCTTTTGACATTCTTCTGCTTCAGCGACATCCATCTTACCGACAAGGAAACTCCTTCCTGGCCGTATTGGTCCGCTTACCAAACCCAACCGGGCTTCACAAAGAATTCCACGCTCCCACCCGGAGATGGCAATTCTTCGGCGTATTCACCGGTGATGCTCTCTACGACCCATGTGCTCGATGCCGCCGTCAGAACCGCCAACGGCTTACACCGGCTGATGCCTTTCGATTTCGGCATGTCGCTGGGTGATGATTGCAACAGCGGCCAGTACAATGAAGTGAGATGGTTTATTGATGTCATGGACGGCCTGCCGATCACCCCCAGCTCCGGTACCAATGCCGGCGCCACCACCATTGACTATCAGAAACCCTATCAGGCCGCCGGACTCAATCCTGACATCCCTTGGTATCAGGTGCTCGGCAACCACGATCATTTGTGGGCTGGAACCCTCGTTACGACCGAATACCTTCGGGAGTCTTATACCAACAACCAAGTCCTCCTGTTTGGAGATTTGGATGAGGACGGCATAGATAGCCGCACTCACTTTATGGGCACCGTTGACGGCAGCACGCCTTACGGGACGATCAAAGGCGTAGGGCCGGTAACCAATTTCATTGTTGGAGGCGTTACGAACACTCCGATGGTGGCGGCCGATACAAACCGGCACTACCTCGAGACCGCCAACTACATGGCGGAATTCTTCACCACCAAATCAAAGCCGGTGGGACACGGTTTCAGCCACTGGAACGTCACCAACAATTTTGCCTGTTACAGCTTCGAACCGAAGGCGAATCTGCCGCTCAAAATCATTGTGCTCGACGATACCATGACGGACCAGAATCTTGATTGGAGGAACGGGATGGGAGGTCTGGATACCAAGCAGTTGGCCTGGCTGGTGGAGGAACTCAACCAAGGTCAGGCCCATGACCAGCTCATGATCATCGCGGCGCACATCCCGATCGAATTGATCGGAGTGCCAGCCAGCACCAATTCCATCATCTCCAGCACCAATCTGCTGACCATACTGCATACCTACCCCAATCTTCTCCTGTGGGTCACGGGACACATGCACCGAAACAATATTAAAGCTCAGCCGTCACCCTACAGCGACCGTCCGGAATACGGCTTCTGGGAGGTTGAAACCCCATCCCTTAGAGATTTTCCCCAAGGGTTCCGTACTTTTGAGCTCCTTCGCAACACTGACAAGTCCATTTCGATCAGAGTGACCGATATTGATCCCGAAGTCGCCCCCGGATCGTGTGCTGAAAAATCACGCGGTTATGCGGTCGGCGCCGCGCGCATATTTGCTGCGCCCTGCACCCCGCCCACGACTAACAGCGTCAATGCGTTTCACTGGGACTTCGCCGATACGAATTCCTATACGCAGAACGCGGAGTTGGTTAAGCTGTTGACCCCACCTATGCAAACCAAGATCGCGGGCCTCGGCGAAGCGTTGGGACATCGTGTAGCCATTGATCACGACGGGAACGGAGTGACGATCAACTTCCTCGGGGAACTGCAATCGGCGGAGACCCTGAGTGGACCGTGGAACAACGTTACGAACATCAGCCCTTACTCGGTATCGGCAACGGGCGCTGCGAAGTTTTATCGCGCGGTAGAGTAAGAGCGGTCTCGGGAGATTATGTGACTCTCATCAAAAACCGCCAAATGATGCCGAAGTTGCTCCCTTCACAGTAGGGCGTAAGGCCGCCACAAATATCGAGAGTCGCTATGAATCCGATCGCTCTAAATATCACACCGGAACCATCAAGCCAACGCCGGAGAGGAGTTGCCGGAGGTTTCCTTAAGGCCGCCCTGGCGGTTCTGTTGCTGGCCGTCCCCATGGAGGGGACGGTGCTGGCACAGACGACGAATGCAACGGATGACGGCACGGTTCTTAAGCAAATCATCATCTTTGGCCGCCATAGCATCCGCGCCCCTACCAGTGCCCCAAACTTATTGAACCAGTATTCCGCTGCTCCTTTCCCTGATTTCGTGGGCGTCCCAACTGGCTACCTGACTCCGAACGGACGAAAGGCGGCGCGTTTGATGGGCACCTATTTCCGCGATTATCTGCTTCACGAAGGCGTGCTGACCGGCGACACGAATACCGACCTGGCCCGTTCGTATTTTCGCGCGAATACCATTGAGCGCTCCTACGTCACCGCGGCCAAATTCGGTGCGGGGTTGATCCCGGGGGCCAGCATACCGGTTCACACGTTTCCCGCGGGCGATCCCGACTTGGTTTTTGATCCCCTTCTGGCCGGAGTGGCGACCGTGGACCCCGCCCGTGCCTTGACCGAAGTTCACGGTGTTTTCGGCAACGGAACGAATCTGGCATCCGCCTACAGCAGCGAGTTGTCCCTGATCAGTAAAGTACTCTATCCGCCTGGAACCCAGCCCATCTTTCCACCTGGAATTCCGCCCACCAACAACGCCCCCCAAGGCTCGGTGGATCCGACCACCTTGGCCATCTCGCTGGCCACCAATGTGCCCCTCTCAGGAACCAATCCGCCGTATTATACGGGAGGGGTGATTACCATGGGCGGACTGGATGCCTCCGCAGCCGCCGCCGACCCGTTTGTCATGCAATACGCGGACGGCTTTACGACCAACGAAGTGGGGTGGGGCCGGTTCACAGGGGATACGCTTTCGCAACAGACCCGGCTCGTGACCCTGCAATTCAGTATTGCGGTGCGCTCGCCCTATCTTGCCAGAGTGCAGAGTTCAAGCGCTGCCTCCCACATTCTACGTTCCATGCTTCAGGTCACGGGCGGGGTGCGGCTGCACGGAGCCTTGGGGTCACCCGACTCTCAGGTTTTGGTCATAATCAGTTCGGACGGCTACGTGGCGGGATTGGCGGGACTGCTTGACGCGCACTGGTTGCTCCCCGGCTATCAACCGGATTTTTGCCCCCCTGGCGGAGCCTTGGTTTTTGAACTCCGGCAGGTAACCGCGACCGGACAGTATCTGGTTCGCGTATTCTATACCGCTCAAACCTTCGATCAACTGCGGAATCTAACCCATCTGACCCTTGGGGCGCCACCGGCAACCATGCAGCTTCTGATTCCCGCCGGCGGCAGTGCGACCACGAATCTGGACGCTGATTTTAGCACCTTCACTAATCTGATGAACGCCGCCATTGGCCCGGAATATGTGCAGTCTGCGAATGAGATCCAGCCAACCGTGCAAGATCCTTACACCGCAAATAATCCGACGAACATTACGGCCAGCGCCAGCAGCAATACACTCACCGCATGGTGGTCCGGCGGGACGGCGAAAACAAGTCGGTGGCCTTGGAAGTGGAACTGAAAGGCGGGAAATACCGGGTGAAGTCGGCCCATACCCTGCGCGAAACCCAATTCCACGAAAGATTGGCAGCCGCAGGCCC
>CAIKLQ010000056.1 GCA_903828255.1 uncultured Verrucomicrobiota bacterium
CGCCGAGCGGAGTTTGGCAGATAACGACGCCCGCTGTGCCGGGTGCGCTTCAACTGTTTCCGCTCCGCGTTCGCCGCGGCTCTGCGTTCGAGGCTCGGCTCGAACACCGCTAGGTTGTTGCCGATGTTGCCCGAGCAGCCGAAACCCAGCCCACCCACCATCTGCGCGCAGAGATCGGAGATGATGTCGCCGTAAAGATTCGGCGCGACGAGAACGTCGCAGTTGAAGGAATTCTTGAGCAGACTAGGGGTCGCACTTGCTGCTCCGATTTCGCCAACGAATGAAAAGTGCCAGCGGATTGGCTGAGCAACCAGCCCGCATCCGTTGGAGCTTTTCATCCGTTGGCGAAAACAAACGCCGCGAGCTTCGGTCAGGGGGACAACGGGTCGCAGCGTTCGCCGGGTTAGCCGAATCAAAACACGCTCTCCGGCGGCACGTTTTTCCTCATTGGGATTCGTGAAATCCATGGTTCACCTGCGGTGTTCCGAACCATGAGTTGACGGACCGCGGCATGTCGTCAGCCTGGAGTGGTTAAAAAATGGTTGGAAAGCCGGGGGGCCATTATGGAAGATGAGGGCCATGGACGATACTGTCATTTTTACCCGCCCGGTCGTGACCGTGGAAGAAATCCAGCAGGGCTGGCACGAGCTGAAGCTGCGCGTGGACCAACTCGAGGCCGAGAACGACGCCCTCGACACTGAAGGCAAAGCACTGCGCTTCCTGATTGAGCGCGTCATCGAGCATCGGCAGAAGTCCCACAGCGAACTTGTCATCCTCCTCACCAGCCTGGTCACCAAGCTCCCGATCAATGACGTCGGCGTGGTGATTTCCAAGCTCGTCGAGCACAACGCCGCCGTCAGCGAAATGTGCGCCGCCCTCGCCAAGGGCAAGGCCGACACCACGATGGCGCAACCGGCCCTGCTCAAAGCTCTGGATCAAACCAAACAGGAGTTGACCAACGGGATCAAGCTCGCCATCGAGGAGTTGATTCACTTGGACCCGCCGCTCGAACCCGGCCTGCTGCGCGGGTTGGCGTTGAAACCGGATTTGTTTTTCACGCCGGGAGTGGTGCGCGCCAGTCGTTGTTATGTCAAAGGCCAGTTGCCGCGGGAGCGAATTCTCAAGTCGTTCGGCGAGGAGGCGCTAGGATGCTTCAACGACATGACCACCGACGCCAAACGCAATCCGCGGCCCAAAGCCGAGGAGATCGTGTTGAGCTTCCGAAACGATTTCGAGGCCTTGCTCCAGCAGTTACCCGCGCTGCCGGCAGACCAGCGCGGCGCGCTGCAAGTGTTGCACCAGCAGGTGCAGCGCAGCAAAGCCGCCACCGATGAGGCGCGGGCGCAGAAAAACATTTTCTACAAACTCTCCTTCTTGCTCGAACTGCTCCACTACTACGAAAATCAAAGCACCGAGGCGCCCGATGTCATTTTCGCCAGCCGCCTGCCCGTGCTGATCGAACAACTGATCCTGCCGGGCGGGGAAGACCGCCTGGACGAAAAACTGATCCTGCAAGCCGAAGCCCTGTTGGCACACATCATCAGCCCCGACCACCGCCTGATGGTCGTGAACAACGTGGGCAAGACCGGCGAAACCGGCCGGACGCTCAAATACGTGCTGCGGTTCCGCGTGGAGGAAAACGCCGCGCAAAATCCCACGGTCCTCAACGAAATAATCCCGGAGTTCATCAAGCACCTGATCCCGCCCCAGAAACCGCCGCCCGCGTCAGTCCTCGTGTCACTGTTGCGAATGGTTCGCCCGGAACTCCAACGCTTGATCGTGCGCTCCATCATGGCCTCCGACCGGTTGCGCAAGGAAACGGCGGAGACCTTGGGTCGGGCGCTCGGCCAGGAACTTGGCCTGGTCGGATTGGAAGCCGAATTAAAAGTCTCCGCCTTCGCCTCGCTCGAAAGCGAACAGCAGATCGCCTGGCAGAAAATCAAGGGCCTCATCGCGAGCCGCAGCGAACCTAGCGAAATTGCCGCCGCCATCCGCGACCGCCTCCACGCCCGCTACGATGCCGAGGAGGCCAAACAGAGTTGGATCACGCTCACCGAGGCCGAGCCGATTTCCCTCATCCGCGTGTTCTGTCAACTGCCCTACCTGGCCGATGGGCGGACCGATCCCGTGGCGCGGGCCGTGATGGAAACCTACGTCACGCGGCTCATGCACGAGAAATACGCCGCCACGTATCACAAGGTTTTGAACAGCCTCAAGAACATGTTCAAAGCCAACGCGCAGAGTCCGACGCTGCTCAACTTCGTCGCCCTCGTGAAATGGTTGGATGCCGGGGCGGCCCAGAAACTGAGTAACGATCTCGGGATGGCGACCTGAGCCACAAGGAAGCAAATTGGGACTGCGGTGGGAAGTGAAGCGGGCAGGGGCCTGACCGCGCTCCGAATATTTCGCGACCCACGCGGACCTTCTGGTGGCGACCTGCGCGGAGTTTGGCAAACCGATTCAGGCCCATTGTAAGTCGCTTGACCTTCATCCCGAAAAGGCAGATAGAGAAACCGTGAAAGTGCTCATCATCTTCGTCGGCTGGTGCATTTTGTTCGTGCTCTGTTGGCCCGTGGCCTTGCTGGCACTGATTCTATTTCCGCTCGTTTGGCTGGTGTCCCTGCCGCTGCGCCTGATCGGCATCACGATTGAGGCGATCTTCGCATTGCTGCGCGCCTTGCTGTTTCTCCCGGCTCGCTTGCTCAGATGGAGGCGACGGGTGATTGCCGCTTGATTTCCACTCTGCCGTCGGACTCGTCCGACCGATCCGACCGGTCCAAAATTCGGCCGAACCCCAGCTTGACCTTTGGGCGCAATTCGTCATTATGCGCACCCGGCAGAATCCGTCGCAGTGTAACCGCTGGCTTTCGCCTGCGTTTCCCGGTCGCGTCAGTTTGATGCGGCTGCTATTTTTGCGAGGTGGACGAGCCGGTCATTTACGATATGCAGCACATTCGAAACATCGCGATCATCGCGCACGTTGATCATGGCAAAACCACGCTCGTGGACTGCCTCCTGAAACAATCCGGCACCTTCCGCGCCAACCAACACGAGTCCCAAGAGGTCCGGCTGATGGACTCGATGGACCTCGAAAAGGAAAAGGGCATCACCATCCGCGCCAAGAACGCCGCGTTCAAATACAAGAATTACCACATCAACATCGTGGACACGCCCGGACACGCGGATTTCGGCGGCGAGGTCGAGCGCATCATGAACATGATCGACGGCGTGCTGCTCGTTGTGGACGCCGCCGATGGTCCGCAGGCGCAAACCCGCTTCGTGCTGCGCAAGGCGCTCGAAGCCGGGGCCAAGCCCATCGTCGTGATCAACAAGATTGACCGCGAGAATGCCAACCCGAAAAAAGTGCTCGACGAAGTCTTTGAATTGTTCGTCTCGCTCAACGCCACTGACGAACAACTGGATTTTCCGTTCATCTACGCTTCCGCCAAAGAGGGTTACGCCAAAGTCGAACTCGAACATGTGGCCGGCACCATGGAGCCGCTTTTTGATGCCATCGTGAAGCACATCCCGCCGCCCCGCGCCCACGCCGGGGACGGCTTCCAGGTCCTGGTGGCGAACTTGGATTACAGCGAGTACCTCGGCCGAATCGCGTTTGGAAAAATTTGCGAAGGCAAGGTGAAGCTCGGCGACGCGGCCATCTGCCGCCACGGCAGCGGAAAAGTTTCCAAAGGCAAGATCACCGCCATTTATCACTTCGAGGGCATGAAGCGCATTGAAGTTCCAGAAGCGCACGCCGGCGACATCGTCGGTTTGACCGGTTTCGAGGACGTGTTCATCGGCGAAACCATCTGCGACTCCGAACTTCGCACCGCGTTACCCTACATCCCAATTGATCCGCCGACGATTCAGATGGAATTCGCCGTGAACGACGGCCCGCTCGCCGGCTTGGATGGGAAGCTCGTCACCGCGCGCCACATCTGGGATCGCCTGGTGAAGGAAATCCGCACCAATGTCGCCCTCCGCATCGCGACAACGAGCGATCCGAAGATTTTCGCCGTCAGCGGCCGCGGGGAAATGCAGATCGCCATTCTCGTCGAGCAAATGCGCCGCGAGGGCCACGAAGTGTTGGTGTCACGCCCGGAAGTATTGTGGAAGAAGGACGCCGCCGGCAATGCGCTGGAGCCGATTGAAAAGCTGTTCGTGGAAGTGCCCAGCGAAAATCTTGGCATGATCATGGAAAATCTTTCCAACCGCAAAGCGCAGATCACGAACATGAATCACGTCGGCAACATCGTCTCCGTCGAGGCGCTCGTACCGATGCGCGGTTTGATCGGCTTCGAGACCGACCTCGTAAATTCGACCAAGGGCATGGGCGTGATGAGCCATCTCTTCCACGAATACGGCGAGGACCGCGGCGAAATTGCCGCCCGCAAAAACGGCTCGCTCGTTTCGATGGACAACGGCGAGGCTTCGTCCTACGCCTTGAACATGGTGCAGGAACGCGGGCGCTTGATGGTGGAGCCGGGCGACCAGATTTATATCGGCATGATTATCGGCGAGAACGCGCGGGAGAACGACATCCCGGTCAATCCGGTGAAGGAAAAGCGCCTCACCAACATGCGTTCGCAGGGTGATGGCAAGGGCATCCAGTTGAATTCCCCGTTGAAGCTGAGCCTTGAACGCGCGCTGGAATACATTGACGTGGACGAATACGTGGAAGCCACGCCGAAGAATCTCCGGTTGCGCAAGAAGGTGCTCGACGCCAACGCCCGCAAGCGTTCCGAGAAAAGCCGGTCCATCAAGTTCCTCGAGGAATAGCGCGCCCCGGCCGTAAATGGGTCGCTCTTTACTTTTGATACAGGTTCAGATCGGGCTGGTTGACGGGCCTCGCCCAAATCTTCGAGGAAGCGGGTGCCGTCTTGGAAGGTCGGCTCCCGCTGATCGCCACGATTCATGATGTGCTAGATCTCGCCGGAATATTCAATGCGGGGTCGGCGCGGCGTGGCAACCCTTACCGCTCCGCTGGAGTTGTGTCAATAGTACGGAGCGACCCCTTTATGCTCTATCGCCAACTCGCGATCTAATGCCAGAGGCTGTCCGATTGCCCTCCCCGCAGCGGTTCTTCCCACTTCTCGTCCTGTGTCATCTAGCAATGTTAATGCGAAGCGCTATTTTTCAACGGGTCTTGTGGCGCATATTGCCAGTTGGCCAGATTGCCCGACAAGCGCCTCAGTCCACCCACACCATTTCACTCCTCGTCCCATAAGTCCCAATCTGATTCGGTTCGTGGCGGCTCCCCAAATTACGTCTGGTGGTCGAGGAGGAATGAAATCCTTTTGCGACGCTGATTGATTTTTGATCAGATTCGTTTGGCCCATTGCGAACGAAGCTCCAAAACAGTTCACAGCTATTGAGACGTCGCAAGTTAATCGGCGCATATAAACAATGCCCCTTCACCTTATCTTTGCCTACGCCGCGAGACCAACCAGATGATTCCGACGGTACACAAAATGAAGCCCGACCCGTATGGGACCAAAATTGCCCAAGGAATTGAGGGCGGCAGGTAACGCTCCGGGATTTCTACTCGGGGTTCAACGGGGTTTAGGATCAGAGGTTGAAAGGCACCTTTGGTGTCCTTGATAAACAGTCTGACCTGGACCCGCAGACGGTATCGCCCTGGCTTTTTTACATGGAACGATTTCAAAATGTCAAAGTGCCAAAGACCAAAATTGCCGTCACCATAATCGAACCGCAGTGTACGCTCATCTGTATCCGTGACGCCATCCCGTCTATGCTGGGTTGATAGCGTCAGGACTGTTTCGCTTGCGCCGCCTTCCACGCGGTGGGGGTCAACTCGCCCACTTTGGTAATGGGCCAGTGGCCCAACTTGGGCAGCACGTCGCGCAGATAAGCGCGCAAGTTGATGCCCCGGCGGCGACAGGTTTCCACGATCGCGGCGATGGCGGCAACCTTCGGGCCGGCCTCCGGACTGCCGACGGGCAACCAATTCTTGCGGCCGCGGGCCAGTGGGCGCATGGCGTCTTCGCACCAGTTGTTGTCAATTTCCAGCAACCCATCGCGCAAAAACTCTTCCAAGCGACTCCATTGTCCCAAGGCGTAGTCGCAGGCCTGAGCCAACTTGCCGCACGGCGGGAGCTGTTGGCGTATTGCCACCAGCCGGGTTTTCAACGCCGCCATGACCGGCGCGCTCTTGGCTTGGCGCAACGCCAGCCGGGCCACCGGCGTCAAGCCGCCTTCCCGCGCCGTTTTTTCCACGGCATACAATTCGCCAAACCGGGCCCTAATTTCGGGCGGTAGCGGATCCAACGGCGCGACTTTGGCCGCGTCCACAAACCCACGGCGGGCATGCGCCAGTCACCCGGCATAGGTGATGCGTCCGCCCAAGTCCGCATAGGCCGCATCGCCATCGCTTTGGAGCGTGGCCCGAAACCCTTGCAAAAACTTTCGCGGTCCCTCCCGGCCCCAGCCCATCTGAAATTCAAAGACCACAATCCCGCCCGGGCGGCTGAACTCCCACACAAACGCTCGATGGTTGCGCCCGGTCTTTTCGGCGGTTTGACACGGCATCGTCGTCTCGTCGGCCTGGATATAGCCCGCCTCGATGTGACCGTCGAAGCCCAGCTCATTGCGCTGACAGGTGGGGAGCCGCCCACCGGGGCGCTCGGTGGACGTTGCACCTGCTGATCGACCGCTTGGTGGAACTGGAGGTCGTGACCGCGGTCTGCCATGAAACGGTGCGCCAGACGCTGCCGACCAACGACCTCAAGCCGTGGTTGAAACGCCAGCGGGGCAAGCACGGGAGTTGGCTGAACCTCGCCGAGATCGAGTTGAGCGTCCTGAGTCGCCAATGCCTCGACCGCCGGATCGGAGATTGGAACCTGCGCCCGCAGGAAGTCACCGCGTGGACCGCGCGCCGCAATCAACCGCAGCGCAAAATCAACTGGCGTTTCACCACCACCGACGCGCGCATTAAACTCAAGAAGTTCTGCCCCTCATTTGAGGACTGACAAAGTACTACTGAGCGGCCGCTTTGGCGCGGCGTCTCCATTCTCCAATGGGTGTCACCAAATCGTGAGCGAAGTTCTGAAATATGGAGGCAGGCGCGCGAGGCTTGTCCTACTGAACGGCTGTGGGGCGCGAGTCTGTGGGCTACTTTTTCGGCGCCGTGATCATCGGAAAATCATCCGTGCGGAAGGGTGACGCGGGCAGGCCGTTCCGGTTCCACAAATTCACCACCGGACAATCCGCCCAGCCGAAACGCACCGCCACCGGCTTCGTCACCGCGGGACAACTCACCACCACGGTATCGCCCACGATCTCAGCTTTGGCCCAGACGAAATTCCGGTCGTCGCCGCAAATCGCAAAGCCTTTCAGTTCGCCGTCGCGCGCTTCCAGTCCCTTGCCAACGTGATCGAAAAGCAGGACCGCTTTGTCGCCTTTGATTTCCAGGTGGCGATAGAGCGGCCCGGAGAATTCTATTTTCTCGCCGTAGGCAATGCCCCGCGCGGCGAGCGCGAGTCGCGCACCGACGGGTTGCTTTTGCTTCGGGTGAATGTCTTTCGGGTCGCCCACATCGGTGATGACGGCCATGCCGACCTTGGGTAGCGTCTTGGTGGCGAGCCATTGGGCCTCTCGCAACTCGGCCCAGGCGCTTTCTTGCGGCTGTTCCTTGATGGCCGTGAACGGGGCCAGTTGCACGCACAAGAACGTGAAGTCTTCCTGACCCCAATCGCGCCGCCAGCAGCGGATCATGTCCGCGAACAAGCTGCGATACTGCTCAGCCCGGCCCGCGTTCGATTCGCCTTGATACCAAATCGAACCCTTGATGGCGTAAGGCAGCAACGGCGCAATCATGCCGTTGTAAAGTTCGGACGGTTTCCAGCCCAAGCCCGGCGGCTTCTTCTTGAATTCGTCGTTGCTCTTCGCCGCCTCGGCTTTTTCGACTTCGTAGGTCGCGAGGGACTCGCGGTATTTCTTCTCGGCGGCGGTGTAGCTGTCGAGGATCTCGGTCTGGTAGCGCTCGTTGGTTTCCAACGCCTCGCGGCTCATCCAAGCTTCCGCCGGCGAACCGCCCCAGTCGGATTGGATCAAGCCCACGGGCACTTTGCGCGCGGCTTGCAGATCGCGGCCAAAATAGTAGCCGACGGCGGTAAAGTTCGGCACGGTTTCCGGCGCACAAACTTGCCAAGCAGCCTTGGTTTTAACCGTGGGCGAATCGGACTTGGCCTTCGGAACATGGAACAGGCGGATGCGTTGATTGGTGGCGGAAGCGATGTCGGCTTCGGGTTGAAAGGACCGGCTCAGCGGCCACTCCATGTTCGACTGACCGCTGCAAACCCAGACTTCCCCCACCAGCACGTTGGCCAGTGTCACGGTGTTTTCCGCTGCGGAGATCGTGAGATCGTTCGGCCCGCCAGCTTTGAGCGGGCGGAGTTTCACCGCCCATTTCAAATTGCGAGTGGTGGTGGAGACGGTCTGGCCGCGAAATTTCACGGTCACTTTTTCGCCGTCCTGCGCCCAGCCCCAAATCGTGACGGGCACGCCTTGTTGCAAGACCATGTTGTCCGAAAACAACGCCGGAAGTTGAACGTTCGCACGCGCGGTCAGCGCCGCGACCAGAAGAACGAGACAGGTGAATGTGCGTTTCAGCATAAGCCGTAGTGCAACGCAAGCGCCGCTGATCGTCAAGGGAAACCGTGCAAAGGGCACGCCGTCCGCCGGTCTGACCCCCTGACGTTTCCGCGTTACATGCCGCGATTGGCCCGCCACAACAGCACCGCGCCGACGGCCTGGAAAATGAAGTTCGGCAGCCACACCACCAGATGCGGCGACCATTCGGGCCGCCCGGAGAGCGAATTACCGACCATCAGGAAGCCATAGTAAATGAGCACCAGCACCATCGCGATCGCGAAGCTGATGTTCGTTTCGCGCCGATGCACGCGGATGCCGAGCGGAATGCCGATGAGCGTGAAGCCGAAGCACGCAAACGAAAACGCCACCTGCCGGTGCAACTGCACGCGCAGCGGTGAGGTCAGGTCCTTCACCTGTTTCGCCAAGCCGGCGCGGCGCTCCTTCAACTCCTGGGAAGTCAATTTCCCCAGCGGCGCGGACGCGTGCAAACTCGCTTCGACCTCCCGCAGTTCCGCGCGCAATTGTGAAAAAGTCATGTCCGAGATGCGCGGCTTTTCCGGACCGGAAGCGGAAGATTTGGCACCCAGTTGAAAGGCCATGCGGGAAAATCGGCCCGGCACGTAATGGCCGCCTTCGCTGTACAACGCCTTCACGTCAAACAACTCGATGAGGCCCTGGCGGTTCGTGACATCCAGCTGCACCGCTCCCCGCGCCGCCCGAAAAAAAGCGATGTTCGTGCCCGCCTGCTGACTCACGAGCGTGACGTTTTCCAACTGGCCGTCCTGGTTCTTCCCAATGTAGATAATGGAGTCCTTGTATTCCTTGATGTATTGCCCTTCCGGCAATAACAGGGTGCTGGAAACGCTGGCACCGAATTTGAACAGCAAGTTCTTATAGGCCACCCGACTGCGCGGCGCGAGTTCGAGATTCACCAACGCGCTCACAATGCAAAGCAGCAGGCTCAACAAGAGGATCGGGGTGATGAGCGAGAGCAAACTGATGCCCCCCGCGCGGGCCGCTGTCAATTCCTGATCCGCGCTGAACCGACCGAACACCAGCAACGTGGACGCCAGCAGCGCCATCGGCAGCGCGAAGACCATCACGAACGGAATCAGCAACCCCATCGCCTCGAGCACGGCACCCAGCGGCGCCTGCCGCTTGGCGAGCAACGACAGGACTTCATTGAGAATATTTCCCAACAAAAACACAAACGTGAACACCGCCACGGTCATCAGCAGCGAAGCGATGACTTGGCGGGTCAGGTAAGCGTGGAGCGTTTTCACGATTTGTTGCCAGTAATCTGCGGTTTCGGCCGGTGACAAACAATGAAAAGAATCCCGGCGGCGAAATTCGCGGGGCGTTCCCCACCGCCCCGGAGTGCGGGCGGTCCCTCGCCCGCAGCGCGTCGCCACCCCCGCGAGTGCCGATAAATTCCGCCGCCGCCCTGCCACGACCGGGGACTGGTCGCGCCCCGGCAGTGGCTGCTCGGCATCTCGGCCAAATCCAGGCTTGGCCTTTCGCCAAAAAAAAGGACGCCGTTGCCGGCGTCCTGGAGTGAGAAATTCGCGGAACGTCCTACTGCAATTTCGCGAGCGCCGCCCGCACGGCGTCAAAGTTGGGCAGGTCTTTCGGCGTCGGCGTCTGCTCGCTGTATTGCACCACGCCTTGCTGATCAATCACGAACGCCGCCCGCGCCGAAGTGTCGCCCACTCCGGCCAGCATCGGGAACACCACGTCGTAAGCCTGCGTTGTGGTCTTATTCAAATCACTGGCCAGCGTGATGCCGATCTTCTCCTTCTGCGCCCACGCTTCCTGTGCGAACGGGCTGTCCACGCTGATGCCGATCACTTCGGCGTTCAGACCGGAGTATGCGCTCAATCCGGCGGTGACGTCACACAACTCCGCGGTGCAAACGCCGGTGAAGGCGAGCGGGAAGAACAGCACGACGGTGTTCTTCTTGCCGAAATTGTTGCTGAGTTTGACGTCCACGATTCCGGTGGCTTGTTTGGATTTCAGACTGAAATCAGGTGCTTTGGTTCCAACTGCGATTGCCATAATTTGTTTTTTGGTTGCTTGGTAATTGAGTAACGGACGGCATGTTTAACCACCGGCACCCCGGTGTCAAACTAGGATTCAAAGTCACTTGTATCCCGCCAGGTCTTCGAGGCGGAGCAGGATGAGCGAATTGAGGCCAAAGGCGAAGCGCGGCGGGGCTTTGGAGCGCTGCTGGGGCGAGGCCCCGCGCCCGACGAACTTGAGGGTATGCTTGCCCGGCGTCAGGTCATGCAGGTCGAAGCTGAACCAGGTCCAGTCCTCGCCGGAGTTGCAGAGGTCCAGTTCCGGGCCGGCGGGCTGGCCGTCGAGGAGGGGTTGATACCGCGCGCTGAAGAGCGACAGGACTAGGACGGCGGCCACTTGGTAGCGCCCCGGCTCGGCCACGGCGAAATCAAAAGCGATCTCGGCGTCGGGCTTGCCGGGCGCGTAGATTAAACCTTCTTCCTCGTGAGTCAGGCCGGTTGGCGGGGTGGCGCGGTAGGTCAGGGTTTTCGCGGGAAGCACGCGATACGGGGCGACGCGGTTGGTGGCGGGCGGCAGCGGGGTTTCATTCGCGACGGGCGGGGTTTGATACCAGAAGGCCACGGAGCTAACCCAGTCGGGGCGTTCGTTGGACGAGGATATTTTGACGCCGGCGTCCGTGACCGAGCTGCCTTTGTGTTCGATGGAAACCTTCAGCGCGGTTTGGAAACGCACCGGATCGGACAAGTGCCAGCGATAGGCGCTCACGCGGTCACCGGCGAAGACGCCTTCATACACGGTCACGCCATGCGCGGGCGCGGCAAACGGACGGAAGCCCCAGGCGTCGTTGAAATAATCCTCCGTGCCCGTGCCGCACAGCGACGGCCCGGACTCGCCATCAATGAAGAAATGATCGTCGCCCTCACCGAACCAGCCGGTCTTCACTTGGTGTACGGAATGGACCGTGCCGACGTAATGGCCGCGGCCTTTGGTTTCGAGGATGGGGTAATCGCCGCGCGTCGCGGGGAAGGCTTGATGGTAGCGAGCGTGAAAGTAAAGCGCGTCGTCCGGCAGGCTCGGGAGCTTTTCCCAATCCACGTAATAATAAACCTCCACGTCGCCGAAGCCGCGCGGTTCGTTGGTCAGCGTGACTTTGGCGCTCTTGCGAAACGGCATCCGCCAGAAACAACTCCGCGAACGGCCGTATGATGAAACGCTGACCGGCAGCGAGTGGAAGTTGGCAATCGCGCCGTGGCCGACGCCGAAGAAATCGCCGAGCGGCGCTTCGATGCTCGGCTTCTCCATCCCGTCCCAGTAAATCCGCAGCACGAGCGAGCGGCCCGAGAACGGGTCTTGCGAGGCGACGGTGTTCCAGAGATGCGTGATGGCACCCGGCCCGGTCAACTCGGCGAGCACCAGCGTTTCGCCTTCCTTGAAGACGCGCGAATCGCCGTTGCTGCTGAGGTCGGGATTCGTGCTGGAGACGCGGCGGGTTTGGGCAGCGGTGAGATGCGTGAGGGCGGCCAGCGGATTTTCGGTCGGGCTGGGGGCGCTTGGGCTGGGGGCAACGGGCTGCGCGTTTCCGCTGGCGAGGGCGAGCAACATTGCCGCGAGCGCCGGGCAAAAATGGTTTGGGCGCAAGATTTGGAAAAGGGGCAGCCCGAAAAATTCACCGGCAGCAGGAATCCCTGAAGGGGCGGAGCGCCGGTCTGTGACCAGCTTTGGAGGTGTCGAGCGGGCAAAGCCGTTTCCAGACCGACGCTCCGCAGAATGGGGGTGAAATGTCCAGGTGAGGAGTTTAATTCTAAGCATGGGTGACAACTTGAGCGCTCCGGGAACAGAGACAAGCAAAAAGTCCCGCCGGCGTTTCCCCCTTCCCCTGAACCTTCCCGGAGTGCGCCCATCCTCGGGCGCGCTCCGGTTCATGGCCTTGATGCGCGTCCAGAGTTGGAGGTCGAAGCTCCCCATGAACCTTCGGCCATTGCAGCGCGGGTCGGTGACCCGCAGTGACCAGGGCCTGGCGACGGCCAAAAGCCCCTCTCTATCCACATCCCAGCGCCAAGTGACGCCAGGGTTCAACTACGGAATTTGGATTAAAGTTGCTGTCCTCGGAGCGGCGCGTGGCGGATTTTCATCCGCCACGCTCCCTATGCCGGTGAACCCACCAGTCAGCGTGGCCCCCCGGCTTGCACCCCTCTTGGCTCGGCAAGTCGCCATTCCTCCTTAATTATCAGATCGCCAGAGATGTTCTTGCGAATCCAACTTTCCCGCGTGGCGACTTGCCTTACCATCTGCACCTAATAAACCCCAAATGCCGCGGCGTCACAATCAGCGGTTCGCTGATTTCGGCGTAGGATTTTGGCTTGATCCAGTGTCGGTGTTTGTCTGACAAGCTGGCCGTCGCACTGAGCCTCGTTCACCCTCATCCATACCCACAGGTAGGGGTGTTCCGTAAATCGTAATGAGGAAGTTGGCTGGAGTCCCGGGTCGGATCGCGCGTCGCGTTTGGAGTGCGGCGAGCTTGCTCCCGCTTTTGCGCCCGTCGGCATGGGATCGCGGCAGCCAGGGGCGCGCACTCCAAACGCTGCGCGCCTTCCGCCGCGCCGGGGCAATTTACGGGACGCTCATACTTGTGGGTAAGGAGGCGTCATTTACCCCCACAACCACGCACCGAGGAACCGCCGATCAGGTCTGATTCGCGCGACCTTTCGGGTTCGTGGCTGGGCGGCGGGATTGGTTGCCAGCGGCGGGGAAATGGTCGCGGCTGGCGGCGCTCCCGGAAAACCGTTTGTAAATTCGGATTGCCTTTGGGGGCCGGTTGGCCGTAAGAGCTTGCCACTAAATTGATGAGCAAGACTTTAATCATCGCGGAAAAGCCCTCGGTCGCCACGGACATTGCCAAGGCGCTGGGGGGATTTACGAAAGCCGACGAGTACTTCGAGAGCGCCCAATTCGTGCTCTCGTCCGCCGTCGGCCATTTACTCACGATCGTTCCGCCCGAGGGCGTGGAGGCCGTGCGGGGCAAGTGGACGTTCAAATGCCTGCCCGTTATTCCGCCGCACTTTGATTTGCTGCCGATCGAGAAAAGCGAGTCGCGGCTGCGCGTGCTGGCCAGGCTTATCAAGCGCAAGGATGTGACCGGCCTCATCAATGCGTGCGACGCCGGGCGCGAGGGGGAACTCATCTTCCGCAACATCGTCCGCTACACAAAAGCCAAGCAGCCCATCAAACGCCTGTGGTTGCAATCCATGACCGCCGGGGCCATCCGCGACGGCTTCGCGACCTTGCGCGATGACGCCACCATGCAGCCGCTCTCCGACGCCGCGACGAGCCGTTCGGAAGCGGACTGGCTCGTGGGCATCAACGGCACGCGGGCGATGACGGCCTTCAATTCCAAAACCGGCGGCTTTCATCTCACCACGGTGGGCCGCGTCCAGACGCCGACGCTGGCCATTTTGGTGGATCGCGAGGAGCGCATCAAAAAATTTGTCTCGCGTAACTATTGGGAAATTCACGGCACGTTCGCGGCCCAAGCGGGCGAGTATGACGGGCGCTGGTTCGATGAAAAGTTTTCCCGCAAGGACGGCGACGACCAACTCAAGCCGGAGCGCGTCTGGGACCTGAAGTTCGCGGAAGCGATCCGTGCGAAATGTCTCGGGCAGCCGGGCATCGTCACCGAGGAAAGCAAACCGACCACCTCGCTTTCGCCCCAGCTTTACGATCTGACGAGTTTGCAGCGCGATGCCAACGGGCGCTTTGGTTTTTCCGCCAAGAACACGCTCGGCCTGGCGCAGGCGCTTTACGAGCGGCACAAAGTCTTGACCTATCCCCGAACGGATTCGCGCGCGTTGCCGGAGGATTACCTCGATACCGTTAAGAAGACGCTCGACATGCTGGCCGACACCACCTACCGCCCACACGCCGAACAAATTCTGAAAAGCGGCTGGGTGCGCCCAAACAAGCGCATTTTCAACAACGCCAAAGTTTCGGATCACTTCGCGATCATCCCCACGACGGTCGCGCCGAAACATTTGAGCGAGCCGGAACAGAAGCTTTATGACCTGGTGACGAAGCGATTCCTCGCCATTTTTTATCCGGCAGCGGAATTCCTCGTGACCACCCGCATCACGCGGGTTGAAACCGAGCCCTTCAAGAGCGAAGGGAAAGTCATGGTGAACGCGGGTTGGCTCGCCGTCTATGGCAAGGAGGCGGCGGAGTCCGACGATACGCCCAGCCTCGTGCCGGTGAAACCGAACGAAACCGTGAAGACGGAAAAAGTCGCAGTCGAAGCGAACCAGACCAAGCCGCCCCCGCGTTATTCGGAAGCCACCTTGCTCGGCGCGATGGAAGGAGCGGGAAAACTCGTCGAGGACGAGGAGCTCCGCGAGGCAATGAGCGAGAAAGGTCTGGGCACGCCGGCCACCCGCGCGCAAACCATCGAAGGGCTGATCTGGGAGAAATACGTCAACCGCAACGGGCGCGAGCTGCAGCCGACGGCGAAAGCCTTTTCACTCATCACCCTGTTGCGCGGCTTGGAGATTCCCGAACTTTGCTCGCCGGAACTGACGGGCGATTGGGAATTCAAACTGCGCCTCATGTCCCGGGGCAAATTGAGACGCGAAGATTTCATGAAGGAAATCGCTGACGCGACCCGCGAGATCGTGGCCAAGGCTCGCCGGCACGAGAGCGATACCGTGCCCGGCGATTACGGCAAGCTGAACGTCGCCTGCCCCAAATGCGGCGGGGAGATTCACGAAAATTACAAAAAGTTCCAGTGTCAGCAATGCGACTTCGCGCTGTGGAAAATCGTGGCGAGCCGGCAGTTGGAAATCAGCGAGATCGAGGAACTCCTCAACAAGGGCGTCGTGGGACCGTTGCAGGGTTTTCGCAGCAAGATGGGCCGGCCGTTTGCCGCCGTCATCAAAATGGGGGCGGAGTTCAAGCCGGAGTTTGATTTTGGCAATGACAAGAACCCCGAGGGCGGGGCGGTGGAAGTGGATTTCACCGGGCAAACGTCACTTGGCAAGTGTCCTGCCTGCGGCAGTCGCGTGTTCGAGACGCCGATGGCTTACGTCTGCGAAAAATCCACGGGAGCAGCCAAGTCGTGCGCGTTCCGCACCGGCCGAATCATTTTGCAGCGGCAGATTGATCGGGCGCAGGTGGAAAAACTATTGGCGACGGGCAAGACGGATTTGATCGAGAAGTTCATTTCCAAAAAGGGCCGGCCGTTCAAGGCGTTTCTCGTGGCGGGTGAGGGCGGCAAGGTGGGATTTGAATTTGAGGCGCGCGCGCCCAAGGCCGGCAAAGGTGCGGCCAAGGAAGTCAAACCGAAGGCGCCTGCGGTGAAGCTTGATTTCACCGGGCAGCAGTCAATCGGCAAATGCCCGAAGTGCCGCGGCCAGGTTTTTGAAAGCGCGACGGATTACTTATGTGAGCGGTCGCAGGCGGACAAGCAGCCGTGCCGGTTCAAGCTGAGTCGCGAGATTTTGCAGCAGCCGATTGACCGCACGCAGGCGCAGAAGCTCCTCGCCACGAACCGGAGTGATTTGCTCAACAAGTTCATCTCCAAAGCCGGCCGGCCGTTTCCGGCGTGTCTCGTGATGGACGAGGCTGGCAAGGTCACGTTCGATTTTCCGCCCCGTGAAGGCGAAGCTGGCGAGTAGAGTGATTTGAGAACTCCCCCACATGCTGATCTAGCCATTGCTGTCTCCACGCGCTCTCAGAGCGCGTCTCCCTCTCCCCCGCCGAGGCGGAGAGGGCCGGGGTGAGGGGATTTGTGAAAGCGCCCCAACCAACCGCCGCCTCCCCCCTCACCCCGCCCCTCTCCGCCTCGGCGGGGGAGAGGGAGAGAACTTCGCCAGTTCCAGAAACCCGCGACAAATGGATTCAACTCTTTCTCCAACACCTGGCCACGGATCGCGGGGCGTCGGTTTACACGCAGCGGAATTATCAGTCGGCGCTGGATGAATTTCATCGCTGGTATCTGGCGGAGCGCAAAGCGCCGTCCCAATGGGACCAGTTGGGCCGCGATGATTTTCGGACCTACCTCCGCCATCTGGGCCGACACAAGCTCGGGCGGGCGGCCATCGCGCTGCGCTTCTCCGCGCTGCGGACGTTTTACAAGTTTCTCATTCGCCACGGCGCGGCGGCTACCTCGCCGATCAAGAACCTCACTCTGCCCAAGCTGGCGAAACGGCTCCCCAAATTCCTGACCATCCAGCAGATGAAGGATTTGCTCGACGCTCCGTTGCGCGGGCTCGCAAAGCCGGTAAGCGAATCCGTCGGCCGTCCCGTTTCGGTCGCGGCGTGTTACCGTGACTTGGCGGTGCTGGAAACCATCTATTCCTGCGGCTTGCGCGCCGGTGAACTGTGCGGCTTGGAGGCGGAGGACATTCGTTGGGAGGAGGAAATTGTGCGTGTGCGCGGCAAGGGGAAGAAGGAACGGCTCGTGCCGATTGGTGAACCCGCCTTGCTCGCCATCAAAACCTATTGGGCGCGACTTCCAACAACTCCCGTCGGGACGGGGCCGGTGTTTCAGTCCGAGACGCGAGCGCGTTCGCCGTTGAGTCCGCTGATGCTGCAGCGGCGGCTGAAGAAATATCTCGCGCTCGCCGGCCTCGATCCGGCGCTGACGCCGCATAAATTACGGCACAGCTATGCCACGCACCTGCTGGATGCGGGAGCGGATTTGCGCAGCGTGCAAGAGCTGCTCGGCCACGCGCACCTGGTCACCACGCAGGTTTACACTCACGTCTCCACGGCGCGGTTGAAGAAAGCCTATGACCAGGCGCATCCGCGGGCTTGAATGCCCACCGGAATCTCTGGTCGCGGCCGGTTGGTTCTGGTCAACTTGCGGACAGGATTTGGAACCGAAACAAATTGGCGTTTTATGAAAACAGTGCTGAACTTGCCGACAGGGCGGATGTTGCTCCTCGGTTTATTGTTGTGGGCAGGATTGATTCTGGTCGCGCCAGCGAAGGACACCCTTCTGAAAACGGAGGCGAACGTCATGGTCGAATTGACGTTCACCGCTACCCGCACCTACGCGGACCCGTTCAACGAAATCACGCTCGACGCCAGCTTCCGCGATCCCCAGGGACGGGAACTTCGCGTGCCCGCTTTTTGGGCCGGCGCAAATGTGTGGAAGGTGCGCTATGCGTCGCCCGTCGCGGGAACGCATCGTTTCCGCAGCGAGTGTTCGGAGCCGCGCGACCAAGGGCTTCACGGCGTCACCGGCCGAGTGGAAGTTAAGCCTTACCACGGAGCGAACCCGCTCTATCTCCACGGTCCGTTGCGGGTGGCGACGGACCGGCGCTACTTGGAGCACAGTGACGGCACGCCGTTTTTCTGGCTGGGCGACACCTGGTGGATGGGGCTTTGCCACCGGCTGCACTGGCCCGACGAATTCAAACAACTTACTGCCGACCGGAAGGAAAAAGGTTTCAACGTCATCCAGATCGTCGCGGGACTTTATCCCGATATGCCGCCCTTCGACGCGCGCGGCGCGAACGAAGCCGGGTTTCCGTGGCAGACGAATTACAGCAGCATCCGCCCGGAATATTTTGCGGCCGCCGATGAACGGTTTCGGCATCTGGTGGAGCAGGGGTTCACGCCGTGCATCGTTGGCGCGTGGGGCTACTTTATTCCGTGGATGGGCGTCGCGAAGGCGAAGCAGCACTGGCGCTACCTCGTCGCGCGCTACGGCGCAATGCCCGTCGTCTGGTGCGTGGCGGGTGAGGCGAACCTGCCGTATTACCTCGCGAAGGGATTTCCCTACGATGATCGCGCGCAAGTCAAAAGCTGGACCGAGGTCATGCGCTATCTCCGCGCGACCGATCCGTTTCACCGGCTCATCACGATTCACCCGACCGGCATCGGCCGCCTCAGCGCCCGCAACGCGACCGATGACCTCTCGCTCCTGGACCTGGACCTGCTCCAGACACCGCACGGCCAGAGCGAAGCCGTGCCGCCGACGGTGCGCACCGTACGCGAGTCTTACGCGGACAAACCCGTTCTGCCGGTCATCAACGGCGAAGCCAGTTACGAAATGTTGATGGATAAAATCCCCGCCGAATGGCCGCGTGCGATGTTTTGGATTTGTCTGTTGAACGGCGCCGCCGGCCACACTTACGGCGCGAACGGCATCTGGCAATGCAACCGCCCCGGCCAGCCACACGGTCCGTCACCGAACGGCGCGAAGAACGGCGTGGGTTACGGCAAGATCACTTGGGAAGAGGCGATGAACTTGGCCGGCTCGCGGCAGGTCGCGTTCGGCAAAAAATTGCTGACGCAATACCCGTGGCACCGCTTCACGCCGCATCCTGAGTGGGCGGCGTTCCCGAGCGAAGCGATGGTGAGCCTCGACGGCTGCCCCTGGATTTGGTTTCCCGAAGGCAACCCGGCCCAGGACGCGCCCGCCGAAAAACGCTATTTCCGAAAAACCTTCACCTTGGGCGAGGGCCGGATCGTCAGCCGGGCCCGACTGTTCGTCTCGGCAGACAACTGGTTCACCGCGCGGTTGAATGGCGAAAAACTCGGTTCGGAGGGCAATTTCAAAACCGGACGGCAGTTCGACAGCGTCGCGCCGCTGCTGAAAACCGGCCCGAACAGCCTCACCATCGTCGCCGAAAATAAACCCGATAACGTCCCAGCCAACCCCGCTGGCCTCATTGCCTGCCTCGAAATCCGCTTCGTAGATGGCGAGACGTTGCAGCTCAAGTCCGACGCCACCTGGCGCTGCGCCAAAAGCCCGGCGCCCGACTGGGAAGCCGCGAGCTTCGACGACTCCGCTTGGGCGCCAGCCCGGACGGTCGCGAATTATGGCGACGCTCCGTGGGGCAAGATCGGTGGCCCAAGCGAATTCACTGGGCCACAAGCGGCGGGCATTGCTGACCGCGTGCGCATCATCTGGGTGCCGCGCAGCGAACCGATTCTCGTGCGCCACCTCGACCCGCGAGCCGCATGGACGGCGGCGCATTTCGATCCGGTGACGGGCCAGCGAAAGGAACTCGGCCCCGTGCTAGCCGACGAAACCGGAACGTGGCGCAGCGAACCACCGGCAGACAACGACCACGATTGGGTGCTGGTGTTGGAGGCGAAGAATCAGCGCGACGCGGCCGCTGGCTCACGTCCGCGCCCAACGGCGCCCGGACGTGGCCAAGGCGCCAAGTGAGCACAACGAGTTTATTTGGCGCGCGCGTATGAACGCGCGCTCACGGTAATCTCGATGGTCTGGTGACATCGGGGGCCGCGTTGGGCTATCGGAAAGACATTAACATGCAACAAATCAAAAGAACCATCGGGCCTCGCAAAGAGGCATACCTGTGCTGGGCAGTGAGTTTCCTGGCGGCGCTGCTGGTCGGGGGATTCCCCGCTCGCGCTGACGAGGCTGACATCCGGCAGCGGGGGAATCAGTGGACGCTGCGCACCTCGCAAATGGAACGTGTCATTGCCTTGGAGGATGGCCGACTGGTGTTGAAGCGTTTCACGGATCGAACCACTGGTCGCGAAGTCCTAGCCAGTGGCGCGGTGGTCGAGGAATTTCTTGCGCCACTGGCCGACGAGACGGAGCTTCGGAGCGGTGCCGCCGGGGGTTGGCGACTGCTCGGCTCGAAGCAATCCAAGCTGTCCCAGGGCGAGCGTCAACTGGACATCACCGTTCAGCGCGAAGCGCTCCAGGTAACGAAGAGCTATCTGCTTTACCCTGGTTCCAGCATCGTGCGCGAGTGGGTCACGTTCAAGAATGCCGGGACCGTTCCGCTTCCTATCCACGAGCCGTGTTTTCTCAACCTTACTGTCCAACCAGGCGCGGGACAGTCCCCAGATTTCTCCTGGATGTCCGGCGGTGAAAACAACCCCGGCTCTTGGAACCTCAAGACCGAGTCATTGAATCCGGCGAAGCCACGGAAGTTTGATTCCTACGAATCCTTCCCCACTGAGATGCTCGGCGCGCAGGAATTTCCGGGCGATGGCATTGACGCCAAGGTTCTGCTCAATGGTCAACGAGTCTGGCCCGCCACGAATTGGCAGTTCATCGCCAACGCCACGGTGCGCATCCCGTTCGAGTTCACCGCCGACGTGCAGCCCGGTGACCAGCTTGTCTTCCTCGTCAATCGGCACGGGAACATCGGCTATGACACGACAGCCTTTAACCCAACGATCACTTACCCCGACGGCGAAGCGCACAACGCTCACAAGGAGTTCACCAACGAACAAGGCAAGAACGGTTGGCGCTACCAGTATCTCGAAGGCGGTAAGTTCATTGACCTGGTCTATTACGCCGGTCCGAACCAGTGGCGGAAGGACCAGGACAACGCCACCGGCACGCCCTTCGTCGGCCAGGGCAATGCGCATCCGGATATGGGTCAGGACGCTGCGCGAGTATGGACGCCCCCGAAGGCGGGGCGCGTCCGGGTTACTGGCTCGATTTGCAACACCGGGAACGGCGTGGGCATCAACTCCAGCTACGGCTTCCGGCCTGGGAGCGCGAGCTATGCCCCGTGGTATGCGCTTTACGCCAAGGACTCGAAGCAGGGCGTTTTCATCGGCTGGGACTATTTCGGACATTGGACCTCGGCGTTCGTGCTCAATGCCAATGGCAGCGTCACCGCCCAACTCAAAGTAGCCGGTCATAAGCAGGCGCTCGCGCCGGGCGAATCCCTGACGACTCCGAAGGCGTTCATCGGCCTCTACCATGATGACTTGGACAACGCCGGGAATGAATGTCTCGACTGGCAGTATCGCTACCTCTGGGATTACACGCGGGACGGCTGGTTTCCGGCCATCCGCATGTTGGGCTACTGGATGAACGGCACGGCTTGGGGTCAACCCGGCGCGGCTTGGACCGGTGGCGGGCCGGATTTCCAGAGCACCTTCCGCAAAGTGTTCCGCGTGGCTGATCTCATGAGTTATGTCGGCGCGGATGTTTATCACCGCGATTGGGGTTGGTGGGATCGGGCGGGGGATTGGAACGGCCCAGACTTCCGCACTACCATCAACTACCTCCGCAAACACGACATGGGTCAGCTTATCTACGCCTTCCTTTACACTGTGGACAAGAAATCGCGCGTGGCGCAGGAGCATCCGGACTGGCTGCTAGGCGAGACACTCGATATGTCCCGGCCGGAAGTGGTCGCGTTCATGCAGAACCAACTCGAAGAGTTTGTTGCGCGTTGGGGCGCTTTCGAGTGGCGAAACGATAGCTTCTTCACCGCCGCCCGCGAGGGTGACGACAGCCTGATGCTCGCGCAGGACGAAGGCTTCCGCCGCTTGATCCGCACCTTTCTCGACCGTCATCCGAAGTGCGCCTTCCAAGCCGTCAACGGCGGCGGCAACTATGGCGGCTACGACTACACGCGTTACGCCTCAGCGTTTTCGTTCAGCGATGGCGCGGTGGGCCCGCTGCGGAATTACTACGCCGCGTTGCTCTTCCCGCCGGACAAGACCAGCGACATCCCGGATGTCTGGAATCCGAACGACTACAACAAAGCCACCTGGCGCGGGTTGCTCTGCATCAACTTCGACATGACCGGCGACACCACGGACGCCGCGAAGCTTGAAGGGCTGCGCGAACTGGTGGACATCTATCACTACCTGCACGAGCAAGGCGTCGTGGGCCGCTGGGTGCATGTCTTCCGTCCGTTGATCACTGGCGACGACCCGACCATGTATTTCCAGCGGTTGAGCCGCGACGGGAAACGCGGCGTGATCATCCCTAAGCGGCCCGCGCCCGGCCCGGTCACGATCACGCCCAAGGGACTTCTGATGCAGCAAACCTACACCGTCTCGTTCCACGAATCGGAGCGGAGCGAACGCCGCACCGGCGCCGACTTGATGGCGCGCGGCATCTCGTTCGACAAAATGCCGGCGGGCGAACTCATCTACCTGAACCTGCCCTTGCATCCCGGCAGCAAACTGGACGTGAAACCGCCCAAGCCACCGCAGGCCGTCGTCAAACGCAGCGGCGAAAACATGGGCTATCCCGGCGTCGAACTGAGTTGGACGGCTGGCAAAGACGACAACTGGGTTTCGCACTACGAAATTTTCCGCGACGGCGCGGCGCTGGACAAAGTGGCCAAGGGATCGTTCTACTTCGACCACTCCGCTGGCGCGGCCCCGGCGGCTCGCTACGAGCTTCGCACGGTGGACGGCGCGGGTAACGTCTCGGCGCAAGCCGTGGCCAAAGGCGCAGCGGCCAAACCCGCGCAAGTCTTCGACGACGCGCCAGGTGGCGGAATCAAGTTCAATGGCGAATGGAAGCACGAGAGCCACCTGCTCCTCACCCACAACCACACGCTCTCGGCCTCGAATCAAAAAGGTGCCAGCGCTGAATTGAGTTTCACTGGCCGCACCGTGCTTGTGTTCAGCAAGCTCGGCGCTAACTGCGGCAAAGTGGCCGTCAACATTGATGGTGGGACGCCCGAAGTCGTGGACACCTATTCCGCTGACGACATCTGGGGCGTGTGTGTCTTTCGCAAGCAACTCGCGACGGCTGGCCCGCACACGCTCCGGCTGGAAGTGCTTGGAGAGCGCAGCGAGCGAGCAAAGGACAATGTTGTGAACCTCGACGGCGTGCGCGTGCAAACCGATTGAGCGGGTTGGTTCAACACCAGACGGGTGCCGGTTTTCGGCAAGCTCCTTGCCCGTCACTCTTGGAGGGCGGTTTCCGACGGGACAGGCACATTTCAGTTTCTAGCCGCTCTCCCCGATCATCGTGCGTCCGGCATCGTGGAGCGATGCGAGAATTTAGCCGGGGGTAGTGCGACATCTCCGGTCGGCATGGCAAAGCTACCGCATCCCGACCCGATGCCAGATCCGCTCTGACCCAGCCAAGGTCGCGGACGACCCGCCGCTACCGGGGGTAGCGTTGCTTCGCTCCCCGGTACGCCTCAACCCCCCGGCTAATCTCTGCGAGCCTTCCGGGCTGTCGCCAGTACCAACTTCGGGCGCAAGCAACTCAGATTCACCCAAGGGGATTTGCGACCCACCCAGAAGCTTCTGACGTGAGCTTGTGAAATTAATCACAAAACACTTTGCTCGCCTCCCAACCCCTGATAGTTTGGCGGCGAGCGGCTGGGGCCGCTCTTTGTATGCGTTCACAGGCTGATTACGGCTACGATTCGAAGATTGAGGGCGATGTCATCCACACCCGCGTGGACGCCGCCCTGAATTGGTTTCGCAAGAACTCCGTCTGGCCCATGCCGATGGGGCTGGCTTGCTGTGCCATCGAACTCATGGCCACGGGGGCGAGCCGCTATGATATTTCCCGCTTCGGCATGGAGGTAATGCGGTTTTCCCCCCGGCAGTCGGACGTAATGATCGTCGCCGGCACAGTAACCTATAAAATGGCGATGGCGGTGAAGCGCATTTACGACCAAATGGCCGAGCCGAAATGGGTCATTGCGATGGGCGCGTGCGCCTCCACCGGGGGCATGTATCGCAGCTACTCGGTTTTGCAGGGCGTGGACAACATTCTTCCGGTGGACATTTACGTGGCGGGTTGTCCGCCCCGGCCCGAGGCGCTGCTGGATGCGCTGATGAAGCTGCAAGCCAAAATTCAGCGCGAGCCGCTCTTCGCGACGCTGAAGCGACCCGGCCCCGCCTTGGCCAACGCCTGATTTCTTCCCGGTGAACGCAAACGACTACGCCAACAAACTTCGCGAAAAGTTCGGGGAACTTCTCTCTGGACCAGCCGAGTTTCGCGGTGAACTGACGTTGAATGTCGCGGATGCCGAGCGGATCGTTGAGATTTGCGCGTTCGCGAAGCAGGAACTGGGTTTCAATTTCCTGGTGGACGTTTCCAGCGTGGACAATTACGGCGCGGACCCGCGCTGGACGATTGTCTTTGAGCTTTACGGCGTCGGCCACGGCCAGTATCTGCGGCTCAAAACGAACGTCAGTGAGGAAAAGTCTGAACTGCCGACGGTTTCGGGCGTGTGGCGCACGGCGGATTGGCACGAGCGCGAGATTTACGACCTGATGGGGGTCCGCTTCCGGGGGCATCCCGACCTGCGCCGCATCATCATGTGGGAGGGGTATCCTTACTTTCCGTTGCGAAAGGATTTCCCGCTAACCGGCAAGCCCACGGAACTGCCGGACGTGGCGTTCAGCAAAACCGCGCCCATCGAGGGCGGGCCGTTTGTGACCGCGCCCGGCGGCAAAGATGCCATCGAACGTGAACCGCGCGCGCGGATGCCGGAGAATTGAATTCCATGGCGAAAGAATTTAACGCAGAGACGCAGAGGCCGCAGAGAAGCGCGGAGGAATTCATTTTAGTTTCTCTGCGAACCTCTGCGCTCTCCGCGTCGCCGCGCTTATTCGCCGCCGATTAAGACAATGCCCGAAGTTCAAGAAATCGAAATTCGTGATTCCGCTGCCCAAGCCGCGGCGGCGGCGCGAGCTTTGCCGCGTCCGAACGACGAGGATTTGCAGGACATGCAGGGCGAAAAGATGGTCCTCAACATGGGTCCGTCCCACCCGTCCACGCATGGCGTGTTGCGCATCATTCTGGAGTTGGACGGCGAGATCATCACCAAGGCGGTCCCCGATATCGGTTATCTGCATCGCGGCGACGAGAAGATCGCCGAGAACATGACGTGGACCCAGTTCATCCCGTACACGGATCGGCTGGATTACCTCGCCCCGATGGCGAACAACGTCGCCTACGCGCTCGCGGTTGAGAAGCTCCTCGGCATTCACGACAAACTCCCGCCCCGCTGCCAGTATATCCGTGTGATTTGCGCGGAACTGGCGCGCATTTCATCGCACCTGCTCGGCGTCGGCTGTTTTGCGATGGACGTGGGCGCGATGACGGTTTTCCTCATCACCTTCACGGAGCGCGA
>CAIKLQ010000057.1 GCA_903828255.1 uncultured Verrucomicrobiota bacterium
ACATTGGAGACATAGCTGACAGCGACGCCGGCCCGGTCCGCCAGTTCTCGCATGGACAGGTGGGCCCGAAGCCGCAAAGTTCGCAGTTTCCTCCCCGTCTCAGCGTTCATTCCTTGGTTATCACTCATCTTGCCAATCACAGGATGAACCTTTTAGCGATCTTAAGCGTGCAGCGGTCGCTTAAACCTAAACTCGGCAATTGAAGAGAACGGTTCATCAGGGAAGTGCCCGTCTGGGGAATGGTGTTACGTTGCATGGGTGAGTCAAAGTTTGCGCTATCATGCGTTCACCATCCGGAGAGGCTAACAGTATGTGCGGACGGTGAACGGGGATGGTTGCATCCGCTCCGTGCTGGTGGCGCGGCAGGAGTTGCTGGTGTGTTCACGATTCCACAGCCCCGAAGTAGTGTGAGCCGCAAGGGCAGGCGGTTTCGGCAATTGCAAACCGTGCCAGTCGGCTTCAAGCATGTATGGCTGGCTTCCGAGGTGCCCCAGTGCCAATGTCGGGCGTGCGGACATCACTTCAAAGTCCTGCTTCATTACCATACCGGATAGTTGGTGCGATTGTCATTTTTTCACTGTTGCTGATGGACGATACACACGCAAGGCCGTCAGGGCACGCTGTGTTTCCGGTGGGGCGATCAAGGTGAGCCGATGCCTACCGCCCGGCAGGCTCTGCGCAATCGTCACGGAGGATTCGACGCCAGGAATCAGTACTGGCGGCTGATACTCGTCGACCGACGTAGGCACGGCACTCCATGTCACGGCGAAATTCTCCGGCATGGGCTTCTTGGAGTAGGAGCGGGCAACTGCAAGCTGCCAATCCGCCGGCTCGATCACCACCCGTCCGGAATTCGACACGAAGCGCTCGGCGCTGCTTCCCGTGCCGTCGGATCCGGTCACAGAACCACTCACTTCAAAGCGGAAACTCTTCAAGTCGTCGCTGGCGTCCGTGATTTTCGCCGTCCAATTCCCAGGAACTGGCGGCGTCCGTGAAGAGACCTGCATCAGCGCCGGCCACCAAGTGTCCGGATAGGAGGAGGCGCGTGTGTAGACAACCTCCCCCGGGAGCGCGGATGGTGCTTGTCCGTCGATCAGGAGTTTGACCGGCACGGCTGATGTTGCTTTCTGTGGGATTATGGACAGATGGTTGCAATAGAAGTTTGCCGTTCCGGCAACACCCTTGGTCATGACGGTAAAACGGAATCCGATGGACGCGGTGCCTGGAGGAGTGTCGATTTTCTCTTCCTTGCCACTCCATTGTGGAGAGGCGACCGCCTGAGATTCAGGAAGCTGTTTAAAGCCAAGCCATTCCCCGGTTTTTCCCAAAAACGCAACTCCGCAGGAACCCATGCCGTAGTCAGCCTTACCGTTCAAACCAGACTTGAGGCGGTATGAGACGATGTAGGTGGACTTCTCCGTGGCAGGAAGTGATTGAATCCACCAAAGATGCGTCGGATCGGCGGTGCCGACGGTGATGCGCAGGGCCTTTTCTCCGCTCACTTCGCTTACGCCCCAATCTATTGCGGAGGCGCCTTCCGGTTGCATCTTCTCGTAATTTGAAGTGTCCCAGGTCCAGCCGAGAACCGACTTACCCTCTCCTTTCGAGAGATCAGCATTTTGGACGATATTGAGGGATCCGTCCTTGGCCGTCGAGGCTTTCATACCGCCGATAAGGTCGATCCTATTCCCTTCGAATTCGAATTCGAATTTGTCGTCCTTCCAGGGCTTCATTGCGTCCAGGGTGGAGGTGACAACCCGACCCCGCCATGCGGCGTCACTTTGCTCCGGACGATACCGCAAGTGCTGTTTCACAAGTTCACCCATCACGTAGCAGCCCCAGTCGTTGTTATGCACTTGGTCCTGGAGCAGGTTTTTCGCCGACAGTTTATTATCTTTTAGGTAGCGTTTCCACTCGGTGCGCAGGTCGCAGAGTTCGATCCCATACTTCCTGGCAACCCCGGGAAGGAAGACATAATTCTTCCATCCGTCCGACTTCGTGTCGGTCAACTTGGCCGGGTCGGTCTCCTCTGTCAGGTCTGCGTCCTGCAACACATGGTCATTAATGATAAGGATGTCAGCCGTAGTGCGCTCATGTGTGTTGCGGATGATCGCCTCGTAGGCCGCTGGATCGTCGAAGTAGACATGGAAGATCATCAAATCCGGGTACGCTGGGTACAGATCCGCCTCGGCGGCTCTGACCAACCGTTCAGCCCCGAAACCGCCGATGGCGCGGTGGGCGACCACGAGGTCGGCATTGGGGTAGGTTTCCTTCAGGTGTTGTTCAACCTTCCTTGCCCATGGCTGCGCCGTGATGGACTGCCCGTAAAACAGTATCCGCACGGCATTCCGCTTCTCAGGCGTGCTACTTGCCATGAGAGTTATGGCGCGCTGTATGTTCCGTCCAAATCCGGAGTCGTCTGTCGGCTGCCCCGGTGGAGCCCACGATGGCGTCTCGCCGAACATTGCTTGCGCCATGGAAAGAGAGACCGCCAGCGGTATGATGACGCTCCGCAGGATGTGGTTGGTTGCTGTCATTGTCTTCCACATGGTTGCTTCCTCTTCACTTTGTTAGTTTGTAACGTCCCCAGGCTGACGTGTTGTTTGAGTTGGCGGCGGTTCCATGCAGAGCCATCTGCACGCGGCGCCCGAACGTCCCTTCGAGCTGGCCAGGCTTGTCGTCGTTGTCGTCTACAGACACATCGAGATTGAACTCTGTACCGTAAAGGATTCGCAACATGCTCCCATCCATGGGCTTGATGATGCCTTCGATCAGATAGCCGCCGTCAACCAATTTGCCGACGCAGGTGATCGTGGCCGGGGGCGGGGGTTTTCCCATGGACAGCACGGGACATGGAGCGACTGCCGAACCGAGGCTCGGCACGATCAGGAAATGCGCGGCGCCCGGCAGGTATATATCGCCACGCCCGCCGGAAGGCCTACAGTCGAGGAACAACTCCACGCCGTCGAACAGAAACGCCTCCTTCTCCTCCTTCTCATTCATTGGGGGGCGCCGCACATCATCCCTTACGGTGATCAGGAAGTGAATACCATCTTTCGTCCAACCGTTCTTGTAGGTAAAGGAGAGGTCGTCTTGATTCCGCCAGAAGGCTGGATTCATCGCTCCCTCGACGGGACTGCCGATAACGGCCCGCGCGGCCGTGTTGGCGACCTGCTCGGGAACCGTTGCCCACTTTCCCGCGTCGCCATCGAGAGGGAACGCGCCCGACAGGGCCGGAACGCCAAGCAATTTGCCGTTCGATTTGTAGCCGCCAATCTGCCGCGTCGTCACCAATGCGCCTTTGGCGTTGACGGAGAGGCGCAGCCAGTGATCCCCCTTCCACATCTCGCCAGTCGCCCAGCCGACGCGCACCTTCCGCTTCTCCTTGGGGCCAAGCGTGAACTCTTTCTCCGGCGTAGCCAACCCGCATGAGACTTCGGCGCGCAGCGACATGACCGATTGCGTGTCATAAGGATTGCTGACCTCGGCCCAGACGTCGACACCGGTGAGGGGCTCCAAAATGGACGGGGCGGAGTCGAAGCGGACGCAGTCGCCCATGGAGAAGAACTCAGGAATTCTGAAAACATATAGCGGCTCCACATCAAGAGTAACGCGCACTAAGCCGCCTTCTCCGGTCGTCATCTCCAATGGATTCCCAAGGTAGTCCATGCCTTTTACGACGACCCCGGCCTTATCCGCAATCCTGATCACCTGTGAGACACGGCTGTCAGAAAACAATACAGCCGTCGTTGAACCCTTGCTGTCGTTGACAGCGACACAAACCGTGCCAAGCAATCCGGTCGGAATAAAGCGCGTCGATGTGGCGCTGGTGATCACGGACTGCATGGCCGCCAACGCCACGCCCTTTTCTGTGAGCATTTGCGTGTCGCTCGGATAGGGCTGTGATGGCCGCATGAGCATGAAAAACTTCTCGACGCCATCCACCATCTCCATCAGCACCGACTGCACCTGCCAGCACGCCGAACGGTGCTCATTCACCATCAGGATGGCGTCAACACCAACCGTGACCACAGCGTCGGCGCGGGACGCCCTACCTCCATAGAGCTTCAATAGTTCGGCGTCAGTGGCCTGCCTCCCGTCGATCCGGGCGGGTTGATGCAAGCCGCATTCGCTGTTCCACATGGGCAGCAGCTTCCCGACGTGCTTGCGCATGCTCGCCTTCACCGCCGCCACGCGTCCGACCTTGAGACTGTTCTCTATCGGCGATGCCCCGATGTAGTTATGGAAGGAAAGAATGTCGAGATATGCGCCGCCGCCTGCGGCGAGGACATCCTCTGTCCATTCTTGATAACTCGAAGTACCGCATGGGCCAACGACCTGTGCCTTCGGGTCTACGCTCTTGATGATATCGTACGACTCCTTGAGGAATTTGACATATATCTTGGCTGTCATCCCCTGAAGATGACCACTATTCGGCTCGTTGAGGATTTCCCAATATTTCACTCTGCCTTTGTATCGCGACACCAAATTGCGTAGATGCTCCTGATGGAACGTAGGATTCCTCTGCCATTCCGCCAGCGTCCGATATTTGCCCGCGTCCCAGAAACCGATGCCAATGCAATAGAGGACGTCAAGCCCCATGCTGCCACACTGTTCGACGAAAGCGTCGCTTTCGGCATAGTTCGGCCCGCCGTCCTTCGCCCGTCCGTATATCGGCTGGATGATCCGCTCGACCTTCGTACCGAAGGTGGGGGTCTCGTCCTTGATGCAATCATATCCCGCCAGCATTGAACTACCCGGAATATCCTTACGGTTCGGCAGTGGGAGGCGCACGGCGAATGGAATGACCACAGACTTCACGGCATTCCCGCTCTTTCTGTTTACAGCTACAGCCAACTCGTAGAGGCCGCATTGATTGGGCTGGAGGGGCTGCTCCCACCGGGCGTGCGCCGCGCTGGTCAGTGGCAACTCCTTCACAACCGATGAAACCGTCTCACCCTGGAATTTTTTCACCCCATAACTGACCACGGCTTTGCCGTCGAACAATGCCGCCGCCTCGCCGCTGATGTCCAATGCCACCACAATCGGGCTGTCTATGGGGAGGTAGCCGAACGTGTCCGTAGGCAGCGTGATGGTAATGCCGGCCAGTTGAGCCTGCCGTTTCAATGCCTCTTGCTGCATCCGGCTATGCTCCTCCTCCGCCATTAAGGGTTTCCCGGCGTTGTAGTCGGACGCGATCTGGTCCGCGCCAAGAGGGCGGGAATAGATCGCCAACTCATCAATGTCGAACCGGGTGTTTGACGCCTGGCTCTGCGTCGTGCCGAGTTGAAGACCGTCATAATCGAGTTCCGGATTCGAATATCGCACGGATGGCGTCTTGACATGCTTGTAAACGCCGTCGAAATCCTTCTCGGCCTCTAGGATGCCGTCCGCATATACCTGCAGCTTCTTCCCGCTGACAACCCCAACTAGGTTGTGCCAGACGTTCGCTGACAACGTTTTGCTGCTACGTGCGACGACAATCCCTTTGCCTTCCCCCACCCCAAGCGTGCGGCCGAGGATGAAGCCGACTCCGGATTTGTCGGCCTCAAGGCGCCATCCACTTGACCAGGCGTCGCCTACGGAGGCGAATACCGCCCTGCTTTTCTCGTCGACTAACGCATGCGGTCGGATCCAGAGCCCGACGCTGAAATCAATTCCATCCACGCCATGGAAGTGGGTGCGTTGAATGCTTTTCAGCCCCGTGCCGATGCACAGGGCTGATTTCCCTCGCCAACGCCCAGCCACCCATTTCGGAAAATCCTGAGGCGACCTATTGGAAAACCAATCGTTGCCGGAAATCAACATTTCGCTGAAGGGCGCGACATCCTTGGTGTTTCGTGACAGCTGCCCACGGCCCTCATCGAATTGATGAAAGCTGACAAGCGTCGGATCTGTCTGCATTTTCTCTATGTGCGCCTTCCATCGGGAGAATTCTGCGCCGGTCGGAATGGACATGGATGGCTCGGCGGCCGATAAGACCATGCCGATGAACACAACGGCCACAATACGCACTAATGCGCCATAGCGTCTACTATGGTTAGATGGCATAATAAGTTCTTTGGGAAACTGGTCGAGTGGAGTGGAGGCGCGACGGGTTTAGACCAATGGCTTCCTGTGTTTCTGCCATTTCGAACATGGTGGCAAAGGCCATCAGGCCCTTCCCACATTTCCCCCATCCCCCTTTCTTCATCCCGTTCGGCGAGTTTTCCCCGCTCCGGTTGGAAGCCGCCCGCATGCCGGGATACACACCCGCCTTTGTGAGAGCTTTGAGAACCGTCGTCGGAACCTGTGCACGCTGCCAGTTCTTGATGGGCCGACCCGACTGCGACAATTCCGCCCCCGAGGCAGCTTCAAGGAGCGACGACTGCA
>CAIKLQ010000058.1 GCA_903828255.1 uncultured Verrucomicrobiota bacterium
GCCAAAACTTTTGCGAAGTTGGAGGAATCACGCGCGGAGTTTTGCAGGGCCGGGCGGGCGGAACAAGGGAGGATTCCTTCGCCTCCGCCAGAAAAGGGGCCGGGTGAGATTTCATCGAAAGCAGATTTCGCGCTTTGAACCGCGACCGGAATTAAGCCCGCCGCCAAACATAGCTGCCTTGCTGCGCCCGAGGACCGGCGCCCTCCGCGATTGCTCCAACACCGACTATTCCCTCACCAACTTTCAGTCCCTGCCGCAGGGCGCAGCGTTCACCCCGCGCGCCGAGCCGCGCCTAACTGCGCCACGCCGTTACGGCTGATAGTTTTCGCGCAGCGCCTGTTGGATATGCTGAACCGCGGTGTTCACTCGCCAGCGGAACTGGTTCGCGTAGGCATTCCGGTCGGTCGGACCGGATGAAGTGGGGCTGTACAATTTGTGCTTGGGTCCCATGTTCGCGTCGTCCACGGCAACTTCATTGTGGTGCGGCAACGCGCCGCGGGTGTTGAAATCTGTCGCCTTGACCAGAGACTTCGGGATGCCGGTGAACCCTTCCCAGAAAGTCGCCGCCGGGTCATACTTCTGGGCGTAGCGTCCCGAAATGAGTTTGCCGCCACATTGTTGTGCCGCTTCTGACTTGGTGCCGGTCCAAAGCTCGGTATTCATCGAGAACGCGTCCGAAGTGAGATCGAACGGCGGCAGCGCAGGGTCCGCGGACATGGCCGTGTATTGCGGCCGGGCCACGAGGGACACGCCGGGCGCGTAGATCAGCGCCTCGCCACGGTTGGGCGCAAGATTCTGGAGTTGGGCAAAATGCAGGTAGGATGAGTGGGCGTAGAAATCGCCGATGGCATGGGCTGCCGCGCCGAAACTACCCCAATCGGAATTGTCCTGGCGGAAAGCAGCCAGCCGCGCGCTCAGCCGATCCCAACCTTCCGGAATGTAGCCGTTGTCGAAATGATCGCGCGGATCGTAGGTCAGGAGGTTCGCGTCAAGCGACAGGCTCTTGCGCTTGATGGCGCTCAAGGCGGCGGCCGGAATTTGCCCGCCGAGGGCCTGATCGAAAATCGTGTTATGCACGCCCGCCGCGAAGCTGGGATCAAACTTCCCCCAGAATTCCCGGTCCAGGCAATAGTCCGCAAACGCCACGTCACGGTCAGAATCCCGCGAGTGAATCCGCCAAAGGTGATCGGCGTTAAACACATAGTGCGGCACGTATTCGAGGCTCTGGACCTGCGAGCGCGTGGCCCTGACCGCCCGTTGGCCGGGACGGGAACCAACGACGGTCATCGGTTCGAGGATTTCCCACACTGCAAATTCGTTTTGATACATCACCCAGCAATGATCGGGCGTTTCCAGTTTTCCGTTCACCAGGTTGACCTGGAGCGAGCCGAGCGCGACGCGGACACAATACGGACTGATGCCCGCCGCCAGCAGCAACGCCGCCAGCAGAAAGGCCAGGTCTTCACAGTCCCCGCCGCCCTGAGCCAGGGTTTCGTCCGGGAACAGCCACGCATCGGGGCAGCGGCCAACTTTGTTGGCTTTATTCAAATAGCGCAGCTTGCTGAACGACTGCAGAATGATGTCGGTGCGAAAATCAAAACTTCCCTTTGAATGAGATCGGAAGCCCGCCTGATCCGAGGGCGACAGGCTATGGATCAGTTCGCCCAACTTCTCACCGACCACCGCGTTGTCGGTGGTGGTCAGGAATTCGCGGATATCAATAGGGTAGCGCTTCTTTGTATTGGGGATGGTGCGCGAGGCGGGAATGATGGGCCGGTGGACGATTTCGTCGCCTTCCCAGTTCCAAGAGTCCCAAGGTTGGACGGCTGATATTTGGAGGCACATAAGCTTGAAGTGAAATTACGATGCGGGGTCAACGCTGAACAGCCTTTTCTTTCAGTAGATTCAAATCCGCATTTGCGGTTCCGGTTCGGCCTATTTTCTCGAAGTCGTGCGGTTGGCGATCCAGGTGAAATCCTGGTTGCCGGCTACCGGATCGTTGTGACCGATGTAATTTCCGCCGGTGAAGGTTTTCCGGGTTCGGGGGTCCAGCCATTTATGGGACTCGACATGGTTGTCGGCGAACGACACTACC
>CAIKLQ010000059.1 GCA_903828255.1 uncultured Verrucomicrobiota bacterium
CTGGCTGATGCGTTCGGGATCGCCTTCGCACGCGGCGGGGGAAAGTTCGCTGATGATCTTCACGCGACGCGCCGCCGCCAACGGCCCGATCAGTTCGGCGCAATCGCGGGCCGTGGCGGCGAGGTCGAAATTCATGCGCTTCAACTGCTCCTGGCCCGAGTCGAAGCGCGCAAGCTCCATTAGGGATTCGATCAAGCGCCGCATCCGTTGCGCGGCGCGCTGGCAAGCTTCGAGCGTTTCGCGATATTCCGCGCCGCTGCGCTCCTTGTTCAGCGTGCTCTGAATCTGGGTGAGGATGACCGTGACCGGCGTGCGCAGTTCGTGGGCGGCGTCGGAGGTGAATTGCTGCTGCTGCGCGAACGCGGCTTCGAGGCGGGCGAACGTGGAGTTCAAAACCGTCGCGAGCTGGCCAAGTTCGCTCTCCGTTTCCGATGAATTGATCCGCTTGGACAACGCGCCGCCAGCGATCGCGCGCGCGGCCTGACTGATTTCCGCAATCGGCCGCAACGCCCGCCCCGCCGTCCACCAGCCAACCCCCAACCCGACCACCGCGATGCCGCAACCGATGAGCGCGAGGGCGACCGCAAGCTTCCGCAGGTCGGTCTGCGCGGTGGCGAGCGACGTGCCGACCAGCACCCGCGCGCCGTTTGGAAGGTGGTAAGCCAGCTCCCGGCTCGCGCCGCGCGTGCGCAGGAGGCTGCCTTCCTTCGCGGCGGCGAATTGCGGCAGGGGAATTTCCGCCGGGGCGTTGGTGGAACGCTCGCTCTCCCGGCCTTGGGCCGACCAGGCGACGTAATAGAATTTCTCCGCGTCAAACGTGCGGCTTTCGCGCGGGCGATTTAGGGGCGGGCGGCCGCTGGGGAGGCGGCCGACCGGCGGACCTCCGTCTTCTGGCGGCGGCGGGCGGCGGCCGCGCTCACCTAGTTCAGGTCCGCCCGGACTGCGACCGGCGGGCGGTGCGAGCTTGGGCAGCAGCGGCGTCATCGTCTCCTGCAATTCGTTGTCCACTGCCTGCCAGCGCCCGCGCCGCTCGAAGGTGTAAAAGCCCGTCATCAAGCCGACCACCAGGCAAACGAGCAAGAACCCGTGCCACGCCTGCAAGCGCCAGCGGATGGAGTGGAGGATCATCGGGAGGGAAACAGGCAACATCCAACATCCAACTTCGAACCTCCAATGGACCACGTCCCCGGCGGTTCGATATGGGTTGTTGCTTGTTGGTTGTTGGTTGTTCGCATTTGCCTATTCAATGCAATACCCATGTCCGCGCCGCGTGGTGATAAATTCCGCGCCGAGTTTCTTGCGCACGTTGGAAACATGCACATCCAGCAGGTTTGAGAACGAGTCGTCGTTTTCGTCGAACAGGTGCTCGTAAAGCTGCGTGCGTGTCACCACCTCGCCGCGATGCAGCGCCATGAACTCCACCAACGCATACTCGCGCGCGGTCAACTCAACTGGCTTGCCGCGGAGCGAAACAATCCGCGCAGCGGTGTCAATCGCCACCTCACCGATCTCGATCCGGTTGGTGGTCTTGCCCGCGCTGCGGCGGATCAGCGCCCGCAACCGCGCCAGCAGCTCCGGCAGATCGAACGGTTTGACGAGGTAATCGTCCGCGCCCGTGTCCAAACCGCGCACGCGGTCGCGGGACTGGTCGCGCGCGGTGAGCATGAGCACGGGGGTTTGCTTCGTCTTCCGCAACCGCGCGAGCACGGCCCAGCCATCGAGCTTCGGCATCATCACGTCGAGCACGATGGCGTCGTAGTCGTTCGACTCGGCGTTGAAGCGGCCGTCCTCGCCGTTGTCGGCGGTGTCCACGGCGTAGCCCTCGTCGCGCAAGGCGCGGGCGAGGCCGCGTTGCAGGTCGAGTTCGTCTTCGACAATCAGGATTCTCATGTCCGCGATGTAGTCGGACGCGAGTGTGCCGGAAGCTCCGTCCGAATCCAGTTTGATTCCACCAGCGTCATCTGGGGAGGGTTGCAGAGGCAACCTTAAGCCGGGATGAAGACAGGCAAAATTCTCAGCACCGAATGTTGCGATGCGCTTGATTCCCTCGCTGTCGCCAACGGATGAAAAGCGCCAGCGGAATTCTGGCCAGGCCCGCCGCATCCGTTGGAACATTGCCTCCGGTGGCGGAGACGAGCCCAAACCCGTTTGGCTTCACCGCATACCGGAATCCGCCGCCGACCTCAGAGCTTTCCACCGCACTTCAATCTTACTGCGTTCGTCGGCCAGCGATTCGCTGCGGCGGAAGATTTTTCCGACGCAAAAACTTGGAATACCGATTCGCAACGAAAAGTAAAACTGAAAATCCCTTGCAGTATGATATTACCGGCTTATTCTTTTGGCCGAGATGAATGAAATGCAAAAGCCATTCGCTTTGAACCGCCAGGCGACAAAAAATCACCTTTCTGGCAGTCGCCGCGTCCTGCTGCAACCTGGAGGAATAATTCAGAGTCGCTATCAAATCATTACCTTGCTGGGACAAGGTGGCATGGGGGCAGTGTACCAGGCACGCGATTTGCACTTGGGTCAGATCATCGCCCTGAAAGAGAATAGTGGCAGTGACCCGCGCCAGTTTCAGCAAGAGGCCGTAATCCTTGCCAACCTCAAGCACCCCAACTTGCCGCGAGTCACCGATCACTTTGTCGAGCCCAGTCGCACGCAATACCTGGCGATGGACTTCATTGCGGGCGAAGACTTGGCGACGGGATTGGAAAAGCAAGGGGCGTTTGCCGAAGCGCAAGCGTTGGTTTGGATCAGTCAGATTCTCGACGCGGTTGAATACTTGCACTGTTGCGGGGTCATCCATCGAGATATCAAACCGGCGAACATCAAAGTCACGCCGCAAGGGCAAGCGGTGCTGGTGGATTTTGGGATTGCCAAAGTGTGCCAACCCGGTCAACGCACCGGAACCGGGGCCCGCGCGGGCACCGCTGGCTATGCCCCGCCCGAACAATACCGCGGGGGCACTGATCAGCGCAGTGACATTTACGCGCTGGGCGCAACATTGTTTGCGTTGCTCGCTGGCGGAGATCCGCCACATGCCCTGGCGTTGGAACGGGGCACTGCCAAACTCATCGCGCCGAACTTTTTGAACGGAAGCACGAGTGCGCGAGTGACCAGAGCCATCATCCGAGCGATGGAACTGCAACCGCAACACCGGTTTGTAAGCGTGGTCGAGATGATGGCGGCACTGGCTGCGCCGCGACCTGTTGGCCCTCTCTTGCAAG
>CAIKLQ010000060.1 GCA_903828255.1 uncultured Verrucomicrobiota bacterium
CCGGTTTCGGGGCGACTGCATTCTGGCTCTTCCGGCAAGGGCGACAAAAACACCCGCCGCACGCCTCCTTTGCCAAGGTGTCGCCGGATCACGGACAGGACGTTGTAGGCGAACAGCGCGCCGGACAGACAGATCGTGTTCACCCAGACGTGGTGAATGTCGGCATGTTGGAACACTGACCGCAGGGAAGGTCCGAAACCGCCGTGCTCGTGCCGCCCCTCGAATCCTTTTTCGAGCAGCAGCACCACGAGGACACCCAAGGCGTACAGGAGCGTGCGCAGCACTACATCCACCCACGCCGGCCGGGCGCGAACCCACGCCCCCAGCGGGACATGCTCCAGGATGAGCACGACTTTGGAGAGGATCAATGCGCCGACCAGCGCCACGGACCAACTGTGAAACGCGATGTCGTACTCCGCTAACAGCAGTTCTTTCAGCACGAGCAGCACGGCAATCCAAGTGCCAAAAAACAGCGCGGCCAAGCCCACGGCTACGAGTTCGTGTTTGAGTTTTTGTTGCCAGTTCATGGTGCAGATTTCAGGATCGAACAGGAGGAAACAGAGCGAACAGAGAAAAAAGAATCAGTTCTCCGTTCCCTCCGTTTGCTCCTGTTGAATTCGCCATCACGGCTTGTAGTTGCTGTAGGGCCCACCCATGCGGTCGTAAGTGTTACCAAGGTCGTCCTGGGTGATCTGGGCCTTGCCATGGTCGGACATGAAGACCAGATCCTGCTCCAGGATGGCGGAGCGGAATTTCCACCCCGAGGGCAGTTTGAGGCGCGATCCGAGATTCTGTAGATCCTCAAACTTTTGGTTCGGATCCTTGATCAGGCTGGCCGACTTCATGACCCAGGTGATGCCCTGGGGATCATCCAGGATGTAGGCGCGCGAGCCTTTCCGGATCATCATGCTGGTGTCACGCAGCGCATCCATGACCCCGTAGGGGTTCTCCATTTCTCCTTTGAGGAACCGCTCGGGGATGGGAAACCACATGACCCAATGGGCCTTCAAGCCCTGGAAGTCGCGCTCCTTGCCGAGCTTCCCAACGACATGGTCAACCGCCCAGAGGCGGGGTCCGTTCTTGATGACCTTCAGTGCGCCATGGTCTCCCTTGAGCTTCTCCAGATCTAGGTTGTCCACCAGAGCCGCAGGGCAACTGTCACCGCCCCCGGCGAGGTTGGCGCCGTTAAGGCCCATGGTGTTGTAAACGCCGGCAGTGACCTTTTTGGTCAGGCCATTGCCGAACACCAGCAGAACCTCAGTGTAACGGGAGCCCATGAGGTTATCGAACGTGCGCTCTACGGCTCCGTCCTTGTCCGGCGGGATGGGCTTCACGGCTTTGGAATAGATGACGGCGCCGCCGACGACCACGGCCGCCACGACGATGCCTACGATGATCTTGATGTTTTTGTTCATTGTGATTTCTGGTTGGTTTGTTGTTGTTCTTCGTTTCTAAAGTGTTGTCGCCCCGGTCCGTGGTTAGGGCGCAATTCGTACTCCGGGCGGATTCCATGTGCCGTTCAGAACCTCCGGCTTCGGCCAATAGACGCGGATGGTCAGGTTGAAGGGGCCTTGCTTTGGCGCCGGCAGCCAGTTGGCCTCCTGGTCTGCTCCGGGCGAATCCGTCTGAAGGTAGATGTCCAACGAGCCGTCGGTGTTGTACTTGAGCGGCATCCACGCGGAGAGGGCGAAGCGGTTGATGGCGTTGGGCACGTAATAACCCGCCGGGTCGTACATGGCCACCGACCAGGTAGCCTGGGTGGGCGGCAACTGGCTCTTTTCAAAATGCAGAAGGTAGCTTTTGCCAGCATCGAGCGGCTTGTCGTGCATATCCAGAAATGCGGTCGGGTAAACCACATCGGGACGCTGAATGCCGCCCAACCCGATCATGGCAATTCCGGCGCGCGTGAGGTAGTCAGTGCCGTAGTTGGCGAAGTTCTGCGGAATGACGATCCATCCGTCCTTCGTGGTCAGCTTCTTCACGCCTTTCTCCAGGAGCTTGAAGGCCAGCATGGACCGATGCAAAGCGCGAGCGATGTGGGGATCCGCTTGTTTGATGTCGAAATCCTTTCCGGGTTCGATGCCGAGCCGTGCCAGCTTTTTGAGCGTCGGCGCGTCGGCGGCAGCGAGCGGGTTGTCTTTCATCAATCGGGCGAAGCGGCCAAAGAACTCGCCGGCCTCCATCTTCTGAATCCGCTGGACGGGGGGCGTTTTGGTGTCCAGGCCCGCCGGCACGGGCACACGGACGGGCGGTGTGTAGGGCTGTGCCCAGGCACTGAGCGGCGTCAGCTTGTATTGCTTTTGCAGGGCCATCACGGCGAGACATTCCGGCGGACCATCCGCCTGCATCTGGCCGTTGACCCAAACGATGCGCGTGGGCGAGCGGTAAACACCATCCACCCCGCCTGGAGTTGCGCCCTGCCAGCCCGGGCCGGCGATGAGGAAATGTTTCGCGCCGGTCCCGGTGGTGCGCTTGCCGATGGAGGCAAAGACATTGCTCCAGAAGTAGAACAGGGCGAGCACGTAGTAGCGCCCGCCCGTGTCCGGCACCGAGAGCACCAGCGGTTCCTTCTCAAGGTCGGCCCACGCGCAGGCGAACAGTGTGTCAAGGCCGGTGCGCGGCACCGCCCGGAAGGAGGCATCCGGGTATTTCGACATCACGCCGAACTGATTCATCGGAGCGGTGATCTCGCCCGGGGTTTCCGCCAACGAAGCTTCGCGGGTGAGGTCCATGACGACCATCGGGAAGCCGAAGATGTAAGCCTGCACGCCGTGAAGCCACGGTCTCCCTTCGCGCAAAGCCCACCAGCCACCGCCGATCACCAGGACCAGTGCGGCGACGAGGATCGGCTTCCAGCGTCGGCGGCGGCGGCTACTTTGGTCCGGCGTGTTTGATGGAATCGTGGAGGTCATTGGGGGCTCGTTCCGGGATTATGGCTGGAAGTTCGACGAGCCATCGCCCACGTAATCGAACGTGTTTTCAAATTCGTCCTGAAAGATCTGGGAAATGACGTCTGACTTGCCCGGTGCGATGACCAGGTCCCGGTCCAGCACGACAACACGGAACTTCCAGCCAGCGGGGAGTTTCTTGTACCGCTCGCCCAAGGTGTGGAGGTTTTCCAGCTTCTGGTCATAGCTGTCCCGGTATGCTTTCATCACCCAAGGCTTGCCGTTCTCGTCGTCGATGATGAAGACCGGCTTTCCCTTGGAGAAGGTCAGCTCGGTCTTCTTATGCACCGGGCTCTTCCGGTAGGTGAGCCACCCAGGCTTGGACACATCGGCGTCCTTGGGGATGATTCCAAGGCCCATGAAGTAGCCCTTGAGCCCGTCGAAGTCTTTCATCGGCCCGGTGGGTACCTTGAAGGAGTCGAAGACCCAGAACCTCTGCTTGTTGAGGTAGGTCGCCAGCACCTTGTAGTCCTTCTTGTAATTCTGCATCTGCAGCTGGTTCACCAGCTCATCCGGGCAGGAGTTGAGCGGGTCCTTGCTGACGTCGTAGTTAAGCCCAGTGGTGTTGTAGCAGGAGGCCTTCAGGTCCTTGGTGATGGCGTTGCCACCGATCAGGAACACCTCGCAGAATCGCAGGCCCCGGGTGTTGTCGATCTGCTTGGTGGTCATGGGGGCGTCGGCGTCCGGACAATCGGACACCACTTTGGAGTGCAATACGATGCCCGCAACAATGACAAGCAGGGCTGCGACACCGACGATTAGGATGGTTTTGTTCTTCATTTTGATTCCTGTCTTCTATTTGTTGTTGTCGAATTGGTTTTTGTCATTGGCCAGCGAATAGGTTTGCAGGTGTCGTCGCAGCCGAGCTTGCCGTTACGGCACGCGCTTCAACGCCGGCGGTTTCCAACTGCCGTCCAGGATCGAGGGCGGCGTGTCGTTCGGCCAGTAAAGGCGCAGCATTGGAATGAATTTCCCTTTCGGGGTGGGCAGCCAATTGGCTTCCTTGTCCGGGCCGGGAGACTCGGCCTGGAGATACAAGTCCACCGAGCCGTCCGGGTTGGTGACGAGCTTGTCGCGCTGGCTCAGGTTGTAGCGGTTGATCGGGTTTGGCACGAAGAAGAACTCCGGGTCGTACATAGTCAATGACCAGAAGCCCTTGACCGGCGGCATCTGGCCCTTCTCAAAGCGCATGACATACTTGTGCGCGGCGCCGTCGTAGGTCTTGCCGTCGGCGTCCTTCTGCGAAAACGGGTACATTGCGTCCTGCGGGAAGTTCAGACCCGGACCGATGAGCGTGACCATCGCCCGCTGCTCATAGTCGGTGCCGTAACTGCCGGCGTTGGTGTTCCAGTAGAGCCAGCCGTTGACGGTCTGCTTGGCCTTCATGGTTTCGACCATTTCCAAGAGCGCCAGCTTCGGATCGAGCTTCTGGCCCAGCACCGGCAACTTGCTGCGGTCGAATTCCTGTCCCGGCACAATGCCGATTCTGGCTAGGCGCGCCACGATCGGCGCGTCTTCCGGCTTGGGTGGATTGCTCTTCAACAGGCGGGCGCAGTAACTGAAGAACTCGTCGAGGGGCAAGTCGTTGACTTGTTTGCGAACCGCCTTCTTCATGTCGAACTTTTCATCCACCACGCCTGGCGGTGGCGTGTAGGGCTTGCCGTAGGCGCTGAGGGGAACGCTCGCATACTGATCCTGCTGCGCGTGGACGGCCTGGTAATCCTCCGGCGTGCCAGTGCAGTAGATACGCCCGCAAATCCACACCAGCGCGCCGGGCGCTTTGACTTGCGTCATGCCCTCGGGCACCGCGCCAGACCAACCGGGCCCGGTGATGAGAAACTGCTGCGGCTTGTTCCCGGTGGTCCGGGTGCCGGCTACGTGGAAGACCTCGTTGTTCCCGCTCAACATCGGCATGATGTAGAACCGGTCGCCCATGTCGGGGATGCTGAACACCCACGGCTCGGTGGAAACATCGTACCAGACCATGGTGTACATCGTGTCCGCGTTGGGGGCGGCCGCGCCCTTGTTATCCACGGCCGGGTAAGCCCGCATCTTGATGAGTTGCCCCATGGGCGCGTGGGCGTCGTCAGGTTCGCGCACGTTGGTCTGCTGCCGCCGCGTCATATCCATCGTGACGAGCGGGTAAGCGTAGGTGTAGGCCTCTCGTACGATCTTGTGCTTCGGATTGCCGGTGAGCAGCAAGATCAGGCAGGCTATAATAGCCAGGGCCGCGACTAGGATTTTGAGCAGTTTCTTTTTCATAGGCGTTGTCTGTTACTTGGGAGTGTTCTTGGACGGCTTGCCCAGAAGATCAAAGTCGAGATTCTCGTTGGCGAGGTCCACGCCGTTGGCGGCGCGGTAAACCGCGCTGTTGTCCATCAGGAAGAAATGGGAGGCGAAGCGGTTGGGGGCGAGCTTGTCCCAGTCCGGGTAGCGTTCTTTGAAGCGCTGCATGTCCTCCGCCGTGCCCCGCGCGGCTTGGACGTAGGCGCGGCGCTTCTCGGCGAACTCCGCCGTGGCCTTCTGGTTCTGCGCGTCCCAGAAGACCGGGTCACGGGGCGTCAGGAGGATAATGATGGCCAAGTCCGAAGTGATGGTCCTCTTCTCCGAGACGAGGTACTTGATGATCGGGACGTGCATGAGACCCGGAATCCCCGACCTTGAGGTGGTGCTCTCGCGCTGGCTGAGACCGGTCAGGATCAGGGTCTGGTTCAGGTCGAGGACGGCCTCACTGGTGACCGAGACATTGGCATAGACCGAGTTGCCTGTGGATTTCGCCTCGGGACTGTCGAGCGAGAGGACGCTTTTGCGTCCGGGCTTGACCACGAGGCGAACGCGCGGGATGCCCTCCGCGCCCTGCGAGCGCAACAAGGTCGGGGTGTCGTCGAGGCTGGTGCCAAACGGGTACGACTTGATGTCGCCGGAGGTCGTGCCGGACACCTTGTAAACCGTGTCGCCACCGGCAATGAAGGTGGCCGGCGTACCGCTGAGCGTGGTCAGATGCGGCCGTCCGAGAAAGGCGATCTGCTCCTTCGATGCATTCGCGATGTTCACCTGGTAGCTGATGGCGGCGGAGTAGAGCCAACTCAGCCCGGCCGTGGCGCCGTCCACCACGGAAGCATTGACGGTAACCTGCCGCAGGAAGTCATGCCCCACGCTCAGCGTCTCGATCCCAATCACGTGGAAGAGGATGGCGTCAACCTCCACCATGCGGTGCGGGTCGCCGACATCGTCGGTGGTCAGATTGAGGACATTCGTCCGGCCCGCGAGGATCCGTTCGAGCAACTTCTGCTCGTTCGTGCTGATCGTCCAGCCGTCCAGCGTGAGCCGATCACCGCGCCGTTCCACCGTCACATGCGGCAGATCGCGGACGAGTTCCTGGAGTGCATGGACCTCCGCGTCGTCACGCGCCGCGCGTTGCGGTTCGGCCCCGACCGGGGGCGGTTGCGTCCCGCCCGCCGCCGCGATGAGCGGGGCGTGCGCAAGCGGCGTGTTCGGCTCCCCAGCGCCAGCCCCGGGACCAGCCTGTCCACCTGCGGCGGCGGTGAGGACGGCGAGGCCATTGCGCGCAATGGCATTGGAAGGGTCGCGGCGCAGCGCCTCCCGATAGCTGGCGAGCGAAAGCTCCGGGAGCTCGGCCAGAAAGTAAGCCTTGGCCAGGTTATTATAGGTCGGGATGTATTCGGGGCGGAGCGAGAGCGCGTCCTCAAGCTGGCGGCCAGCCAGGACCGCCTCTCCGCGCAACAGCAGGACCGTTCCCAGGTTGTAGTGAGCCACGGCGTTGTTCGGCTCCAGCTTCACGGTTTGCTGAAACCCACCGTGGCCTGGTCAATCTCCCCTTCCCGGCCGAGCAGCGAGGCCAGCAGGAAATGGGATTGCGCGTGGAGCGGGTTGTCCTGAAGCGACAGCTTCAACTCGCGTTTGGCTTTCTCGGTGTCGCCGTTCGCGAGCGCGGCGCGCGCGGCCTGGTAGTGCGCCTCCAGCGGCTGCACGGTGGCGGCCATCAGCGAGGCGCAACTCGCCAGCAGCGCCAGGGCGGCGACCGATTTGACTGTGGGGAGGCTCATATTCTGGTTGTGCTCAGGATTCTGATCACCAGGCGATGTCGAGTTGCAGTTGGAAGACGGTGGCCGGGCCGGCGTCCGGGTTGTGGGCAGGATTCCACACGACTTGAAGATCGGGCTGTAGCTTCATGGTGTGCGTGAGTTGCAGGACGTACCCGGCTTCGAGGGCATACTCGTTTTCGTGGTAAAGCGATTGCGCATTGTCCTTGGCGCGGCTCCAGACGAAGCCAATGCCGGCGGCGTCGTGGCCACGGCTTGGGAAGAGGCCCATATATTTGAGAGGACCCCGCATGCCAAAACCGGTGCCGATCTGGGCCTGCGCGCCCGCGCTGACCTGCGAACCCCCGAAGCCAAACCGGCCGAACCAACCGAACGGGGCGTCCTTGCCAAGCTGCTGCTGGAAGTTGAAACACAAGCCCGCCTGGACGGGGCTCACGGTTGGAAAAGAGACGGTCACGTCTGTCGTGTTGGTGGTGCCGGGGACGGACACGGTATAATTGGTGGACACGGATCCCGTCACCTGGCCCAGAAACGGCTGGATGCGGTAAACGCCGGGGCCCAGCCCGAGGAAATCCCGCGGGGCATAGCCGAACTCAGCCAGGCAGCTCCAGTGGTTCCAATTGAAACCCGACCACGGCACCAGGCCCGCATGCCCCTGGCCGACCGAGCTGCCGATCATGCCGTACCATTCGTCGGCGGGCTGCCACTGGAGGTTGAGGCCGAAGGCGTAGCCCGGCAAGGGCATGACCATGGAGTTAATGAGGGCGGAGTTGAGGAACTGGCCGCGACCGCTGTTGGCGTAACTGTTGGCGTCGAAATAGTCGCCTTGGTTGACCATGCCAGCGACAACCACGAGTTCGCCGTCCCGGAGCGATTGTTGCCAGGCAAGTTCGGGGATCCGGAACCCGTTCACTTTGGACCAGTCGCCGGTGGGATCGGTGAGGCTGCCGAGGTTTAGTGCGGCCGATTGCGTGTCGCCGGCGGCCCCAAGGCCGGTCTTAGCGTTGAACTTGGCACTGATCCAGCCGGCGGCACCACTGGCGGGGGCATCGAAGACGGTCCATTTGCTATGGAAGCTCATGGTGTAATACCCCAGGGTGTTGTCCCCTTGCATCACATCCGTCAGGCTCACCCAGGTGAGGCTCTGCTGAAGGGAGTAGTACAGGCCGACTTGCGAAGCCCGATACTTGGCCTGTTGCACCGGGACGTCGAGGGGCGAGGATGGAAGCAGCGGCCCGGGCTTGATGGCGGTGTTGCC
>CAIKLQ010000061.1 GCA_903828255.1 uncultured Verrucomicrobiota bacterium
CCTCCAACTGGTCCAGGAAGCCGCGGGACGCAAGGCCGCCCTCGTCGCGGCCTGTCCCGCGCTCACCCGCTTGGCCCCGCTCCCCGCTTCGGGTTCGCCGCCCAACCCGGTGGTGGAGTCACCGCGCAACGCGCTCGACCTACCGGCGGAGGGCTTGCGGGTCGCGGCCTTGGAGGCCAAGGTCAAAGTGCTGGCCAGCCAGTTGGAAAAAGTCCGCACGGATGCCTCCCGCGTCATGGACGCCGAGCCAGCGCTCACCCAGTTGCAGCGCCAGAAAGAAGCCGAGGAAACCAGCTTGCGCTTTTATTCCTCGAGTCTCGATCAGGCCCGTACGGATGAATCCCTGGGCACCGGCAAGATCACCAACATCAGCGTCGTGCAGTCGCCCTCGCCGCCGGCGCGCGACCTCAAGGGCGTTCTGAAACCTTTGCTCGTCATCTTTCTGGTCGGCTGCTTCGGAGGCTTGGGCTTCGGCTTCGTGTCCGACCGAATTCTCGATCAAACCGTGAAGTCCGTCGCCGATGTCGAGCGCCTAGTCCGCGTCCCGATGTTTCTCTCCGTGCCCGATACTGCTTGGAAGGGGGGCTTCCACCTGCCGTGGTTTGCCCGTAACGGCCATGCGCCCCCAACGCTGTCCAACGGCCACAGTCCCACCAACGGCAACGGGGCTTTGCCCAATGGCTCCGCCCCCCCGGCCCCCGCCCTGGCCGTGGCCCCGTGGGACGCCCAGCACATATTGCGTCCGCACTTTGAGGGCTTGCGTGACCGCTTGATCACCTATTTCGAGGTTCGCGAGATGAACCATAAACCCAAGCTGGTCGCCGTCACCAGTTGCCGCGACCGCGCCGGCGTGAGCACCCTGGCGGCCGGCCTCGCGGCCGCCCTGTCGGAGACCGGCGATGGCAATGTCCTACTGGTGGACATGAACCTCGCGGCCGGCGCCGCGCACGATTTTTATCAGGGCAAGCCGACTTGCGGACTTTCCGCTGCTTTGGAGAACAGCACCCGCGATCCGGCCTTCGTGCAGGAAAATCTCTACGTGGTTTCGGCCCATGAAACCAACAACCAGAAGCTTCCGCGCGTCTTGCCCAAACGCTTTGCCCATCTCGTGCCCCACATGAAAGCCAGCGACTACGACTATATCATTTTCGACATGCCCCCGGTGACCCAGACCAGCGTCACGGCGCGCTTGGCCGGGTATATGGACATGGTTCTGATGGTCATTGAATCCGAAAAGACGGGCCAGCAGATCGTCCAGCGGGCGAGCGGACTCTTGCATGAGTCCCGTGCGACCGTGGCGACCATCTTGAACAAGCACCGGGCCTATGTGCCCCACAAATTCAGCCAGGAACTTTGATGAAAGTGATTAGTGATAGTGGCGCAGGCGTCGCGCCTGCGAGCCCCCGCGGCTTCCAGCCGCGAGTGGGTGAGTAGTCCGTGGTCCCTAGTCAGTAATCCGTGTTCGCGCGGTTCCGATCGGTTCGGGAGATCGGTCGAAGCCCCCTGGGCTCGGAAGTTGGTTCGTAGTCCGTAGTTAGCAGTCCGCAGCAATCGGTCGGTAGTCAGCGGCATCGTAGTTCCGCTTTCTGCTCTCTGATTCCTGCGTTTGAGAAACCGTGGTGATGCAGTTGAATCGGATGGTGGGTGGCAAAACCCTTGAGGGTCAGGGCTGTAATTAGCTCGACCCGCGAGGCGTATTTGACCTCTCGCGTCCTTAACCCATCACCCTTTGATAGCGCAGCCGGAGCGGTCTCCGGCTCAGACAACTAAGCCCATGCGCCAAGAACTCGCGCGCCAAGGTCAATCGCCTCTGCGAATTGACGAGGACGAAGTCCGTACCTCGAAAAAGCCGCAAGCCGCAAGCCGAAATGACTCCCCAGAGAACGCAGTTCAAGCAGCCCTCAAAAGGCCCAAAAGGCGCAAAGAGATTGAGTCGCACTGTTTCAACCCGAACGCCGCTTTCAAACCGCTAATCGGCGCTAATCGGCGCTGCTGGCAGACCTTTCCCAATTGGCTACGGGGAAAAAATCTCCCAGCGCCGTTTCCCCTCCGGGCTTCGGGCATTAGCGGTGATGAGCGCAGATTAGCGGTTTCCACTTCGGCCGTCGGGTTCAAACCGGCGCTTAGTTCGGCGAAAGTATGTTTCCCCCGGCGGGTGAGCAACGGGCGGCGCGCTAGTTTGATTTTCGCCCCCTGTTTAGGGCTCTCGGTTTGGGGAGGTTTCTGTTTCCTGCTTTCAGCTTTCAGCTTTTGTGCTTAGAAACCGCTTCTACTATTGGGTCAAGCCGTTCCTGCCCTGGTCCGTCCGCATGCCCGTCCGCCGGTCGTTTGCGCAGCTCAAACGGGAGCGGGTCCGAGATGTCTGGCCCATCCTGCCCGGCTCGGAAAAACCGCCAGTCGGCTGGCCCGGTTGGCCGGAGGGCAAGCAATTCTCCTTCGTCCTGACCCACGATGTCGAAGGGCCGGAAGGATTGGCCAAAGTGAAGCCACTGGCCGAACTCGAAATGAGTCTGGGTTTCCGCTCCTGTTTCAACTTCATCCCCGAGGGCGCGTATCGCGTAACGCGCGAATTGCGCGACTGGCTGGCCGCGAACGGCTTTGAAGTCGGCGTGCATGATCTGAACCACGACGGCAAGCTCTACCGCAATCCCCGGGACTTTGCGAAAAAGGCCAGGCGCATCAACCAATACCTGAAAGATTGGGATGCAGTGGGCTTTCGTTCCGGGTTCATGCTGCGCAACCTCGACTGGCTGCACCAACTCAACGTCCAGTACGAAGCCTCCACCTTCGACACCGATCCCTTCGAGCCCCAGCCCCACGGCACCGGCACCATCTTCCCCTTCTGGGTGGCGAGGCGGACCACGGACCACATACCGAAGAGGGCAGACAAAGGACAACGGACAGAGGGCGGAGGTCCGTTGTCAGCGGTCAGTGGTCCTGTAGTCTCCTCCAACGGCTATGTCGAACTCCCTTACACCCTCGCCCAGGATTCCACGCTCTTCTTGCTCTTGCGCGAAAAGACTCCGGCCATCTGGCTTCAGAAACTGGATTGGATCGCGCGGCACGGCGGCATGGCGCTGGTGGACGTGCATCCCGACTACATTCGATTCGCCGATGAATCCCCCGTGGCGCACACCTATCCGATTGAGCATTACGTGGAGTTGCTGAAACACGCGCAGACCCGCTACGCCGGCCGGTTTTGGCAGGCGCTTCCAAAGGCAGTCGCCGACTTTGTGCCCAAGCCCGCACCGGGGCCAAGCCCGGCGCTTTCGCTGCCATCCCAACCCCGGGCGTCGGCCCGAATGGCGAAGCCAAAAATCTGGATTGATCTGGATAACACGCCGCATGTCCCGTTCTTTGAACCCATCATTGAAGCTCTCCGGGCGCGCGGCTACCCGGTTCTGGTCACGGCTCGCGATGCATTCCAAGTCTGTGCTTTGGCCGATCAGAAAGGTCTGTCCTGCGTCCGGATCGGTCGCCATTACGGGAAGCACCGTCTGATGAAAGGCGCGGGCCTGGTCTATCGCGCCCTGCAACTGGCCCCCACGGTATTCCGCGAGCGACCGGCGCTCGCCGTTTCCCATGGCTCCCGCTCCCAGCTCATGCTGGGCAACTGCCTGCGTCTGCCCTGTGTTCTGATCGAAGACTACGAATACTGCGAGTTCCCGCCCCTGATGAAGCCGACCTGGCTCATGGCGCCGGACATCATTCCGGACGCCGCTCTCGGTATCAAGAGCGGCCACCTCCGCAAATACCCGGGCATCAAGGAGGACGTCTATGCGTGGAAGCTGAAACCTGATTTCTCGGCCCTCCAGGATCTCGGCCTGGGCAGGATGGACCTGGTCGTCACGGTCCGGCCGCCCGCCACCGAGGCCCACTACCATAATCCCGAAAGCGAGCAACTCTTCGAAGCCTTCATGAACCGGGCCAGCCGGCATCCGGACACCCGCATGGTGCTGCTCCCGCGCAATAATAAGCAGGCGGAATTCATCCGCGGGCAGTGGCCGGCCTGGTTCCAGAATGACAAGACGGTGATCCCCCGAACCGCCTTGGACGGCCTGAATCTGATCTGGCATTCCGATCTGGTGGTAAGTGGCGGAGGCACGATGAACCGGGAGGCGGCCGCATTGGGAGTGCCCGTTTACAGCATTTTCCGCGGAACAATCGGGGCGGTGGACCGCCACCTGTGCGCCGAGGGGAGGTTGACCCTGGTGGAAGCTCCCGCGGATGTGGATCAGATCCAAATCGCGCGGCGGCCGCGAAGATCCATTGCTGAAACCACTTCGCACCGCACGCTCGAACACATCGTGGATAGCATCACGGAGATTGCGGAGTCTTACGCCCGCTGATCACTAAAAACAAAAGCTGAAATCTGAAATTGGGAAAACTGAAATTGCTTTCTGTTTCTGCTCTTGAATCGTCCGCGTTCATCCGCGTCCGGCTGCGTTTGATTTGGTTTCCGCTTCCACGCTTCAGGCATCACGCATCCTGTTGTAATTTTCTGCTTTTGAAATGTGGTTGTTCGTTCCCTTCGTTCATTTGTTGTTGACCCGCCCCTAACTGATTTCAGCTTTCCTTGGCCCGTGAAGTCCGTAACGGCCCGTGAAGTGCGCACCTACTTCACTGGGCTACTTCGCCAGGCAGCTCTCCGCTTTCAGCCTTAATTTCATGCCCCCCCTCAAACTCCTCCTCATCGCCGGCGCGCGGCCGAACTTCATGAAGATCGCGCCGCTCGTGCATGCCATTGAGCGTCATAACTCCCGGCAGTCCGTGGTCAGTAGTCCGTCGTCCGGTTCCCCTCTCCGCCTCGATCGGGGAGAGTCCGACGCTACCCTCGCCCATCCGATGGGAGAGGGGCTGGGGGTGAGGGGTTCC
>CAIKLQ010000062.1 GCA_903828255.1 uncultured Verrucomicrobiota bacterium
CGGTTCGCCCGGCGATCTTCGCGGCGGGCCAGGTCAATGGCGCGGCGATGGATCGTCGCATACACGAGCGCCAGCGGTGGCGGCTGCCCGTCACCCTGCCGCTCCAGAGCCTCGACCAAGGCTTCCTGCACCAAATCCTGCGCGTCAGCCTCCAACCGCGCCTTCTGGCGGGCGAAGAGCAATAGCTTCGGCGCGTGCTGATCGAGCCAGCATCGCCAATCTGATTGTGTCGGCGGTTCATCCATCCGGGAGATCATGTCCGGCAATTCAACTGCATAAGCGTCACCGACGGTCGGCTTTGTCTAAAAAATCTTGCATCCCGGGCTTTGACAGTCACCGGGCGGAATCGTTTGGAAAAACCCCACCGCACCGGCGGGAGCGTTCCATTCTTCATAGCCGCCGCCGCGACTCGGCGCAAATCAAATAGAAGTTGGCGCGGACTCACCTCTGCGGTTCCGGCTGTGAAAAACTCTCCCCCGCATTTGACATCCCGGCCGGCCTGCCTAACTTGACGCCGCCATGATGAACCCAGCGGAAGCGCCGGTCATCCGCCTACGCGGAGTCCGGCACAACAACCTGAAGAATTTCGATCTCGATCTGCCGCTGCAACGGCTGATCGTCATTACCGGCTTGAGTGGTTCGGGTAAAAGCTCACTCGCCTTCGACACGCTTTACGCCGAAGGCCAGCGCCGCTACATCGAAACCTTCTCGCCTTATGCGCGGCAGTTTTTCGACCGGATGGACAAGCCGCAGGTGGACAGCATCGAAGGCATCCCGCCAGCCATCGCGATCGAGCAACGCAACTCCGTCCGCTCCACGCGCTCCACCGTCGGCACGATGACCGAGATTTGCGATTACATGAAAGTCCTCTGGCCACACGTAGCCCAACTCCACTGTCGCGGCTGCGGTAAGCCGGTGCGGAAGGATTCGCCGCAGAGCGTCTGGGAGACACTGACTGTCGGACCGGCGTCGCGCCTGTCTCCAACTATAGGTGCGGGTTTGGCAAGTCGCAGCCGAGGTAAGGAGGCTCTGACTCTTGGACTTGCCGGCCCCCAAAAGCCAAGAGCTTTGAGCCTCCTTACGGCGGCTACGACCGAGGTGGGAGTGTTCAAACCGGCTCCACGAGAAAGCGTAGATAGCGACCGGCGCGACGCCGGTCCCACAAACGAGGTCTTGATCACCTTCGACCTCCCGCTTTCGGAAAGACTTCCCCTCGCGGAATCTCTCGCGCTCGTTACGAAGCAAGGCTACCAGCGCATCCTTGTCGGCGAACAAATCCTCCGCATAGAGGAGGCGGCACAGCCCCTAGCTATTGGCCAGCAGTTAGCGGCTATCACCGTTATCCAAGATCGCCTGCAACTCGCGCCCGCCACCCGCGCCCGCTTTATCGAAGCCTGCGAGCAAGCCTACCATTTCGGCAAAGGCAAACTGGCGATTCACGAACTGGACAGTCGGCAATCAGCAATCGGTAATCGGCAATTATTCTCCAACCGCCTTCACTGCGCCACCTGCGACCTCGAATACGCCGAACCCTCCCCCGCGCTCTTCAGCTTCAATCACCCGCTTGGCGCGTGCCCAGCGTGCAAAGGCTTTGGCCGCACGATCACGATTGATTACGCCCTCGCCCTCCCCGACCACTCGCTCACCCTGGCGCAAGGCGCGGTCAAACCGTGGCGCACTGGCACGGGAGCGGATTGCCAGCGCGACATGACGAAGTTCTGCAAAATCCGCCGCGTCCCGATGAAGGTGCCGTTCCAGGAGCTGTCTCCCGCGCACCAACGCTGGGTCATTGAAGGCGACGACGACTACGGCATAGACGAGGATCACCGCTGGCCGCGCCTGTGGTATGGCGTGAAAGGCTATTTCCGCTGGCTTGAATCCAAGTCCTACAAGATGCACGTCCGCGTACTCCTCTCCCGCTACCGCGCCTACACGAAGTGTCCGGAGTGCGACGGCCAGCGGCTGAACAAGGATGCTCAACTCTACCTTCTTCCCATAGCAGCCGACGTAAGAAGGCTCAAACTGGACTTACGAGACACCCCCCGGGCAAATGAAAATTCAAAGCCTGCTAACGTTGGCGGCTACCAGAAATTGACGCTCGCCGATTTCTACGCCCTCCCTATCCGCGATGCCCTAGCGCTGATGACCGAACTGAACTGTTCGCGCCCCCCGCATCCGCCTACGCCACGCTCCGGCGCGACAAGCCAACTAACCCCCACTGACCCCCTCACCCACGCCCGCTCCGAAGTCTGCGCCCGCCTCGCCTACCTCGCCGAAGTCGGCCTGGGCTATCTTACTCTCGACCGTCCGACGCGCACTCTTTCTGGCGGCGAAACCGAGCGCGTCAATCTGACCACCTGCCTTGGCACCCGGTTGGTGAATACGCTCTTCGTCCTCGACGAACCCAGTGTCGGCCTGCATCCGCGCGACACGGACCGACTCGTTCACATTCTCGAAAAGCTGCGCGACACCGGGAACACGGTGGTTGTGGTCGAACATGAAGCCGCCGTGATGCGCGCGGCGGATCAGATTGTGGACATTGGTCCCGGTCACGGCGCTACGGGCGGCGCGGTGGTTTTTCAAGGTCCGCTGCCGGAACTCTTGAAATCACCAAGCTCCCTCACCGGCCAATACTTGAGCGGGCGGAGACAGATTGTAATTCCCACTCGTCGTCCCGTAGCCACCGACTTAGGGAGGCGGATTTCGGAGACTGGCCACCACGAATTCCGCCCGCTTACGTCGGCGGCTACCTTGGGAATCAGCAACGCCTCGCGCCACAACCTCAAGGACCTATCGGTCGAAATTCCGCTCAACCGTTTCGTCTGCATCACCGGCGTGAGTGGTTCCGGCAAGAGCACGTTGATCAGGGACGTATTGCTTCCAGCCTTGAGCGAGAAGCTAAAGACCAAGATGGAAACTGCCAAAGCCTCGGATCGGCTCAATGACCCAGCTTCAGCCGACTCTAGCGCGACAAGCGAAAGCGAGGAGGCCGAGACCCATGGCTCCGGCAACCCCCAACCCGCAACCCGCCTCTCCGGCCACGAATCTCTTGGCGGGGTGGTGCTCGTGGATCAATCCGTTCTCGGCAAAACCCCGCGCTCCAATCCCGCCGTCTATATCGGCGCGTTCGACGACATCCGCGAAGTGTTCGCCCAATCCGAAGAGGCCAAACAGCGCGGCCTCAATGCCAGCGCCTTCAGCTTCAACTCCAGTGTCGGCCAGTGCGAACGCTGCCGCGGCGCGGGTTTTGAGAAAATTGAGATGCAATTCCTGAGCGACGTTTTCATCCGCTGCCCGGATTGCGATGGCCGGCGCTACCGGCAGCACATTCTCGAAGTGAAAGTCGCAGCGCGAGGGAAAGTATGCAGTAAGTCAGGGTTCAGTATCCCGTCGGAAGCGCAGGCCATACGAGGTCGGACTACCGGGCGCGATTCACTGGCTACTGACTTACCCAACACTGAATACTCCTTCTCAATCGCCGACGTGCTCGAGGCCACGGTAGATGAAGTGATTGGCTTCCTCGCCAGCTTCACCGAATCGAAACCCGCCCACCGCGCCATCGCCAGCCTCAAACTGCTACAAGAAGTGGGTCTGGGATACCTGCGCCTCGGCCAGCCGATTAACACGCTTTCCGGCGGTGAGAGTCAACGGCTCAAGCTCGTGCGGCACCTCTC
>CAIKLQ010000063.1 GCA_903828255.1 uncultured Verrucomicrobiota bacterium
AAGTCCGGCGCACTCGGTCCTCGCGCCAACCGCGTTGCAAGTTCACGCGCCCAGCGAATCTCCGCCGCCGCACGCTCGGCCAGCGGATGATCTCCCGCTTGGAAGAGCCAGTCGTTGTGCATCGCTTCGGTTGCTTCGGCAGCGGTAAGCGTTCGTGTTTCTGGTTCGGTGGCAGCCACGGTCGGCGCGGGCGCGTGTTCCTCGTAAATGCCGCGCGGAGTTTTGGCTTTGCTAAATGCGTTGCGCACCTCCGCAGGCACACCGGCAAACGGCTTCCATTCGCTAAAGGACACGCCAACCGCCCCGCGCAGTTGCTCCTGCGACGACCACGTCCCGTTGTGGCCGGAAACCGGCCGGTCCAGACCCGCCATCGCCACGCAGATTCCCGTCGCCGAATCCACGGTGAGCAACGCCCCCGAGCCAGCGTCGAGGGTGCTGTAGTCGTTTTCGTGATCGTGCGCGGCTTCGAGATTCGCGTAGGCCGTGAGCCGCACGTTACGCAACGCTTCTCCGCTGCGATTGGAGACGCGGAACTCCAGCGCCGCCACCGCACCCGCGCCCATCACGGCGCGCAGTGCCAAACGCAGCCGACCGTCTTTCGTTTCCATCACGCCCGCCATCTGACCATCGCCCGCGGCGTGCAAAGGTTCAATTACGATCAGGTTTTCCGGGGCACGGTCGCCGTTGATGGGCGTGCCGGCGCGGCGATCGTCGTAATGGAGGTAGTAACCGAAACGGCTCAGTTGTCCGCCGCGGGAACTGGCGAGACTCTGCCGCGCGCCCTCCCAAAAGAAATGTCCCGGCCCTTGCAAGGCGAAATCGGTGAGGCCATTCTCGATCCAAACGGTTTCCTCTGGTTTGCCCGCCGCGCTTGGTGCGGCTGCTGGAATTGATGCGAACTGTTGACGGGCCTCGCCGAGCAAATTCGTCGCGGCGTCAGTGTTCTTTCCAAACGTGAACAACACCACTTCCCGCGCTGACTGGCCTGCCGTCAGATCGCCGAGACTCCAAGTCAGCAGGCCATCGGTGTTGCCGCTGGACTCGGGATCCACCTTCAGCGTGGCGGCGAAAGTGCCGAAAGTGCCCGTCATCAACGCCGCCACCGAAAGCAAAATGGCGAAGCGCCGAAGCGCTGGATGCTTTCCGAGAGAATGTCTGAAGCCTCCGAAGAACGCGCCCGCGGCGCTTTGGAGTGCGGCGACTTGTCGCCGCTTTGTGCGCTTGGCCGACTCGTCGGCCAAGCAGCGCCGCGCGGAGCGGCGCGGGAATCCACCGGAAACTGACGCTTGCTCCAGAATTGTACGCCTCACCACATTCGACGGCGACAAGTCACCTGCGGAAAGCGGTGACGAGTCACCGCACTCCAAAGCTCCGCGTTGTCCGTACAGACCGGATAAACGCAGCGCGGCAACGCCGCGACCGAACCGGAGCGCGGGTCTGTGACCCGCAGCGGCCCCGAATTGGTGGCTGGCTCCTAGATTTTCAGAGCCTGCTTCGATTGCGGAACCGCTGCGGCTCACAGAGCCGCGCTCCGATTTCGCCGCTGCCTGCGAGCATTTTCGAGCTTTGCAGCGCATAATCATCTTGCCGAGATTTTCGGTGTCGCGCCTCCGCTGACTGCGCTGACGGGTATGCTGCCGGCTTTCAATTCGCTTTCGCAGACGATCCGAAAACCGACGTTGTAAACGTGCTGCCAGGACTCGTAGCTCAAACGAGAACTCGCGGTCCCGCGCGCCGGAACGTCGCGCCACGAACCACCGCGCACCACCTTGCGACCGAGGCGGCCCTCATCATCGCGACCGTCCACCACCCACGGGTAGGCCGCATAGCTGGAGCGCGTCCACTCGGCGACGTTGCCATGCATGTCTACCAAGCCCCACGCGTTCGGGTCGTAGCGGCCCGGCGCAACCGCGATCAGCGCGCCGTCATTGAACCGCGCGTCCTTGGGAATCCAGTCGTCGTAAGGCGTCGCGTTGGCGAGCGGTTTGTCCACGGTGTAGGGATCGCTGGCGAACTCGCGGAGTTTGGCATCGGCAAAGTTGGCGTGGCCGGAGAAGTCCGTGTCGCGCTCGCCAAAGCTAAATGCCGTGGACGTGCCGGCGCGGCAGGCCCACTCCCATTGCGCCTCGGTCGGCAGGGTGAACCGCAGTCCCGTGCGCGCGTTAAGCCAGTGGCAAAACGCCATGGCCTCCTGCCATGACACGCGCACGACAGGTTGGGTCGGTTCGTTGGCCGGGTAGCCGTGAATGCCAAACTGGTAAGTGTTCTTGTCCTCGACGCGACTGTCGTGGGCCAGGTTGAAGCAGGCGAATTGGGCGTTGTTGATTTCGGTGCGCGCCATCCAGAAGGCTTCAGAAATGCGAACGCGGGAAACGGGTTGTTCGTCGGGCGGGCCGTCCGGGCTGCCCATGAGAAATTCCCCGGCGGGAACGCGCACTAGGTCTAGGGTGATGCCGGGGGCGAGTTCCAAGTGGCGTCTGGCAGACAGGTCGGACGGGTCGGACGCGGTCTGACGGCGCTTGGCTTCGGTAGCATCAAACGGCCAACCGGTGATTGTGGGGGTGGAGTTAGTCGGAAGGCTCGCCCTCACCCCAGCCCTCTCCCCCGGGGAGAGGGAGAAGCTGGCGGCGCGCGCAGGTTGTTCGGAGCTTTGTGCGACCGTCGCCGCCTTTTCGTTGTTCGGAGCAGGAGCGGTTCGGTCATGGGAAGTGCTCGGTGTGTCAAGGCGCGGCGAATAATTCTCCCTCTCCTGGGGGAGAGGGCCGGGGTGAGGGCGAGTGTCTCCACTTACTTCGTTTTTCTGAACTGCACCCAGCAAACTCAGCTCCGCCGCCGACGGCACGGCCTCCGGATCATCGTCCACATTCGCGTAAAGCTTCAGCAAGTCACGCCGCCGCTCGCGTTGGTTTCCGGGTGACGCGATATCCTCGCCCCACGTGCCGTGGAAGGGACAGTTCAGGTCAATCCAAGTGACCAGCCGATCCCACGACTCGGCGTCGAGTTGCACGTCGTGATGGCCTTGCTTGAGCATCTGGACCAGTTGCGTCGTGTCAGCGTGAAACTCCAGCGGTTCGAGCACGTGGAAATCGCTTTCGATTCCCGGTCGGCGCACGTAGCGATGAAGCGTCGCGTAGCCCACGGAAAATTTCCCTGCCGTCTTCGCGTAGCCACCGTTGCCGGGCGTGACGGAACTCCAGTCGGCCAATTTTACGTCGCCGCGCAAGTCCGGTGGCGTGCTGCCGTCCGGCTGCGCTTTGCCGTCGTGACAACTCACGCAATGCCGATCAATGACCGGTTGCACTTCGCGCGCGTAACTGAAGCCGCGCACCGGCCCGCGCCAGGGCGTGATGTCGGAGGGCGGTTTGCTCATCGCGAGAAACGATTTCGTCGCGGGCGGCGCGGAATTCTGGCGGTCGTGGCAGCCGGTGCATTGCACGGTTTCGCCGGGCATGGCGGTCATCCAACTGCGCATGAGTTGGACCGCTTTGCCTTCGGCATCGAGCGGCTGCATGGAGATCGGGGTGTTGGCCGGCACGCGGAAACGCGCCGAGCCGTCGGCCTCGACCGGCACGGTGCCGAGCACGCGCTTGATGTCCCACGGGCCATCCATTCCGACCACGCCGAGCAATCCGCCCATGCCTTGATACGCGTAGTGATAGGTGAACAGGCGCAGCGATTTCACCGTGCCGCGCGGGACACCAGTCAAGCCGTCGCCGGCATAAACATCCTGCAACACCACGACCGCGTCGGTGCGCGCCGGGTTCACGCGCTCCGGGATGACCGGCGGGCGCGCGGTCTTGCGCAACGGGATGGGTTCGAGCAGCGCGAAGTCGGGGAGCTGTTTCAACGGCAGCAAATTGTCAAACACGTCGGCGAGATAAATTCCCCACGGCGCGCGGGGCGAAGGTTTGCACGCGACGAGAAAATACTTTTCGCTCAGCGGCCAAGGGTGAAGAAACTTCGGCCAGCTTTCCAACGTCAACCCGTCGCGAATGAGCGGCTCAACCTTTTTTCCAAAACCTGGAATGCGCTGCACCGCCGGCTCGCCCTCAAGCCGGCCTTGTTGCGGGTCGAACACCACGAGTTCGCCCATGCGCGGATGGTCATGGTGGCCGCCGATGATCGAGACGACTTTCGTGGGGTGGTTCGGAATCGGGCGCGCGTAGAAAAACGAGTTCGGCCAATACGAACCGCTGCCGAGATAGGCGGCCTGGCTCGTGCCGTCGGGGTTCATGGTGAAGAGCAGGCGCGTGTTCGAGTGCGGCGTGTCGGTGTACTCCCAGAGCTGATAGAGGATGGTGCCGTTGGGCAGCATCCGCGGCGTCCAGTTGTGATCCTGGTCGAAGCAGAGCTGAAGGACCCTGCCGTTGGCGGAGAGGCGGAAAAGGTTGGCGACGTCAATGCTGC
>CAIKLQ010000064.1 GCA_903828255.1 uncultured Verrucomicrobiota bacterium
GACCGGGAAGCGGCGGGAACGCCGCGCTCCCCACGCCCCGCGACTCCAGCCAAGCCGCCGAACCCATCCAGACTTCATGCCCATCCACGCTGCCCTCCATGCCGCCGCCCGGCGTTTCGAGAAACGACCGCACTGGCTCCGGGAAATGATCCCGCGCAATTGTCTCGCCGATGCGCACTGCCAGCGGATGGGTCGAGTGTCGCGTCAGTGAGTAAAGCCAGCGTTCTTCCTCAAGAGACAGCGCACGCTCGCCCTCACCCTGACCATCTCCCCCGGGGAGAGAGAACAGCTTTCGTCCATCTCTCTCATAGCTTGTAATCTCCGAGATGTCCTCAGTCCATCGTTTGCCATGAGATGGCGAACGATTCTCCCTCTCCCCGGGGGAGAGGGCCGGGGTGAGGGCGGGCGTCACTCCATAAAACGTCACCCTCCCCGCCCCCGCAGCCGTCAGCGTTCCCGTCTTATCAAACACCACCGCATCCACCCGGGCGAGGGTTTCAATGACGTAAGGGTTTTTCAGGAAAATGTTCCGCCGCGCGAGCACGCGTTGCGACGTGCCCAGCGCAAACGGCGCCGCCAGCGCCAGCGCGCAGGGACACGCCACAATCAGCACCGACGTAAAAGCTTTCAGCGAAAGCGCCGGGTTCACGAATGCCCAAAACACCGCCGCACCCACCGCAACGACCATGACCAGTTTGGTGAAACGCTGGCTGTATTTGTTCGTAAGCGTATTGAGCGCCTCGCGCTGCCCTTTGACGAACGCATCCTGATTCCACAGCGACGTGAGATAGCTTTGCGAAACCGCTTTCACCATCTCGACCTCGATCGCCCCGCCCATTTGGCGACCGCCGGCGTAAAGATAATCCTCCGGCTTCTTCTCGACCGGTTCGGATTCGCCCGTCACAAAGCTATAATCAATCAACGCCGGGCCGCTGATGAGCTTGGCATCCGCCGGAATCAACTCGCCATTGCGGATGACGAGCCGGTCGCCAACCGCGAGCTGTGAGAGGGAGACTTGTTCTTCCTGATTCGCTTCTCCGGAGACGCCCCTCACCCCGTCCCTCTCCCCATCCGATGGGGAGAGGGTGGCCGAAGGCCGGGTGAGGGGTTTCCGCCGTGTCACCGCCAGCGGGAAAAATGATTTGTAATCCCGATCAAACGCCAGCCGATCATAGGTCTTCTGCTGAAACCATTTCCCGCACAGCAGGAAGAAAATCAGTCCGCACAGAGAATCGAAATAGCCATCGCCGCGCCCGCTCAGGACCTCGTAAGCGCTTTGCAGGAAGATCGCCGCCACGCCTGCCGCGATAGGCACGTCAATGTTCAGCAACCGTTGCCGCAGGCTCGTCCCCGCCGCGCGCCAATAATCCAGCGCGCTGAACGTGACCACCGGCAACGCCAGCAGCAAGCTGATGAGTCCCGTCATCTTGCGAAAGCCCGGTCCGACGAACGCGTCCAAACCGAAATACCCTGAAATGCTGAACAGCATGATGTTGCCGAACGCAAAACCAGCCAGGCCCAGTTGAATCCACAACCGCCGCGCGCCGTGCCCGCGTGGCTTCGCATCCAGCGCGGACAGCTTCAACTCCGGCTCGTAACCCAACGACGCCAGCAACGCCACCACCTCGCTTAACTTCACGCCCGCCGGGTCGAACGCGATGGCGACCTCCTTGCGCGGGAAATTCACCTGCGATTGCCCCAGGCCCGGTTTGAGGCGGAACAGATTCTCCAACAGCCAGACGCACGCGATGCAGTGAATCGCCGGAATCTGAAACGTCACCCGCGTCAGCCGCGCGTCGGCAAAATCCACGAGCCGCTCGCGCACCGCCGGTTCGTCGAGAAACTTGAATTGATCCCGCTTCGCCGCGCCGTTCACCCGCACGCCGGCGGCCTCGCTCAGATGGTAAAACTCCGTCAACCCGTTCTCCGTGAGCAACTCGAAGACCGTCAGGCAGCCGTGGCAGCAGAAGAATTTCTCGGCGCGCGTGAACCGGTCGTTGCGACACGGCGTGCCGCAATGAAAGCAGCCAGGATCCGCCGCCGTGCCCGGATTCCGGGCGGTGGCGGTGGCGGGCAAATCAATAGTTGGCACTGGCGATTCCACTGGTGTTTGGTGCCGGTCAAGCTGGCGAACTTCACCCAAGTCCGCTCCCCTAAAACTAACCAGCCCTGACCGGATTTTGTTCTAACGTGAACGGCACGCCAGTCCGGAACAACTCAAAACTCGGGCGGAAGAAAAAGCCGGCTCACCAGAAGTCCCACCCGCCGATGAAATCTCCGGAGCTTTGTTCTTGTTGAGAAGGATGACTTCCGCCATAACGACCACCGTGAACAAGCAAGGCGTAGGCGCTAACTGAAATAGACCATGACTTCTCTCTCTACCTCTACATTCTACAATCCGTATCCCACCGGCTCTGCGCAGTCGCTGTCGCACTGGGCGAACTACGTCAACGACGCGACGATCGCCAAGTACCAAGTAGATGCCGTGGGCGCTTTCGTGCAGCAGGCCAGTCGGGAGCAGATCCAGGCCATTGATGCCGCCAGCAGTCGCATCTCCGGGACACTTGCCGTTGGTTTTGCGGCCGTGACGGAGGGCATTCAGGCACTCGGCCGGGAACAGGCGGCGACCAACCGCCACCTCGCCCAGGCGAATGAATCCCTGCTCCGAATTGACCAGCGCCTGGCGTTGCTGGTGGAGGAACAGCGCATCGGCAACGTGCTCCAGGAGAACATCGCCCAGCTTCTCCGAATCCCCGACAGCCAGAAGCAGCGCCAGCACCATCTGGAAATGGGGCTTAAGTTCTTCAAGAACGCGCGGAAGGACTCCGACCTCTACCACGATGCGCTGAAAGAGTTGCTGTCAGCCGAAGCCCTGCTGCCCGGCGATTACTTCGTGCTTCACCGGCTCGGGATGCTCTACCTGTATGCCCCGCCGGTCTTGGACCTCGCCAAGGCCGCCGAGTACCTCGCCAAGGCGGGCAAATACGCCGCCGTGGAGAGCGACCCGGAAGCCGTCCGGCTGGGGAATGTGCTCCAGAAATCCATCGGCACCAGGTTCGCCGCGCAGGCGGAGCCTTCCGCCAAGGACATCAGCCTGGTGGCTGCCGATTCCTACCATCAAGCCGCCGCCGCGCAGTATGCGCTGGGCAACTTCCCCGAGGCGGCCAAGCTGATCCAAAAAGCCGTCACCCTCGATCCAGAGGCCGACACCCACCGCTTGTTCAAAGCCAAATATCTCGCGGCAACCGGCCAACCGGACCAGGCAATCGAAGCCTTGAAGACACTCCCTCCCACCACAGCCTTGGTGAGCGCGGCGATGAGTGATCTTGACCTCCTCAAGGGGCCAGCCCTTGTTTGGGCGGATACTTTTGAAGCCGAGAAACAACGCCTTGTGAGCGAAATCAAGCCAGTTGCCGCAGCCTTGAAAGCCGCCGTGGCCGATGAGGCGCTAGCCAGGGCGTTGACGAAAAACCAGTCAGCCCAGCGGTTACTCTCCTTCGTTCAGACGGAATCAAGGTCGGTGATGGAATTGGCCGATTACGCCGATGGGGCATTTTCGCAGGACCAGTCGAATCTCGAGAAACCGGTCTTTCCTATCGAAGAAATGGTGGACGTCGTGGAGCAAGTCCCCACTGGAGAGGTCAGGAAGGTGCTCTCGGGCGAGGTCGAGTCGGTGCCCACCGGAGAAACGGAAACCTATTTTGAAGAGGTGATTGTCAAACCCGGGGGCTTATTCCGGAAGGCAGTCGTTGAAAAAGTCCAGCGCACAAGGCCAGTGCTCATCAAGCGCCCAACCTATCGGGATGAACCCGTCTTTCGTGAGCAGCGGCGAAAAAAGCTGGTTCCTGGCGTGGGGGGACATGCTTTTGGTGATGGCTTTGGCCGAATGAAAAGTGACTTTTTCCCTGGTTCTTGGGTGGAGATTCCTGCTGGTACGTTTCAAATGGGCGAGCCTGGCAGTGCCAAGAAAGTAACCATCACCCGGCCATTCAAATTGCTTTCTGTGCCGATGACGCAGGCTCTTTACCGGCACCTGATGGGAGAAAACCCATCCGAATTCCAAGGCGACACTCTACCGGTGGAGAACGTGAGTTGGTTTGATGCCGTGAAATGCTGCAATGCACTTTCCTCGGCGTTGGGGCTGCCGGCGGCCTACCGTATCCAAGGCGATGAGGTGTGCTGGGAGGGATTGAACCATCCCGGAGTTCGGCTGCCGACGGAGGCCGAATGGGAATATGCGTGCCGGGCGGGAACGACCGGAGACTACGCGGGAAACCTAGATGATATGGGCTGGTATAATGAGAACAGTGGGAAGCAGACCCATCCCGTTGGCCAGAAGAAACCGAATGCCTGGGGGCTCTACGATATGCATGGAAATGTCGGTGAATGGTGCTGGGATTGGGCCGGCGGTGACTTGCTGGGTGGGAATGATCCAGTTGGCCCAAATTCAGGCTCGTACCGCGTGCTTCGGGGCGGCAGTTGGAACGGCCCCGCGTTCAACTGCCGGGCGGCGTACCGCGGCATCAGCAACCCGTCGCGCCGGAGCTACTCCTTAGGTTTCCGTTCCGCCCTGCCCCCAGGTCAGTGAGCTGACAGAACGGGGAGCGGAGCAGTCGAGGCGAGCGAGGGACGAGCGAAGCCTGACTGCGGAGCGGGCGCGGGATTGTAGGGCATAAAGCGGTCGGGACCGCCCCGTTTTTCCAAAGCTGGAGCTTTGCGCCCGAACCCGCTACCGTGGGCGCGTGGCGAAGCCCAATTTTATTGATCTGCCCGGCGTGGCGCCGATCTCGATTCTGTACGAAGACCGCTCGGTGATGGCGATTGACAAGCCGCGCGGCTGGATGCTCGTGCCGCACTCATGGCAGAAAACCAACTGGAACCTGCAAGCCGCCATCGTGTCGTCCATCAGCGCGGGCGATTTCTGGGCGCGCTCGCGCAACCTGAAGTTTCTCAAATTCGTCCACCGGCTGGATGCGGAGACCACGGGCATTCTGTTGTTCGCCAAAAGCCAGGGCGCGGTGGATAGCATTTCCGATCTGTTCGAGACCCGGAAGATGGAGAAGACCTACTTGGCGGTCGTGGCCGGCTCGCCGCCGCAGGACGAGTGGACGTGCCGGTTGAAGCTCGGCCCCGCGCCCGGTGAAATTGGGCGCATGAGGGTGGACGAGTTCGAGGGCAAGGAATCCGAGACGCACTTCCGCGTGCTGGCGCGAAGCGCGGGGAGCGCGGGCGAACCCCGGCCGCAGCAGATCCGCCAGCAAAGCGAGGCGCCCAAATTTCCGCGCGCTACCGCCTCCGCATCCCGCTCCGCTGGTGGGCCGGGGTTCCCGGGTTCAGTGCGCGAAAACTCGTTTCGGGGACCGCTCTCCCTCATCGAGGCGCATCCGCTCACCGGGCGGACGCATCAAATCCGCATCCATCTGGCGGAGTCCGGCTTTCCGTGCGTGGGCGATGACACTTACGGTCGGGGCCGGGATGGCTTCAAGCTCGGGTTGCGGGCGATGCGGTTGGCGTATCCCGATCCGTTCACTCGCAGACGGGTGGAGGTTCGCGCCCCCGGCGAGGAATTTTGCCGCGAATACGGATTCGACTTTTCAAAACTTTGAGCCAAATTCTCCGCCCGATGGAAGCCGCGTCTGAAATCTCCGAGGTCGAAACCGACCCGATCGTCTGCGAAACCGAGTTGGTCGTGTTTCGGCGCTCCGCCATTCATGGCACGGGCGGCTACGCCCGCTGCAACCTCGCTGCGCGCACGCTCGTGATCGAATATGTCGGCGAGAAAATCACGAAGGCCGAGGCGCTCCTGCGCTGCGAGGCGGACAACGAATACATTTTCACGCTCGATGAGGAGTTCGATCTGGATGGCAAGTTGCCGTGGAATCCCGCGCGCTTCATCAACCACAGTTGCGCGCCGAATTGCGAGGCGGAGGTGGGTGGCGGGCGAATTATGATCACCGCGGTGCGCGACATCGCCGCTGGCGAGGAGTTGTCGTTCAACTACGGCTACGGGCTGGAGGATTATCGGGATCACATTTGCCAGTGCGGTGCGGGGGCGTGCCTGGGGTTCATCGTGGCGGAGGAATTCTTTGATCAGGTGCGGCGGCAAAATGCCGGCGCTCAATCGTAAAGCCGTCCGCACTACCCCCGTTCGGCC
>CAIKLQ010000065.1 GCA_903828255.1 uncultured Verrucomicrobiota bacterium
GCCGCGACGGGCAGGATTTGCAGAATGGATTTATTCATAAATGGGACGTGGTTGGAGTATTGATGGGGAGGAATGGCAGAATAACTGAGGACCGAATAACGCGGCGTGGCCTCTTCATTATTCGGCCCTCAATTGTTCGGTCAAAAAATTCTAGGTTCTCAAGGTCATTGCGTTTGCGGCGTGGTGGAAGTGTCACTCACGAAAACTACTTTGTCACGGTCGGCCGTCGTTATGTTGACGGTCAGCAGCTTGGTTAAATTCGCCTGCACGCTGCCGCCTGCCGCCTCAAACTCCACGGTCACTGGATGCGTCCCGAGGGGCAGCGAGGCGGTAGCAAAGCTGATAAATTGCGGGAGATTGTCCCACGAACGCGTGTCCGCCTGCGGGGTGGTGCTGGCGGACACAATCTTGCTAGCCAGGCCGGCGAGCATCAGGCCCAAGCCCACTTCGTCACCCGCATTGTGACGGCCATGCTGCGTGCCGGCGAGTATCGCGCCGGTGATGATGGCGGCGTTGCCCGCAGTGTCGGTGACGGATTTGAAGACGGCCTTGTTGGCGAGAACGTGGTCCATCACGCGACCGCCGCGCGTGGTGGCTTGGAAATTTACGTCGTCGCATGGGGCGACTTGCAGGTTGATGCCGCCAGTCTTGATGCGGGCGGCGATCACCGGCGATTTCCGAGCGTTGATGCGAAGCTCCTCTTCGTATTGACCCGTCGCGTATTTGAGCGGCCCGGGACCGAACTCGACAATGAATAGCACGTTCGCTTTCGGGCTGTAATCCGGCAAGTTGATGTTCTTTGAGTTCGCCTTCGCGCGCTTGAGCGCATCCGAGCCGTCGCCCGCCAACTTGGTGGTGGCGAGGCCGTCGAGGTAGTCGGGCAGCACCCAGTCACCGGCGAACTCCTTGCTCTGGGCGTCGCTGTCCTCGAACTCGGCGCTACGGAAACAGGCGCGGGCGTTGTCGGGCTCGCCGTCCCGCCAGTAAATCACGCCGCGATAAAAATACGCCATCGCGCGCTCGTAGGGCTCGCCGATGAAGGTCTTGCGCGCCTCCTTGCTGAAATAGCCGCGCGCCTTCCGCGCCTCGGCGTCCTTCCCGATGATTCCGCCGAGCGTCTGCAACGCGTCATCGAGCAGCGGCTTGGCGCCGTCGAACTTGCCCTGGCGCATGGCCGCGGCGGCGGTGCGGTATTGCCAGAGGACTTTGTCGCGCGGCGGTCCTTCGGCGATCATCCTCGGCCCGTCCACGAGGATGTCACCCGACATCGCAACTTGGGATTTTGGGGTTGAGGCGCAACTGGACAACAGCAAGAGCGAACTGAGAAAAACTAAATTCAATGCCAAGGCGCAAAGCCGCCAAGGCGCACAGCGAGAGCACCTTTCCGTTCCTTGCGGCTTTGCGCCTTGGCGGCTTTGCGTTAATTCATTCATCGGGCCTAAAACTCGGGGCGTGATGCCTTGCTGTGATTCGTCAATGCGATGCTTCGTCTTGTGACGGTCCTTTGGCGCGTCTCGCCCAAACTCGGCACAACGGTAACGCCACGCTGGGACAGGAACTGCCGTGTGACGTTGGCCGCGAAAACCAAATGGTTTTCCACATAGAGAATTCTCATTCAAGCTCAGCGGGGCTGCGCTTAGCCGCCATCCTGTTGACCACATTTCGACCGGTTCGATTTACCGATACGCCGCGTCTTCCAGCCCCTGCTTCTTAATTTCCGCGTTGTCTTCCCAGACGATGGCGCTGGTGCGCGCGTCAACCAGTTGAAACGCATACAGGATGTAGTCGCTCGTGCCTTTCGTCGTGCGCGTGGAGAGGCCTTGTAGCGTGCCGGTCAGGACATAATCCGCGCCTTTGAATTCCTGCACATGGGGGTCGCTGCTCGCCGTGACTGCGCCTTCACGCTTGAGATTTCGCTCCTTTTCCAGCGCGGCCATGCGTTCGCGCGCTAGGAAGGTCACCTTGCCGCGACACTTGGAGTTCAACTCGCTGCGGAGGCGCGTGAGGAAGATGTCTTTGTTGATCGGAAAACGCGTCTGGTTATCCACCGGGTCGAGGATGACCAGGGGCGGCGTGGCGGCGCCGACAATTTGCGGAATGCTCAAAACGCTGCGCGCCATTTTGTCGGTGACGGTCACGAGGTCCTGCGATTCGACGCCCGTGCCGGCGACGAAGCCCTGTTCGTCAGGACGCATTTGCGTGACGCCCGTGCCGGAGGGATTTTTCACGCCGCTGGAGGCGCAACCGGCGACGAGCGCGGCAGCGGTGAGAGGAAGAAACAGCTTGGGGATGGTTGATTTCATAGTTTGGTTAAAGGGTTGACTGGTTAATTGAGAAAATATTTGGACGGTTCGAGCGCTCAGCATCAACGTCGAGACGCGGACCTCGCGGAGCCGCGCAGAGAAAGATGCCAGGTCGAGAATTCTGTCTGCGACGCTCCTCGCCTTCCGCGGCTCGGCGTTAAAATCTTCATCTGGGACAATCAAAACCTTGGGGCATCCGGCACGCTCGGAGCGTCGGCAATTTGCCGCGGTGGCGCAGTCCAGTAGTAAGTCGAGTTCGCAGACGGTCGGGAAGTGATCTCCGATCTTGCGTCTGGAGTTTGGAGTCTCTCGTCTTGCGGCGGGGTAGTTTGGGCGGGTTGCTGCCATTGAGTTTGCACCGCCGGTTGGGCTGCGGCGATGCGTTGTTCCTGCTTGCGGGCCGCGTGTTCCGCAATGCCGCCGAGGACGAGTCCCGCCGCCGCGCCAATGGCCGCGCCCTCGCCGGGTTTGCCCTGCGTGCCCTCGCCGATCAACGCACCCGAAGCGGCTCCCAACAACGTGCCGCCGACGGCGTAGTTCGGTCGGCTCGGGTGATAGTAATAGTCCGGGGCAGGGTAGGCGTTTGGCGCGTAATAAACATAGGCAGACGAACCGCGGGAACTGTAGCCGTAGCCAACCGTCGTGGTAGTTGCTGGCGCCGGCACATAAACCACCGGTTGCGCGTGGTAGTAATCCTGCCGTCGCGCTTCCCCGACCAACGCACCAGCGAGCAAGCCAACGCCCGCGCCGATGGCCGCGCCTTCACCGGAAAAACCACCCGACGAGCAATAATTGCCATGGTGGGAGTAACCGTGGTGACCGCCGCCGGCCAACCCGCCGATCATGGCGCCCCAGAAGGCACCGCCCAAAGCCTCGGGGCTGAACAGTTGCGCCCGCGCCGAGAGCAACGCGGCACTCGCCAGGCAGGTCAACACAAGCTTTTTCATCATCGTAGTGCGTTCGACGACCGGGGCCGTCCTTTATTCGCCTGAGAAGGGTAGCACGGTTGCGACAGGGCGTAAATCCTTTGCTTGAAGGAGCGCTTTTGGCTCAAGGCTTCCCCGGCGTTTTCGAATGCTTGCCCTCCTGCTCCTCTCCGCCCTCGATCCCTTCCCTGCATTTTCGAGGAGGAGAACGCGCCCGGGGCTGAGGCGGATTGAGTTTGCTTCACGGCCCCGCTGCCGGTTCAATCCCCCGCGATGTTGGCCAAAAGAGTTATTCCGTGCCTCGACGTTCACGACGGCCAGGTCACCCGCGGCGTCCAGTTCGGCGTCGCCGAGAAGGGCGGCCTGCGCAACGTGGGCGACCCCGTCGAACTCGCGCTCCGCTACAACGAACAGGGCGCGGACGAAATGGTGTTCTTCGACATCACCGCCACGGCGCACGGGCGCGGCACGATGGTGGACGTAATCGAACGCGCGGCGGACCAATGCTTCATGCCCCTCACCGTCGGCGGCGGCATCAAATCCGTGGACGACATGTACACCATGCTGCGCGCCGGCGCGGACAAGACCAGCATCAACTCCAGCGCCCTGGCCAATCCCGAACTCATCCGACAGGGCGCGGAAAAATTCGGCAGCCAGTGCATCGTCGTCTCGATTGACGCCAAGCGCGTCGTGCCCGGCGTGGACAAATGGGAAGTCTTCTCCCACGGCGGGCGCAAAGCCACCGGCCTCGATGCCGTGGAATGGGCCAAACGCGCCGTAGCGCTCGGCGCGGGCGAAATCGTGCTGAACTCGATTGACGCCGACGGTACGAAAGCCGGCTTCGATCTCGTCATCACGCGCCGCATCAGCGAATGCGTCGGGGTGCCGGTGGTGGCCAGCGGTGGCGCGGGTAGTTTGGAGCACATGGCGGAAGTGCTGCTCGAAGGCAAAGCCGACGCCGTCCTCGCCGCGAGCATTTTCCACTTCGGCACCTACACCGTCGGCGACGTGAAACAATTTTTGGCGAAGCAGAACATTCCGGTCAGACTCTGACGCCACCGGCATTTGGATGAAAGCAATTACCCGAAGCTGTGGTATGAATGGGCATCCAGAGTTTTCGCTGAATTGCAACGACGCTGAGATGTAGGGCCTACGGATGAATTGGCTGATTAACTGGCTCGAAGAGGAAGTGGGCTTAACCCGGTTTGATGGGCACGTAAAAACCTCGGGCGACAATTCAAAAAGGCCACCGCCCAGGTGCTCCGACCGTTAGCGCCGGTTTGCAAACTCCAATTCGGTCGTAGCCGCCGCCGTAAGGAGGCTCAAAGCTCTTGGTTATTGCCGACCTGAACGATCAGAACGGTCACAAAGCTCTCGGCCCGGTTGGACCAACCGGCCCGCGGCCCGGCTGTCTTGGCTTATGGCCGGCATAATAACACTGCATTGCAAAGGTTTCATCCACCGGTGGCCGCGTTTTGCGAGCCGGCGACCCATTGCTTTTTCCGCCACCGGGCGGTTGGGCCTGTTCGGCGATATACCCTGAAAATACCCTGTACCGGGTATTGCTCAGCTACCGTTTTTCGGGTGTGTTCTTGCTTCGTTGAAGAGTTTGGCTCAACGAAGCCCTGAAATGACCGGGAAAACCGGCTGGAGGCGCACCGTCCGCCGCACGACGGAAGCCGTAGCTTTGCTGCCGCAGACCGGTGGGGTGGGCCACGGAGCGGTAACCGCTTGCCACTTTGGGGTTGGAAAACCTGCTGGAATTAGCCTGCCGGCGGGCAATAACGGGCGGCAAACGCAGAGCCAGTGCTTTGGTTAGTCCGGCTTGAATCCTTGCTAGAATCCGCATGAACTCCGGGCCAGGCGCGTTTTCACCGGCGGTGGAGATGCGACGCCGTTCGCGTCTGATTCTCCGCGCGGCGGCGGGATCTCTTTCACAACACCGTAGCGAAGTTATGTCAGACATTATGATGATGCAAACACAGTCCAGCCAGGTTCACAGGAACCGTGGTGGTGGCCGCCTGCTTCTTGTTATCATCTGCGGCTTTCTTGCCGCCGTTCTGCCTGCGCGAGCCGCCAGCCTCGTGCAGGAGTTTTATCTGCCCATGCCGGAGGCCTTGGCACGCCAGTCGTTTGCGACGATAGCCTCCGGGGTGGGCACGAACCTGGATTCCATCACCTCGATCGTCATCTCGGGGGACGCCACGCTCCTCTATTACGATCATTGGGAGGACGGCTACGAAACGGACTTGGCCCATCCGACTCAGGCCACGACCCTTGTCTGGGGCGATGGCAATGATGCCAACGGCATCCCGCCCGGGTTCACGCACGATCTCGTCTCCTTTACCAACGGCACCGTGCTGACGTTGCGCAATAATGTGACCGTGCCGCGCAATCCTGCGACGCGATTGTATGATGGCCGGGATCGGGTGGCGGCCACCAAGGCGGTGGTGATCACCCGCGCGATGTGGCCGACCACGCCGGGTTCGGTGCTCGGTGGGTCGGTGGCGGTGCAATCAACCTTGGATTTTGGGACCAATTTTGTCAGCCCAGTCGGGCAGGACATGACCAACAAGCTGTTCACCTACGTGGGCATGAGCGTCATGGCGGCGCAGGACGGCACGGTCGTAACTATCAATACCAATGTTAACGGGGGAACCCCCTTCGCAGTGACGTTGAACCAGGGTGAGTCCTACCTGATCAACGGCGGTTTCCGCAAGGGCGGGACGGTGAGCTCCTCCAAGCCCATCGAGGCTGACTTGATCATTGGCCATGTCGGCGCCAGTTACGCGGCAGATTGGTTCACGCTCTACTCGTCGGCCCAGTGGAGTTCGAGCTACCAGACCCCGGTAGGCTCGGCATCGGGCAACCCGACCTTCACCTATGTTTACAACCCGAATCCCACGAACGTAACGGTCAGCTACAACACAATGGTGAGCAGCGGCACTTTCGTGGTGTCCAACGGCGGTTGCTACCAGTTCCAAATGCCCGTCAACTCCGGGGCCCGCTTCGCCTCCACCAACGGGGCGAGCCTGATTGTGCTTTCAACGGCGGGGGCGAATCCGAGCTCCGACACGGCCTACAATTGGGGCTTCACGCCGCTTTCCGACAGCGAGTTGACCACCGTGGCGGTGGTGGGTTGGGGCGCGGGCAGCAGCGACGGCACCGTCAATGGCAGCCCCGTCTGGGTGACCGCCGCCAAAGCCACCACCGTTTACGTGGATTATCATGGCGACAGAAATGGTGCATTGACCGACAGGTACGGGCAAAAATACGACACCAATTTCACCATTGCTGCCTTCCAATCGTTGCGGATTTACGACCCCAGCAAGGACCAAACCGCGATGCGCATCTACACGGTGGACGGCACCCCCATCAGCGTGGCGTGGGGCGAGGATCCTTCCGTGGCGGCGCCGGGCAACCCGTACCTGGACCTCGGCACCACCGTGCTGCCGTTTCCAGTGCCCATCATCACCAAATCCGTGGTGGAATACTCGGATAGCGGCGCTTCCGGTTTCACGGTGGGCGACATCATTAAATACACCGTCGAAGTGGATAACAAGGGGCTGCTGCCGCTGGGCAACCTGGTGGTGGTGGACGCCCCGCCGACGAATCTCGCCTACCTTGCGGGAAGCACTACCCGGGACGGAGTGCCCGTTCCAGACGACATCACGAGCACCCCTTTCCCGCTGGATTCTCCCGGGTACACCATTCCGATGATTCTGCGAGGGGGCAGCAGCACTTTCACCTACTTGTGTACCATCGTCGCCGCCGGCGCCATCACAAACACCGTCAGCGCGGCCGCATTTAATGTCACCGCGCAGACCATTGTGACCACCCCGGCGACTAATGCTCCCGCGCCGCAATGCGCCGTCAACTTCAAAGATGCCGCCGGCCGTACCACCTCCAGCTACGCCGTGGGCGGTAGTATCTATGTCACGCTGACCAACGCCGCCGCCAACACCAGCAGCAATTCGGTGCAGACCACGGCCGCGGTGGTGCAGGACCCCACCAGCGGCGATTACGAGGTCGTCACGCTTACTGAAACCGGCAACAACACCGGAGTGTTCACGAGCGCCGCGCTAACCACTTCCACCACCAGCGGTCTCGGCCCCAACGATGGCACCTTGTATGTCGCGGCGGGCGATTCCCTGCTGATCAGTTACACCGACCCGACTTATGGAAGCAGCTCCACCGCCACCGCCACCATCGTCGCCCCCTCCCTGACCAAGGTGCTCTACCTCAGCGGCACCAATGCGCCGGACCAAAGCCTGGACCGGATTGACCCGGCGGCGACCTCCGATACCACCACCGCCCAAACCGCTATCTTGGGCCCGACGACTTACCAGACCATCGGCGTAGATAACACCACCTCGGGAAATAACACCGCCAGTAACCTCTCCTATACGCTCGGCCACACCGTTGGCACCGGGCCAAACCGGCTGCTGCTCGTTGGGTTGTCCTACGCCACGAATAGCGGCGGTGGAACTTTGACGACCAATGTCACTTACGGCGGAGTGGCGCTGACCCTGGTAACAAATTGGAATAACACATCCTCATCGAGTATTTACAAACCCCGCTCCGAGATCTGGATGCTCGTCAATCCGACTCCCGGCACGGCCAACCTCATCGTCAAATACAGCAGAGCGTCCACCAACCTAAACGTCGGCATCATGACTTTTACCAACGTGGATCAGACGACCCCGATTGGCTCCAAAGCCCGATCCTCCTCCACCAGTTCCAGCTCTACACCCACTGTTACAGTCAGTTCGGACGCAAATTCCTTGGTCCTCGGCGTGCTGGCTGCGGAAACGACGACCTACACAGAAACAGGCCAAACCAATCAGTGGAACCAAACCACGCTCAATATTCGTGGCGTAGGCAGCACGAAGGCCGGAGCCGCTTCTGTGCAGGTCTCTTGGTCAGGCGCGGCTTCAAAGCGTTATGCAGCCACGGCCGTTTCGATTAGGGCGGCGTCTACCTCCACCCCGGCCGCGACATTCACCCAAACCACAAACTTCTGCACGCCCTTCATCATGCCGCAAGCGGGAGCGCTTTTGGTGACGAATTACGTAAGTTTGGCCAGTGGCTCCTTGCCGGCCAATCCGGCGGTCACGGCAAGCCTGAAGCATGGAACTACGACTTTCGCCACCCTTAACAATCCTACGGTTACGCTGCTCAGCGGCGGGACGACCATCAACGTGGTAGGCGCTGCCGTCTCGACCAACGCTGGGAACGTGTCGTCCCTTACAAGTTCCTACGATTCGGGCAGCACTGGTACCAACAGGATTTTGTTGGTGGGCATCTCCTATCGGAACTCCACCAGCAGCCGAACCGTGAGCTCAGTGACTTACAACACTCAAGCGCTGACGCGGTGGGGAACCGCCGCGAATGGTTCCAGCGCCGTAATGTACATCTACGCGCGCACCAATCCCCCAACCGGAGCCAACAACCTGGTGGTCAATTGGAGTGGCGGGCTGAGCTACGGTGCGGTTATTGGAGCGGTGACCTACGCTGGGGTGAACCAGACTACTCCCACCAATTCCAGCGGTTTCGTTTCAACCAACGGTACGTCCACTACCCCGGCAACCCCAGCTATCACCTCCGCTGCAGGCCAAGTAGTGTTTGGGGTAGTGGCCGGACGGACGACCGGCATTTATACCAACACCGCAACAGGATTGTGGAGTGCCAGCGCCAATAGCGGCAACACCGCAGGGGCCGGGCAATCCCAGGACGGGAGTTCCAGTGTGACGTCAAGTTGGACCGGCAGTCCGAGCGCAGCCTGGGTTGCCGGCGAGGTTTCCCTCCAGCCAGCACCCGTTTACCCTGCGACCTATCAGCTTGACTGGACCACCACGCTGGGCAGCGCGGTTACCGTGCCTTCCGGTGAGGCGATCAGCCTCACCGTCTCGAATGGGAGCGGCACACCGTTCTCCATCCTTTACGATAGCACGACCAATGCCTCAAAGGTCGTGCTGCCGACTACCACGGTCATCTCCGCCCAGAGCATTGGGATTTACGATGCCCCCTATCCCGGCGGCGGGTTGCAGTCCGCGCCGAATAACGGGCAGACGCTGTATGCGCGGGTGGTGGTGAGCGATCCGTTTGGCAGCTACGATATCAGCAGCGTCGGGCTGGTCATTGACGGCCCGGGCACGGCGGATGACATCAGCACGACCCTGACCAGTGCCAGTATTGTCAATGACACCGGCTGCGCCCGGACTTACGAGTATGTCTGGCGCACTGGCTCGACGGTGGGCGGCTACACCATCACCGCGACGGCTCACGAAGGCACGGAGGGAGTGAGCAACTCGGCTTCCACTGGGGTAGTGATGAACTTCCTCGACCTGGGCACTCCGAGTACCACCGAGTTCACCAGCGGCAACAACGGCCCCCGCACCAACAACTTTGAAACGAACAGCACGGCGTGGGTCCGGGTGACCGACATGAACCGGAATACGAACAGCACCACCGCCCAAACCGTCACGGCTACGGTGACCAGCAGCAGCGGCGATTCCGAACTGGTCACGCTGACGGAAACCGGCCCCAACACGGGCGTGTTCACCAACGGCATCCCCCTGATCAACCCCGCCAGCGACCACAACAGCGGGTCGCTCACCGCCACCCAAGGTTCGGTGATTCAGGTGACTTACACCGACGCAACCGACCCGGCGGATGTGACTACCGACACCGCCACTATTCCGATGCCAGCGGGCACCGGCGGTATCCGGGTGACGGCCACCCTCCTGACCGCCAGTCCGACGTCTGTGGGCAACACCGTGCAATTCAGCCTGCAAGTGGTCAACACGGGCAGCACCAACCTGCCGACAGTCACGCTGACAAACAGTTTTCCGACCAACGCCCTGACTTTTGTTTCGGCCAGTCTCGCGCCTACCGCAGTCGTGGCCGGAACCAATTTGACCTGGAGCAACCTGGGTCCGCTGACGCCGGGGCAAAGCACGAATATCGTGCTCACCTTCACCGCCAGCGGCAGACGCCGGGCCGTGGGTCCGCGAGCCGTTTGACGACGTGGACCCCATGCCTGACTACGAAAACGTCCTCACCGACTGATCCCGCCCAGGGTGCCACGCAAAAAATGCCGCTGGCGGCCCGCCGGTGGGGTGTGCCCTGCCGCCACCTCCGCCGGCCGGTTTGGGGCCGGAAAACCGACGGTACCGAGCCGTCCGCCAGGGAAAACGGGGCTGCTGCTTCGCCCTGGAAAAATTTGAAGGGAATTTGAAGAGAATTGAAAATAGTCGTGGCAATATCGCTTCCAATGGCTAAAATCTGGGCCGCGAGCAATTCGTCTGAAAAGCAATTCTCGATAAACCGCGAAGCGTCCAGAAACCAAAGTCCTATCAATAAATCGCCTATTACGTCACCAGCGCCGTGGCGGTCCAGTACGACGATGCCGCATTGCTGGCGCTCATTCGCGGCCATTGGGACGCGATTGAAAACGGCACCCACTACCGCCGCGACGTGACCTTTCGCGCAGACGCCTGCGGCGTGTCGCAGCGCGGTGCCGCGCAAGTGCTGGTGACGTTGCGCAACCTGGCGCTGGGCCTGCACGAACTGGCGTTGGCGCGGGAAGAGATCGCCGTCCCCAGCGCCGCATCTGGCTGCCGAC
>CAIKLQ010000066.1 GCA_903828255.1 uncultured Verrucomicrobiota bacterium
CGGGGAAGTTGCCTTCGAGTTGCCGGCAGAAAGCCTTGATCAACGGGAAGCGTTTCTGCACGAACTCGGTCAGCATGGTTTCCTGCTCCTTGGCGAGGGCGACAAGTTGCGCCTTTTGTTCGGCGGTCAGGATGAAGAGGACGTTGTTGGCCGCGCGGGGCACGAACGACGTGTTGTAGCCCAGTTCGTTGCTGTCCACGTCACACATGTATTGGAAGCCGCAGAAATCCGCCACCTTGCCCGGCGGCAGGAACGTGTTGCAGCCAAAGTCGCCGGTCAGAAACGCCAGACCGTCGAAGGCAATCGTGTTCAACTGCGCGCGATCCGAAACCGCCTGCTCGATCGAGTAACCACCCTGCCCTCCGGCTTCCCGTCCCCGCGGCTCCTGACGCTCGTTGCTGCCCTGTGCCGCACCAACTTCGCGCGGCGGGCGATCATTTCCGCCACCGACGTCTCCGGGCGGTGGCGCAAGGTCGCGCAGTTTGTCCGGGCTAAAACCCGCAGCCTGGATGGTCTCTGACATCGCTGGCCCGCCGCGCAAGCCCGCCTCCCGGAAAGCTTCATGGATGGCTTTGGCTTTGTCCGCCGTGAGCGCGTTCGGGTCGAACTTGGAGAGAATGGCCTTCACTTGCGCTTTCTGCGCGTCCGTGAGGGTTTCGGTTTGCCCCGGTCCATTGCCGCCGCGGTCGTTGCCCGCGCCGCCGTCGCGCGGAGGCGGGCGCTGGTTGCCACCCGATGACGGTGGGTTTTGGTTTTGTGCGGTGATGAGGCGCGTCGAAGCGCCGAGTGCCAACGCGAGGAGGAGAATGGTCGTTTTCATAAAATGCTTAAGGTTTGCTTTGTTTAGCATCGTCTTTCGGGGACGGCGGTCACTGCCACCAGCGCCGCCGAATCTTCATGTCCAAGGGGAGGAACGGAAAGCCGCGGCGGGTTTCTACAGGTGGACCGAGGAAATCATTTTGCGCACCCACCCCTTTCCAAAATCTCGAGCAGGCGTATTTTGCCGCCATGACGATCACGCCGTCTCTCTTCGAAGCGTTCCTGAAATGCCCGACCAAGTGCTGGCTCCGGGCCACCCACGAAACACCCAGCGGCAACCCCTACGCGGAATGGGTGCAGTCGCAAAACGAGTCCTTCCGCGCCACCGAAGCCGAACGCTTGCTGGCGGCGACACCGCCCGGCGAGTCCATGCGCTCGCCGGCCCCGGAGAATCTGAAGGCCGGCAAGTGGCGGCTGGCGGTGGAGGTGGTGGCGCGAGCCTCGGCGCTCCCTCTCCCTGCCCTCTCCCCCGCTCGGAGCGGGGGAGAGGGTGGCCGGAGGCCGGGTGAGGGGGAGGTTCGTGGTGAGGGGGAAAAGCTGGAAACGACCGCGCCGCCGCCGGATTCCGCACCCCGCACTCCACCTGCCGCACTGGAATCCCATCTTCACGCCGTCGAGCGCGTGCCGGCGGAAGGGCGCGGCCAGGCGGCTCAATTCGTTCCCATCCGTTTCATCTTCCGCAACAAGCTCACCGCGGACGACCGGTTGCTGCTGGCGTTCGATGCACTGGTGCTCGCCCAAGCTCTCGGACGCGACGTCAGCCTCGGCAAAATCATCCACGGCGACGACCACGCCACGCTCACCGTGAAACTCGGAGCGCGGACCGCCAAGACCGCGCGTGCCCACGCTAAACCACGTGGACTCCTCGGTGACGTGAGGAAACGCCTCGAGAAAATCGCCGCCTTGCTCTCCAGTCCGGCCAATCCCCGGAGCGAGGAAAGCCTTGCCCGAGCGTCGCAGGCGACTGACGAAACCCGCGGACTCGGCGGTCCGTGCTCCGCTCCTCCGCCTCCCGATCTCGTCCTGAACCGGCACTGCGCCGAATGCGAATTCCAGGCCCGCTGCCGGAAGCTCGCGCTGGAGAAGGACGACCTCAGCCTGCTGGCCGGCATGAATGCGAAGGAGCGGCAGAAGCTCCGCAGCAAAGGCATCTTCACCGTCACGCAACTCTCCTACACCTTCCGCCCGCGCCGCCGCACCAAAAAGCTGCGCAACAAGCGGGAGAAATATCACCACTCGCTCAAGGCGCTGGCGATTCGGGAGAAGAAAATCCACATCGTCGGCAGCCCGGAACTCAAGATCGAAGGCACCCCTGTCTATCTGGATGTCGAGGGCCTGCCCGACCGCGATTTCTACTACCTCATCGGCCTACGCATCGGCAATGGCGATTCCGCCGCCCAGCACAGCCTGTGGGCGGACACCGTCGCGGACGAGGGGAAGATTTGGCGGGAATTCCTCGCCATCCTCGAAACCGTCGAGAAGCCGGTGCTGATTCACTACGGGAGTTATGAAACGACTTTCCTCAACCGAATGTGTGAGCGACACGGGAAACCGCCTGATGGCTCTGTGGCAGCAAAAGCCATCCATGTTGCGATGAACATTTTGTCTGTGACTTTCGCGCAGGTTTACTTTCCGACTTTTTCCAACGGACTGAAGGAGATCGCCGGGAATCTGGGATTTCGGTGGTCAAACCCGAGCGCGACCGGGATTCGAACCGTCGCCTGGCGACAAGATTGGGAGGCATCAAGAGTGTCCGCAGCAAAACAGGCGCTGCTCACATACAATACCGAGGATTGCGCCGCTCTTGAGGCGGTGGCACACAAGCTTCTGGATTTGCATGAGGGTGCGCCGCAGGCAGGAAACGCCTCCCACGGTGAGATTGTTGATACCGTGAAACTGAAGAGAGAGCACCCGTATGGTTTCAAACGGAACACGTTCGCCTTCCCGGAACTGGACGCCATAAACAACGCAGCCTATTGGGACTACCAGCGGGAGCGGGTCTATGTGAAGTCGAGCGGAAGCATAAAACACGCAGTAAGGCGAAAGGCAAGGTCCCCACGGGTCTTGCCTCCCAACAAGATCATCGAGTGCAGTCGGCCTCGTTCCTGTCCGAAGTGCAACTCGGAGAAATGCCACAGGCAGCAAAAATGCACGAAGACTGTCTTCGATCTCAAGTTCATGAAGCACGGAGTGAAGAGGTGGATTACGCGGTATCAGTTCTACTGGTACCGATGCCAAAGTTGTGGGGTAATTTTCCCGCCCAAAGAGAAATGCTGGGCCGGCGGAAAGTTAGGCCCTGACCTCATCGCTTACGCGCTCTATCTGAACATCGAATTGCGGTTAGCACAGACCCATGTTGACAGCAGTCTGAACAGGCTGTTCGGATTTGAGCTAGGGATTGGGCAGGCGACCCACGGCATCAAGGAACAAGGTGCCAAGACGTACCGAGGCACCTACGACGCACTTTTGAAACGGTTGTGCGATGGTCGCTTGCTCCATGCCGATGAAACAAAGATCAGCATTCGAGGCAACGACGGATTCGTGTGGGTGTTTGCGAGCATGGAAGAAGTGGCCTACGTGTATAGCGAGACTCGGGAGGGCGACTTACTCCAGACCATGCTGAAGGAGTTCAAAGGGGTCTTGGTGTCCGACTTCTACGCCGCATACGATGCAATCCAGTGTCCTCAACAGAAGTGCTTGATCCATCTCATCCGAGACCTAAACGACGACCTGTTAAAGAACCCCTACGATGAGGAACTGAAGCGTCTCTCATTGGCCTTTTCAGTCTTGGTCAAGCCGATGGTGGAAACCATTGATCGGTACGGCCTCAAACGTCGTTTCTTGAGGAAGCATCTGGCAGATGTGGATCGATTCTATCGGCAGATTTCCGACTTGCCATTGCGGAGCGAAAAAGCAGTAAAGCTCAAGGAGCGATTGGAGAAGAACCGCGACAAGCTATTTACATTTCTGAGCTTCGACGGTGTGCCATGGAACAACAACAACGCTGAACACGCCGTCAAGCCGTTTGCCAAGCTCCGGCATGTCATCGGGGGAGTCACCACCGAAAAAGGCATCCGAGACTACTTGGTTCTGCTGAGTCTGTGTGAAACCTGCAAATACATGGGCGTGGACTTTCTGGATTTCCTCCGTTCCGGCGAAAAGGACATTCACGCCTTCGCGGAAAGCCGGCACGGGCACAGGCGGCGGACACCTGCCAGCGAACCGAAACCGTTGCCACCGGAGGCATCGGCGGTTGCCCTTCCGGACGCCGGCAATCCATCGTGACTTCTGCCCCAGTTGCATCGCAGTTTCCTGCGGCGGCGC
>CAIKLQ010000067.1 GCA_903828255.1 uncultured Verrucomicrobiota bacterium
CCCCTGAACCCGGATGCCAAGTCCCACAGCTACCAGCTCAAACTTGCTGACTCCCCCGAATACCGGGGCCTGATCACAGCTCTCGCCATCGAAACGGTGAATCAACCTCCTTCCGGCACGGAGTTGATCCTCCAATCAATCGAGCTGCAGCGACCCGGGAGATGAGCTTCGTCGTTTACTCAGAACTCCAGCCATCTCAAGCCCTGTTCCCGGTAAGCCGTCTGCCCCAGAGGCTGTCGTTGACCAGGTAGTGGTGCTGCTTTTTCGTGAGCGTTGCCAAATCGGCTTTTGTGGCTATTCCCCCAACCAGCAACACTAAAGGACTGTTTGCTGGAACACGTTCAGATGACACGCAACATGATGGCCCGGTTCGATTTCTCGCAAAAAAGGCACTTCGGTTTTGCAGCGCGCTTCAGCCACCGGACAGCGGGGATGAAACGGACAACCGCGCGGAGGGTGAATGGGTGACGGCAAGTCGCCGGAGAGGAGAACTCGCTTGCGTTTGGCGTCGGGATCCACGACGGGCACCGCCGAGATGAGCGCCTGGGTGTAGGGGTGTTTTGGTGAACAACATATTTCCTTCGCCACACTGGACTCGACGATGCGGCCAAGATACATCACGAAGATACGACGGCTGATGTGTTTCACCACAGCGAGGTCGTGCGCGACGAAGAGATAGGCGATGCCGTATTGCTGCTGGAGATCCTGGAGTAAGTTGACGATTTGCGCCTGAACGCTCACGTCCAGCGCGCTGACCGGTTCGTCGCACACGATGAGCTTCGGTTCGACCGCCAGGGCACGGGCGATGCCGATCCGCTGGCGCTGTCCGCCGCTGAACTCGTGGGGCAGGCGCGAGGCGTGAGAGGGGTCCAATCCCACATCCTTGAGCAAGTCGTCAACCCGCTGGCGTCGCGCGGTGGCGCCGCAAGCAAGGCCATGAATATCAAGCGCTTCGCCGATCACGTCCGCGACGGTGAGCCTCGGGTCTAGAGAGCCGTATGGATCCTGGAAAATCATCTGGAAGCGGCGTCGGCGGGCGCGCAGTTCCGGGCCACTTAGGGCGGCAATGTCTTCGCCTTCAAACACGATTCGGCCCGAAGTCGGTTCGATGAGTTTGATGACGGCCCGGCCGAGCGTGGTCTTGCCGCAACCGCTTTCGCCAACCAGTCCGACAGTCTCACCCGGCGCGATGGCGAAGCTCACGTCATCCACGGCGTGGACGAATTCTTTCGCACGGCCAAACAACGGTTGGTGAACCGGGAAGTGGACTTTGAGCTTTTGGATTTCGAGGAGGTTCACGATGCGAACGGGGGTTTTGGAGTTTGGATTTGGGATTGGGCGTAGGGGCAACGCACTTGCCGACCGTTCCCGTCCGGCACAAGTTCCGGAGTCTGGGCAGCGCAGGCAGGCAGCGCTTTCGGACAACGCGAATTAAAGCGGCAGCCGATCGGGAATGCGCCGGGCAGCGGGACGGTACCGGGAATCGCCGTGAGCCGCGCCACGTCGGTCTCGAGTTCCGGCACGGACTGGATCAACGCCCGCGTGTAAGGATGCAGCGGGCGCTGGAGCACCTCGCGCACCGGCCCGTGCTCGACGATCTGCCCCGCATACATCACCGCAACGTCATCTGCGAGGTCGCCCACAATTCCCAGATTGTGGGTAATCAGCAGCACCGCCATGCCCAACTGGCGGCGCAAATCACGAAGTAGTTCGATGATCTGGGCCTGGATGGTGACATCGAGCGCGGTGGTGGGTTCGTCCGCCACGAGCAACTTCGGCTGCGAGGCTAGTGCCATCGCGATCATCACCCGCTGCTGCATGCCGCCGGACATTTCGTGCGGATAATTTTTCAGCCGTGCCTCCGGCGCGGGAATGCCGACCAGCTTCAGCAGCCGGATAACCTCTGTGTCCGTCGCTGCCGCTGGTCTGTGGTATCGAAGGGATTCCTTGATCTGCGGCCCGATGCGAAACACCGGGTTCAGCGACGCGCCTGGTTCCTGAAAGACATAGCTCACCAAACCGCCGCGAATCTCGCGCAGTTCGCGGGGAGTCATTTTCAACACGTCACGGCCTTCGAGCAAAATCTCGCCGCCAACGTAACGGGCGGGTGGCACCGGTACGAGTTTCGCGATGGATAGCGCCGTGACGCTCTTACCCGAGCCACTCTCGCCGACAAGGCAGAGAGTTTTCCCGGCCTCCAGTGAGAGGGATACGCCGTCCACCGCACGGGCGGCTGTCTTGCCCGCGCCGAACTCAAGCTGAAGGTTTTTGATTTCGAGGATATGCATAAGGTCAGGCCCCAACTTTGATGCGCGGATCAATCCAGCGGTAGAGCACGTCCACCACCAGGTTCGCCGCCACGACGATGACGGCGCTGAACATCACCGTGCCCATGATGATCGGCACGTCCAGGTTAAAGACACTTTGCACCGCGAGCGTGCCGATGCCCGGCAGCGCGAAGACGTTTTCCACGAAAAGCACGCCACCCAGCAATCCGGCCACGTCCATGCCCAAAACTGTTATCACCGGGACCATCGCGTTCCGAAGGCCGTGGATGAACAGTACTGCCCTTTCGGATGCCCCTTTCGCCCGGGCGGCGCGGATGTAGGGGCTGTTGAGCACCTCCATCATGTTGCTGTGAATCAGCCGGGCGTAATAGCCCACGAACAATAGCGCGAGCGTCCCGGCGGGCAGCAGTAGATCGGTGAAGCCGCGAAACCCCGCCACCGGAAACCAGCCCAGCTTGTAGGAAAGCCAATACTGAAACATGCGCGCGAGCCAGAAGGCTGGCAGCGAGAGGGAGAGTGTGGCCAGGACCAGCACGAAACGGTCAAACCACGATCCGCTGTATTTGGCGGTCAGCACGCCCAGCGGCACGGCCAGGAGCATCCATAAGACAATGGCAAGGGCGGAAAGAGCGGCGGTCGCCGGCAGCCGGGTCAGGATGGCTTCGGCCACTGGTTGTTCCGTCACGTAGGACTGCCCCAGATCCCCGTGGGCCAGGTTGTTCAGATGATAGCCCAGGCGCTTCCATATCGGTTCATCGAGATGGAATTTCGTGTGAATCGCCTTGATCACATCGGCAGAGGCCTTTGGGCCGGCGATGACGCGCGCCACGTCTCCGGGCACGGCGTTGACGAGGAAAAACGTGAGTACGGCCGTGGCGAGCAGAGTCACGGCGGACCAGAACAAGCGGTTGATGAGTCGGATTAGCATTTGAACAAAAGCAGGAAAGGAATGATAACACGAGCAAACGAAGCGAATGAAGAAGGGGAGAAAGGCGTGCGGAGCCGGCTCCGGGACTTTGCCGGGAGTTTGTTGCGCCTCACCTTCGTTCTCTTTGTATGGTTCCTGTTCATCTATTTTTCAATCCACACCCGGTCGTAGCGAACCCACCAGAGCGGTTCGACGAGCGGCCCCTTAAGCCACGGCTGGCGCAGGACCATGAGATTATCG
>CAIKLQ010000068.1 GCA_903828255.1 uncultured Verrucomicrobiota bacterium
AGGTTTCGCCGCAATCGCAATTTTGCCATCGAGAAAGCGTAACCGATTTGAAGGGCACAAAAACATTTAATTTAGGCTGTAAACAGGGCCTCAAATGCTGCTTTGCCTTTCAAATTTACCCACTCGAGTACGCGAAGACCCTCGGCCTAGAACTTTCCCGCCCCAACCCGCATTTAGTAATGCCCGCCGACCTCAGCGGGCGGAGTTTTGAAAGAACCTTCCTATGCATGGATGCTCTCGCGTGAAAAGGTTGGAGGGAGATAGTTTCGGCGTGACGCCGAAAACCACATCCCAGAGGCGCGTAATCCCGGTTGCGAGGCGGCCCCGCGCGGCGACAAAATGGTCGCACGCAATGAAGGCCGGGGAATGTTTGGCCGGGGAATGGCTCCACTTATTCCCCCGAGGTCGCTGCTTCCAGTCTGGTGATTACAGCCAAGTAGCCTTGCCAGAGGATTGGTTCAGCGCTTAACTTGTTCGCGGCAAATCGAACGGGCACATGGCAACACACGAGCCAAACAATTTCCTAGCCGGCGTGATCGAAGGCTTTTACGGGCCGCCGTGGACGCAGGCGGAACGCTTTGAGCTATTCGACTGGATGGCCGCGTGGGGATTGAACACTTATTTCTACGCTCCTAAGGACGACTTGAACCAACGCGCGATCTGGCGCGAACTTTACTCCGGCGCCGAAACCGAAGCGCTCGGCCAATTGATCCAAGCCTGCCAGCAACGCCGCCTCCGCTTCGTCTATGCGCTCAGCCCCGGCTTGGACATCCGCTACGCCCATCCAACGGAGTTGGATCAGCTCAAGCGGCGCTTTGAGCAGATGCTGACTTTAGGCTGCCAAAATTTCTCCCTGCTCTTCGATGACATTCCCGATCGCATGGACCCCGAGGATAATCAGCGCTTCGGTTCGTTTGCCTCCGCGCAGTGCCACGTCGTCAATGCCCTGTTCCGCTGGACGCGCGAACGCTGCCCCGCCGCGCGGTTTCTTTTCTGTCCCACGCCTTACTGCGGACGCATGGCCGAAGCTAAACTGGGTGGCGAGGGGTACCTCGCCGCCGTCGGGCGCGAACTGCTGCCAGAGATTGACGTTTGCTGGACCGGGCCCGAAATCATCGCGCGCGAAATCACCGTGGCGCACGTCCAGGAACTGCAAACGGTGCTCCGCCGAAAGCCGCTCATCTGGGACAACCTCCACGCCAACGACTACGACGGGCGACGATTTTTTTGCGGGCCATACAGCGGAAGGCCACCGGAGTTGCGGAGCGAAGTAAGCGGGTTGCTCTCCAATCCGAACACCGAATTCCCGTTCAACTTCGTGCCGCTGCGCACGCTGGCGGAATTCGTCCATTGCCGGGGAACTTGGGATGCCCGCCAAGCCTATCTGGCGGCGATGCGTGAGTGGCTTCCACATTTTGCGACTTCGGGCCAGCCGTTGGCGCTAGAGGATTTGATCCTGCTTGGGGATTGCTATTACCTGCCGCACGAAGACGGCGCGGAAGCGAGCGCCTTGTTTGAACGCGGGCGCGATTTGGTCGCAGGTAATCCCGCGACCTGGGGCGGCGAAGCTGCAGCCTTCCGACAACAGATCGCCCGTTTGCGAGAGTTCTGCTTCCGCTTGACCGAGCTACGTCATCGCCCGCTGTTTTACGCGCTGAATCGCCGCGTGTGGGAACTTCGCGAAGAGTTGGATTTGTTGGACCGCTACGTCGCCTTCAAATCAACCAGCGGAAATGAAACCAATGCTTACCATCCTGACTCACATCTTCCAGGGACATACCGCGGCGGCCTGGTGGCGCGCTTGCAGCGCTTGCTCCAGCCCCAAACCGACGGCACGATAGCCCCGACGGCGCAGGTGTCAGATCGTTTCTCCCCGCCCCTCGTGCCGAGGAAACGCAGGAAATCTGCATCGGACGATCTCCCCTTCTGAGAAGACTAGAGGGAATACCCCAGTGTTTGCTTATCGGAAATTAGACTTTTTCCAAATTACGAACAACCAACCCAGCCAACTCCAGTAATTCCATGAACGATTGCACCATTCGTCCCGCGCGCACGGGTGATCAAGCCGGCGCTTACTACGTTTGCCTCAAGACCGGCGACTTCGGCAAAGACGGCGAACCCTTTTACCGCGAAGACCCCGACGCGCTGGGACGTATCTTTGTTGGCCCCTATCTCGCGTACGAGCCGGAACTGAGTCTCATTCTGGAGGACGATCAAGGCATCTGCGGCTACGCGCTGGGGGCGTTTGATTCGCGTGTGTTTTTCGCCCGCTACGAAAAAGAGTGGCGCCCGGATTTGTGCGCCCGGTTTCCCATGCCATCAGGCGACCCCGCAAGCTGGACCCGCTCACAGTTGGTCCACTCCTGGTATCACAGCCCGGATTACACCATGCCGGAGCCGTATGACCAGTATCCGTCGCACCTGCACATTGATTTGTTGGATCGGGCGCAAGGTCGCGGTTACGGCCGGCGCATGATGGAAATGGTCATGGAGAAACTCCGTCAGCGCGGTGCGCCCGGCGCGCATCTGGGTGTGAGCATGATGAACCCGCCGGCCTTCGGGTTCTACCAGAAGCTGGGTTTTCAGGAACTCCTGCGCGTCGGCGAAGGGAGAGACGGCTGCATTTACATGGGCAAAAGTTTGCGAAGTTGAGCTTCCATGCTGATTTGCGAGTCCATTTAACCGCAGAAAAGCCCGGCTGGTCCGCTTGATACTTAAACCGCTGCGGTCGTGAACTGCCGGGCAAATACTGCGACCGCAGCCATGATGGACGGACGCGTCCGGCACGAAATCATCACAAGCAGCGCCGCGCCAGAGAAACTCAAAGTTCAACGCAAGATCTGGCTCGCGAAAACCTCAGACGGGAGCTATTCGGTCACGTTGCGGGCGGCGATGGTTGTCGGTCATCGCTCCGTGGACGAGGTGCGGGCGGCGCCCAAATAGCCGCGCTGCTGAACCTCACGCTTGCGTTTTCTCTGCCCGCTAGGTAACGCTAAGGCGGTTAAATTTGCAACCGATTAAACCCGAACTCAAATCATGTCACCGAAACTCGCCCTCCTCGGAGGAACCCCAACCCGCACCAAGTCATTCCCCTCCTGGCCCGTCTTCGGCCCGCCGGAGGAAAAACGACTGCTCCGCACATTGCGCAGCGGCAAATGGGGCAAGCTGAACGGGCCGGAAGTGGCCGAATTTGAAAATCGCTTCGCCGCGATGCACGGCTGCAAACACGGCATCGGCGTCGTCAACGGCACAGTATCCTTGCGCATCGCGCTCTTGGCGGCGGGCATCCGCGCCGAGGATGAAGTCATCATACCGCCCTACACCTTTTTCTCGACGGCGTCCGCAGTCATCGAGGCGAATGCCGTTCCGGTGTTTGCGGACGTTGACCTGAACACCTTTAACCTTGATCCCCAAGCGGTCGAAGCCGCCATCACGCCGCGCACGCGGGCGATCATCCCCGTCCACTTCGCCGGTCAACCCGCCGACATGAAAGCCATCATGGCCATCGCGAAAAAGCGGAAGTTGCTCGTACTCGAAGACGCCGCCCACGCCCACGGCGCGAACTACCGGAACCAGCCAGCGGGATCTCTGGGCGACATCGCGTCGTTCTCGTTTCAATCTAGCAAGAACCTCACCTCCGGCGAAGGCGGCATCCTCACTACGAACGACGACGCCCTCGCCGCAGCGTGTCGCTCCATCCACAACTGCGGACGCATTCCGACCGGCATTTGGTACGAGCACCACGTCATCTCTGGCAACTACCGCCTCGGCGAATTTCAAGGCGCAGTGCTCAACGCGCAACTTGACCGCTTGGAAACGCAGACCAAAACGCGCGACCGTAACGGGCTCCACCTCGCATCCCGTCTCGCCCAACTACCTGGGGTGTATCCGCAACAGCGCGATGCCGATTGCACCCGGCACAGTTACCACCTGTTCATGCTCCGCCTAGCGGGCGACAAGTTTGGCGTGCCCCGCGCGGCAGTGCTCAAGGCGCTCCAGGCTGAAGGCATTTCGTGCTCGGCCGGTTACGGACTATCGCTGCACCAGCAGCCGCTTTTTCGCAACAAGGCGTTCGGACCCTATCTGCCAAAGGCCGCTGCCAAGCTAAACTACGACAAGACCCAGTGCCCCAACAGCGACCTCCTCTGCCGCGAACAGTGTCTCTGGCTCGAACAAAGCATGTTCCTCGGTTCGCGAGCGGACATGGACGATGTCGCCCGCGCCTTCGAGAAAATCCACGACCACCGCCACGCTCTGAGCGCCTGGTTTCAGCGGCAAGCGGCGAAGTGACCCGTCCCCGCTTGCCGCTAGTCAACACATGGGGGTGATGAGGATGGCCTTGGCTTCGTTCTCGACGACAAAGCTCATGCCGATGGAATTGGGGGGAAGTCGTGGCCGTGGGCGTGGAGGCAACGTGTTCATCATTTCCCTGCGTCATTCCATTCGGACTTTTGATCGGGACCTGTTGCCCGACGATCGCTGTCCAGTGGTTGCTGCGAAGGCTTCCAATCCGCCCGAAAGCTAGATGCAATCCGAGCGGTCACGGGGGAGAAGCGGCAGACAACAGTCAACCTGTCGGCTTGGCCCTGATTCCAGCGAGCCGGAGGACTTCCTTCTCTTTTGATAGCAGGATGTGATCCCGGAGCGTGCTTTCTGCACGATCGGGATCGCCACTGCCCAAAGCCCGCACCACTTCTTGATGCTGCGGAATGTGTTCTCCCTGGGCCGCTGGCATGTTCAGGGACACACCCATTTGGAAACAGCAGCGAACCAAGTCCTGGACTGCAAGTATGCGCGGCAGCACCCGATTGCCACTCAAACGGGCGATCTCTGCGTGAAAGGTAGCGTCCAATTGAAGGGCTTTCTCCCAGTCCGGCGCTTTGGAAGCCGCGAACTCCCGCAGCCTTTCGTCCAACTCATGCGCCATAACCTCCAATGGTGCGAGTTCGGATCGGGTGATTCGTTCGCAGGCAAGGCGGGCGCCCAAGCCTTCCAGGACGGCTCGAATGTCCAGAAGCTCGCAATACTCCTCCAGCCCTACTTTGCGAACAAAAGTGCCCGCGCGATGAACGCGGCGCAGTACTCCGGCAGAAACCAGTCGTTCAAATGCTATTCGCACCGGGGCTCGCCCTATCTTCATCTTCTTGGCCACGGACTCCTCACCCAGTTTCTGAGAGGGCCGCAAAGTGCCGTTGCGGACTTGATTGATGATTTCTGCCGAACAACGATCCGCCTGGGAAGCCAATTTAGAATTTTTCGGTTGCGCCACTTCGGAAATCACGGGGTGACCCTACTGCTAAATGCCCTACTAGTCAACTACGGATCACTCCAAAACGCTCGCGAAAATCCCATCCGGGCAAGTCACCCCAAATTGCGCGTTGGGACATTCGCATCCATTTTTGAAAAATTGGCGGCCTCTTTTGGTGGTGACGCCGTGCGGGTGGATGCCAAGCACCGGGTCTTCGATCCGCGCGAGACGCAGGCATTGCTCGCCTATTACGAACGTCGTTGTTTAGTTGACATTGAGTTGGCATAAGGAACGCACTTTTTCGTCACTCCACCTGTCCACCCGGCTCAACACCCCGCGCTCCCAATCCTCCGCGCTCGCATAATAATGATTGGTGGTTTCTTCATA
>CAIKLQ010000069.1 GCA_903828255.1 uncultured Verrucomicrobiota bacterium
GCCACAGCGTAGCGGAGACCGTGCATTGCTTCGGGGATTCACAAGTGGCCGCGGACGCCGTGCATCTGGCCAAACATCGCGTCCAGAAAATGATGGATGAAGCGCTGGCTCGTTTGCGCGAGGGGAAGTCGCTGGAATGAAGATTTTCTTCCGTAGAGAGAGACCCCGAGGAGGTGGACCGGCGGCGGGAGCCGGGGCAACGCAAAGTTCCCCGGCTCCGCCAACCCAACCCGAACCGCCGATTGCGGAAGCGCTCCCGTTGGAAATTCAAAAACGCATGTTGCGCAACATCCGGCGAAAGCTCCATAGTGCGCCCGAATCGGACCCGCCTTGAGTGGCTGATTCTTGGAATGTCCACACCCGACGAGAACCGAAACCCGTCCGCGAGCCGAGAGGCGGCGGCCCCGGTCGTGCCCAATCACCGGCTGTTGCGCCGCATTGGGCGGGGCAGCTATGGCGAAGTCTGGCTGGCGCTCGACCTGATGGACAAGTGGCGGGCGGTCAAGATCGTTTACAGCGGAGCAGGCGGCGACCGCCGGAGTTACGAGCAGGAGTTTCGCGGCCTGCGCCGCTATGACGAGCTTTCCGGCAACGATGGCAGCCTGATGCCGATCAAGAACGTCGGTGAAAACGCCGCCGCCGGATACTTCTATTATGCCATGGAATTGGCGGATAATGCCGTGACGCGCAAGCCCCTGCCCCAGCCACCAAACCGCGAAGCCGACCTGGCGGCGGCGGAACTCGCCGCGAGCTACCGGCCGTGGACGTTGAGCGAAGAACTAAGCCAGTGTGGACGGCTTCCCACCCAAAACTGTATCGAACACGGGCTGGCCTTGGCGCAATCGCTCCAAGTCTTGCATCAAGGCCACCTGGTTCACCGGGACGTAAAACCCTCAAACATCATCTTCGTGAACGGCCGCGCCAAACTGGCGGATGTGGGTTTGGTGGCGGCGGTGGACGCGACGATGAAATCTCTGGCCGGAACGTCCGGGTTCGTCCCGTTACATGGCGCGGGGCTGCCAACTGGAGACATTTTCGCGTTGGGCAAGGTCCTCTACATGGCCGCTACCGGAAACGACGTGCGGGAATTCCCTCACGCTTGTCCAGATGTGGACAAGCTCGGCGACGAGGAACGACAAGGCTTGGCGGAATTGCAGGCGGTGTATGAAAGAGCTTGTGATCCCTCGCCTGACGATCGGCAACCCACGGCTCAGGCACTGCGGGACGAACTGGAGCTGCTTCGGCGCAATGAATCGGTGGTGCGGCTGCGGCAATTGGAGGTGGAGCGTGAAGCCTATTTGCTCCGGCGCAAGAAATGGCTGGTGGTTTCGTCCGTCGTTGCCGCGTTGGGGCTCGTGGCTGCCGCCGCCCTACTGGTGAACTGGTGGCGGCTGCACACTGCCCACGCGGCGACCGTGGCCGAACTTCAAGCCGGCCAACTCACCCGGATGTTCGTCCGCCAAAGCGGTTGGTCCACACGCGATTGGCAAAAGGCGGAACAGGCTGCCGCACAAAAACTGGATGGAAACGTCATCGGCCAAGCCGTTTCCACTCTGTCCGGCTTGGATGGCCACCTGCTCGCCTACTGGCAGGACGTGGAAGTTTCCACCGTCGCGTTCGCACCCGATGGCCGCGCCTTGTTCGCCGGGTACGGCAACAACCACGCTTTGCTGGTTACAGACGCCACCAACCAAACCGCGTTGCCGGTCATAGGCGAGGGCAA